>JAGWZH010000069.1 GCA_018971945.1 Alphaproteobacteria bacterium | reverse complement strand
AACGGCGCGAACCTGCCTTCAGAGCGTCAATGGATCATTCAGGGAGCCGCAGTCTTGATCGGCCATGGTCCGCGCGACAAGGCCTGCTCATGAGGAATTCGTCCTTGTCAAAACGAGCCCCGTCAGGTCCGCGGCGTCCCAGAGCAAGAGCATCGGCGAAGGGAAGAGCTCCTGACGCGCCCCACATTCTATAATCGCGGCGCGGCTGTTCGCAGACCCAGATCGCCCCTGCCGCCGACGCCCGGGTCGGCGGCGCTGTTCCTGTTGCGGTTTGTCGCCCCTGACCCGCCCGAACATGATGGCGCATGGGCATCACTCTGGCCGCAAACATCGGGCCAGCCTAAAGGCCGGTGCGTCATCTGCGAGGGAAACGAACGCCTTGGCGTCAAGGCCCGGTAGACGCTGACCGGCGTTTCACAGGCCTTCATGGGAGACTGGACGCTTTTGGCGCCGCTCTGAACCACGCCTTAGTCAAGCCATGGGGCTCCCTTGGCGCAAACGGCCTCCATCACTTGCTTGTCTCGAACCGTGTCCACGGCCTGCCAGAACCCTTTATGGTGGAAGGCGGCAAGCTGTCCGCGCTCCACCAGTCGGTTCATCGGCTCTTGCTCGAAGGGCTGACTATCGCCGTCAATGACGTCGAACACCCCGGCCTCGCACACAAAGAACCCTGCATTGATGAGGCCAACATCGCCCTGTTCTTTCTCCCGAAAGGCGATCACCTCTGCGCCGTCCGGGGAAAGTCCCAAGACCCCGAACCGGCCCGGAGGGGCCACAGCTGTCACCGTGCAGGTCTTGCCCTTCGCCCGATGGAAAGCGATGAGCGCGGTGATGTCGATATCGGACACGCCGTCGCCATAAGTAAGACAGAACGTCTCCTCGCCGATCACCTCCCGCGCTCGCTTCAGCCTTCCGCCGGTCATGGTGTCAGGGCCCGTGTCAAGCACTGTGACGCGCCATGGCTCCGCCGCGCCGCGTCGCCAAAGAATATCGCCGGTTGCGAGGTCTATGGTAAAGTCGGACATTATCTGAGTATAGCTCAGAAAATATTGGCGAATAACTTCAATTTTATACCCGCCAAGTACAACGAAATCTGTGATCCCGTGCCGGGCGTAGATTTTCATGACATGCCAGAGAATGGGTCGCCCCGCGACTTCCACCATCGGTTTTGGCCGGAGCGCTGTCTCCTCCGAAAGCCGCGTGCCGAAACCCCCTGCGAAGATCACAGCCTTCATGGCGCGCCTCCAGCCATTTCGAAGTGCTGCATCTGCATAGCGTAGACCTTGTCGATCAGCCGTCCTGAGGGAATTTTCACATCGTCCCATGTCAGAGTGGCGTCTTGGCGAACATGGCGCGCCACGGTGCATCCGTGCGCGAGCGCCATAGGCAGCAGGCCTTCGGCGACGACGGCGCTCATGTTTTCTGCCTCCCCATAGGTATCGAACCCGCCGATACCATCGAGCGTCTGCTCCGGCGAAAGCGGCCGTTTTGCTGTCGCCACAACCCCGACCCGCGGGGGTCCAATAGGAGTGACCGCCGCGTCTCGAAAAAGAGAAACCCGGGCAATAGTCAGAGGCACTTCGAGATGAACCAGGTGATAGGGAGTGTAGAATAAATAGTATGGACCAGGGCCCATTTTGTAGTAGGCCATATAGTGCTGCTGGGTTTGTTCTGCACTATACCCGATGACGAACACGCCAGGGGAGGGCCTCGCGCCCACGACAAAGTCTACTAACCCAGGCAGATCAGGATCCAAGTGTGGCGTGAGGCGCTCGACATAATCTTCCAGAGGCCTCAGCGGTAAGGAAGGGTCTTTACCTGTCGGATCGTAGCCGATCATGCCTCGCTTCGCGACCCGCATGCCCGTCGCGTTCGCGACGACTGCCTGCTCAAAAGCAACCTTCGACCCATCTGCGAAGGATGTGACCATCTCCGCTTTCTGTGTCCAGCGAGCAGCGAACGCCGCCTGGGTCGCGGGCGTTCGATGCTGATCCTGGAGGGTCTTCACGCTGCCGCACAACATCGGTTTGAAACCTGCGCTGCTGACATAGCGGTAGAGGTTCATCTCGACGCCGGGTTGATCCCCGTCAATATTAGTAATGACCACCCCGGCTTGATCCGCTTTGACCTTGAGCATAGGCCCCACGGTCGCATCCAGTTCGGCATTCATCAGCACAACGTCTTTGCGGGCTTCGATGGCGGCGAGAACGGCGGCCAGGGCGTAGTCCATCGAGCCCGTTCCTTCGAGGAGAAGGTCGAACCCTTCCGCTGCAGCCAGCGCGACCGGGTCGTCGGTAATCGCTGCTGCGCCGGAAGCGATGATGCGGGTGATCGCGCTGCTCGAGTCCGCGGCGCGGATCGAGCCTGGCTCATAGAGCCTGCTCAATATGCGGCGGCCTTCTTCAGGCCGGCGCGCCGCGATGCCGACGATACGGATCTGAGGATAGGCCATGGCCAGCTGCAGCGCCAACCCTTCCACCATGAAGCCGGCGCCCACGACCCCCACGCGGATCCTTCTGTCCTCCGCAGCCAGTCGCGCCAATGCAGCGTCTATCAAGATCACTGGCCGTTTCTCCTGAAAGCTCCGTTTTCGCCCTCCGGGCGCGAAGGCGTCTTGCCGGCTCTGGTAAAGACTACAAGCTCTTGCGTTGGGGTCGTAGTAGTGTTTTTTCAGACCGCCCACTCTCCACTCTTGCTGAGGGAAACCGCGATGCCCGGCGCTATGCCAAACCCCAGTTTTTGGCGCGGTCGGTCAGTTCTCCTGACAGGCCACACGGGCTTCAAGGGCGCCTGGGCTTTGCTTTGGCTGCACCTGATGGGGGCGCGCGTGACGGGGTTCGCGCTCTCTCCAGAGACAGACCCCTCCATGTATCGCCAGATCAATGGCGACGCACTCTGTCGCTCGCATGTGGCCGATCTGCGGGATCTTCCCGCTTTGGAGAGAACGGTCGCCGAAAGCAGCCCCGAAATCGTCCTACATATGGCCGCCCAGCCGATCGTGCGTCGATCGATCGCGGATCCCCTTGAAACTCTTGCCGTTAATATTCAAGGGACCGCGAACCTCCTCGACGCCGTTCGGCGTTTCGCCAAACCCCAAGCGATTCTTGTCGTCACTTCCGACAAGGTCTACGCAAATGACGAGAAGGGCCTCCCTTTCGCAGAAACCGATCGGCTCGGCGGAAAGGACCCTTATTCAGCTTCCAAGGCCGCTGCCGAACTCGTAGCGCAGAGCTTCGCCCGCTCATATTTTGATGGACTAGGGGTTCCATTAGCCACCGCCCGATGCGGCAATATCGTCGGCGGCGGCGACTACTCCGAAGATCGGATTATCCCTGATGTCGTCCGAGCCTGCGCTTCGAGATCCCCTCTTGTCCTGAGGCATCCTGAGGCGACAAGACCATGGCTTCATGTCTTAGACGGCGTCGCTGGCTATCTGATCTATGCTGAAAACCTGGTCAATGGATCAGATACGGTGCCGCGGGCTCTGAATTTCGGTCCTGGGGAGGGGCCGGATTTGCCGGTGTCGGAGGTGGCTTCGTTGATGGCGCGGTCGCTCGGGGTGGAAACGGCCTGGCGTCATGAGCCCGTTCCAGGCTCGATCGAGATGAAAGCGCTCGCGGTCGACTCCGCCCGCGCTCGCAAGGCCCTTGGTTGGCGCGATCGGATCGCCGGTAGAGATCGCATCGTCTGGTCGGCCGACTGGTATCGAGCAGCTTTCAATGGCGCGGATATGCGACCGGTGTCGCTGACCCAGATCGAAGCCTATAAGGGTCTGGTCGAATGAAGTTTCATAAAACCAGCTTGCAGGACGCCAGACGCATTGAGCTTGAAAAGCGCGGCGACGAACGCGGCTTTTTCGCGCGCACATTTTGCGAAAGAGAATTCGCCGCGCAAGGCTTGGAAACCCATTTTGTGCAGCAAAACGCCTCGCGGTCAGTGCAGAAGGGCACCCTGCGCGGCATGCATTTTCAGACGGGCGCGGACGCGGAGGTGAAGCTGATCCGATGCCTCAGCGGCGCGATTTTGGACGTTATTATTGATTTGCGGCCCGAAAGCGCGAGCTACAAGAAATGGGAGGGCTTCGAGCTCTCCGAGGCGAACTGCGACATGCTCTATGTCCCCCGCGGTTTCGCCCATGGCTTTATGACCCTGTCCGACAATGTCGAGGTCCAGTATCTTGTGTCGGCCTTTTACGCGCCCTCCGCCGAAGGCGGGGTGAGATGGGACGATCCAAGCTTCGCCATCGCCTGGCCTTTCGCGCCTGCGGTGATTTCGGCGAGGGACGCGGCTTGGCCGGATTTTGAAGGTCAAGACTTTGAGGGTCTGGATCTCCAAGGTTAGGACAGGCGCCCCTTTAGACCTGCGCCCTTGCTTTTGTGCCCAGCGAAACCGCCGACATAGGGGTTGATCGACCCAAGAGCGCGCTCTTCGCCCGGATTGGCGCGACGGAGCGCGTTTCGCGAAATGCGCTCCTCGCGCGCCGTTATTCGTGAACGAACCCCCCATGACGCTTTATGTCGTTGAGGGGCCGCCGCCGCGGCATCGGCGGCGCGGCCCGCACAACCCAATTGTCATCCGATCCCAAGCGCTGACCGCCAGAAGAGGGCCATCTGGTAGACGGTCGGCACGCCGATAATCAGCATGAAAGGGAAGGTGACCCCCAAGGATGCGGTCAGATAGATGCCCGGATTGGCGGAGGGGAATGTCGCCCGCACGGCGGCTGGGGCGTCGATATAGGAGGCGGAAGCCGCTACTGCGCCAATCACGAAGGCGGAGCCGAGCGGCAGGCCGGCCCAGGTGGAAAGGCCGGTGGCGAGACCGCCATGGAGCATCGGCACGACAACGCCAAAGATAACCATAGCCGGGCCGACCCGGGCGAACTCCTTCAATTGGCGAGCGGCTGTCATCCCCATTTCAAGCAGGAAAAGCACCAAAACGCCGCGGAAAAGGTCAACAAAGAAAGGCTCGATCCGGGCAAAGTTCGCGTCGCCAATCAGCCCCCCGATGAGCAGGCCGCCCCCAAGCAGAACGAGACCCCGCCCACGCAGCGTCTCCATCAAGATTGAAGCAAGATCGCCCTTATCGCCGTTGGAGCGGCTCATCGCGAAGCGCCCATAGAAGAGCGCGATCAGGATCGCAAGCTCCATAAGCGCCACGAGGCCTGTGACGTAGCCGTCCATCGGCGTGCCCCGACTGTCGGCATAGGCGCGGGCCACAAGGAAGGTCACCGACGATACCGATCCATAGAGCGCCGCAACGCCCGCGGAGTTGGCTGCGTCCAGGCGCAGGACGTATCTGGCGATCAAAAACGCGATCAGTGGCAGAACAAAGACCAGCGCCGCGATGACGCCGAGACCACCAGCGATTTCGTTGAAGGATACGTCGGCGAGTTCCTGTCCTCCCTGCAAGCCGATCGAAAACAGAAGAAAAATAGAAAATATCTTGATGACCGGCTCCGGTATCTCAAGATCAGATTTGATAATCGTTGCAAAAACACCAAGGAGGAAGGCCAAAGTGATCGGGGATATAATGTTTTCTAAAAGAGACTCAATTGGCATGGAGTGCTCCATTTGGTGAGGAGGAAAATGGCCTTATGGAAAGTCACAAAGTATTTTAAATCAGAAAAACTTATATGATTTATAAGAAAAACAACGAGAGTTTGCGTGGGTTTTTGCTTGTTCCATTTAAGGGCGTGGCCCATGGTCGCCATGCTTTGAATTAAGGGGAACGATGATGCAGATCAGAACGTTTTCAGCCCTCATAGCCGCTGGAGCGCTTGGCGCGATGGCGGCGTGTTCGCTGTCTGAAGGTGAGACGCCACAACAGCCATCGGCCGCGACCTCCGCCCCGAGCGAAGAGGAGGTCGCGGCCAATTTCGGGGCGTGGGAGGCGGCCCTTGCGACCGGCGATCCAAAGCTGGTTTCGGCCTTGTTCTCGCCAAACGCAATTTTAGCGCCGACCGTTTCAAACCAGATCCGGGATACGCCAGCGGAGGTGGAAGCCTATTTTGTCGACTTCCTGAAAATGTCGCCGCGACCAACGATCAACGAACGTTACATTGAGGTTCTTGATGAAAACACCGCGATTGACGCCGGCGTCTGGACCTTCGACATCACCCGCGATGGCGAGCCAGGCTGGGTGACGGCCCGCTATAGTTTTGTCTGGGAAAAGACGGACGGCGCTTGGAAGATCCAACTTCTGCACTCGAGCGCTATGCCGGAGCCGATTGCAGAACGACCTGCTCCTCTTGCCCCGTAAAACGTCATTGGCGAAGCGCGCGCCGGCGTTGACGCCGCGCGCGCGCGCCTTCAAGGCTTGACTGACGTGCATGATGTTGACACCGCCTTCTTGCGCACTTTTGTGACGCTCGCTGAAACCCGAAGCTTTTCGCGGACTGGGACGCTGGTCGGGCGATCACAGTCTGCGGTTTCAGGACAAATCAAGAAACTGGAAGAGATTTTCGAGCGCCAATTGATTGAACGAGACACGCGAAACGTGCGCCTCACTCCGGATGGCGAGAAGCTTCTAGGTTATGCTCGCGACATGATCGCTGCAGCCGACGCGATGTTGGCGCGCTTTCGTTCAAAGGATGTGTCAGGCGAGGTTCGGTTCGGCTCCCCAGAAGACTTCGCGACCGCCTATTTGCCCGACATCCTTGCGGCCTTCACAGACGCCCACCCGCACATCATGCTCCACGTGTCCTGTGCGTTGACGCGGGTTCTGATTGAGGAGTTCGAGGCTGGGGAACGTGATCTTGTACTGATCAAGCAGTCGCCAGAGCGCCTGCATCCAGGCGCGCGCGCGATTCGGCGTGAAGAGCTTGTTTGGGTAGGGCCTGCGACAAACAGCCTGCCAGAGGGCTTCGCCGAAGCGCGATCCTTCTTTTCTGAGCGGGGTCGCCCGTTGCCTCTGGTTTTGTCGCCGCCGGCCTGCGTTTATCGAGAGCGCGCTCTCGCTGCTCTCGATCGCGCTAAGGCGCATTGGACCAGCGCATTCACGAGCCCCAGTCATGCAGGGTGCGCAGCCGCGGTGCGGGCAGGGCTCGGATATGCGGTAATGCCCCGTGGTCTTCTAGAACGGGGCGTTCGGGTTCTGCATGACTGGCCTGCGCTCGAGGCCGCAGACATTTGTCTGCTCGAACCAGCGCGTCGCAGTCCGGCAGCCGCAGCGCTCGCGCATTTCATTGAAACGCGCATGCCGTCGCGGAGAGATCAGCTGGCGTCGCATCGAGCCTGACAAAGGGCGTTTGGCTCGGCCCCTGGCTCGGCCAAGCTCCGCTTGCGAGGACCGGCTCTCCGCTCATTGGCCAAGCCGTAACTCAAGCGTCTTTGCGGCCAATGCGCGGATGGTCGATCCGATCGAGGGTGGCCGGCGGCCACGGCAGGGGCGCAAAGAAACAGGACGCGTGCGGAGGGGCCGCTTCAAAGCCCAAGGCGCGCTGGGCCTGCCTGATCGACAACGATGATCTTTTCGGCCCCATCGTTTACCGCGCCCTCCCGACAGGCTGACGCCGCGACACGGGACGGATCTCCCCTTAACGTGGACAGCGCGAAACAGTATAACATCCCAAAGAGACAAGGATGCGTCGGATGCTTGAAGCGCGTGAGCTGACAAAGCGGTACCGCGACGTGGTCGCGTTGGACGGCCTCTCGTTGCGTGTTGAACCGGGCCAAGTCATGGCTCTGCTGGGTTCGAACGGCGCCGGCAAATCCACCACGATTGGGCTGTTCCTCGGCTTGATCTCATCCAGTTCGGGCGAAGCGTTTGTGGACGGCGCGTCAGTGTCGAAAGATCCTGCCGCTGCGCGCGCAAAGTTGGCTTACGTCCCTGAAACAGCCTCGCTTTATCCGAGTTTGAGCGGCATAGAGACCCTCCAGTTCTTTGCTGATCTCGCCGGGCGTCCGCGGCCCACGAAGTCCGAGGCCCTCGCCGCTTTGACAGCGGCCGGCTTGCCGGAGGCCGCCGCCGCCAAGCGGGTCGCTGGCTACTCGAAAGGCATGCGCCAGAAAACCGCCCTCGCCATTGCAATCGCGAAACAAGCCAAGGCGCTCGTGCTTGACGAACCCCTATCGGGCCTTGACCCGGTCGCCGCCATCGAAACCACAGCCGCGATCCGCGCGCGCGCGGAGGCGGGGGCGGCGGTACTCATGGCGACGCATGATCTGTTCCGCGCGCACGACATCGCCGACCGTCTGGTGATCTTAAAGGCGGGGCGCCTGGTGGCCGCAATGAGCCCTCGCGAAATCGACGCAAGGGGCCTGGAGTCGCTCTATGTGGCCCATATGCGGGGGACTGCATGAACGGCGCTCTCGCGATTGCTGGGAAGGATCTGCGCGAGTCGCTGCGCGCAGGCTGGCTTTTGGCGGCAGGCGTCGTGATGATCTTGCTGACGCTGGCGAGTGCTTTATCGGCGGCGGTGAACAGGGGTGAAACCAGCCGCGCGATAGCGACGGCGGAGGCGCAAGAAGCGCAGACCTGGCTGGATCAAGGCCCCCGCAACCCACATGCAGCGGCCCATTTTTCCCGGTACGCGGTGCGCCCCCTGAGCGCGCTTGACGACGTGGATCCTGGCCTGCGCGCGTTCCTGGGCGGACATGTGTGGATGGAGGCGCATCTGCAAAGGCCAGCAGAGGCGCGGCCGGCGGAAGATCGCGTTGATCCGTCTCCGCTCGGCGCGCTAACGCCTGCCTGGATCGTCCAGCACATCCTGGCCTTGCTGGGCCTTTTGATTGGCGCGGTCAGCCTGGCGCGAGAACGCGAAGAAGGCCGCCTCGTGTTGTTGCAGGGACATGGCGCGGGCGCCCTGAGCATCGCGCTTGGAAAGATCCTGGGCGCGGCTGGCCTAACGGCCGTTCTGAGCGCAGCGCTGCTGTTGGCGGCGACGGGGAGCGCATGGTGGCGGATCTTCGCCGGCGCGGGGCTTTACTCGGACGCTGGCCTGAGGCTCGCTCTTTGGACCTCGGCAGCGCTTGGGTACGGCGTTGTGTTCGCCATTCTGGGCGTGGCCCTGTCGGCTTGGTTCTCAACGACGCGGGCAAGCCTTATGGCTTCTCTTTTGTTCTGGGCGTTTGCTGTAATCATCGCGCCACGGATCGCAACAACGGCTGCAGAGGCAATCGCTCCGGCACCGTCGCCCGCGACTTTCGTGACGGCGCTTCGCGCTGAGATACGCGCGGCGGTGATGGCTGCGGGCGACGGCCACGGCGCGCCCGCGAGCGCCACCGTCTTAGACGAGCAGGGGCGGACGCTCAGCGTAAGGGGCTTGCGCCTGCAGCAGGGTGAGGAGATTGGCGACGTCATCCATGATCGACGCTACGGCGAATTGCGCGCAGCCTATCGGCGTCAGGCTGATGTGCGGTTTGCCTTCGCAGCGGTCACTCCGACCGTGGCGTTTTCCAGTCTTTCGGCGGGCCTGACAGGGAGCGATTTCGCCCATCATGCCGACTTTCTGGCGCAGGCCGAAGCGCATCGGAGGATGATGATCCGGCGGCTGAATGAAGACGACATCTACAGGGCCGGCGATCGTGGCGGCGCCTATATGGCCGATCGCGCCCTTTGGGAGCAGATCCCAGGATTTGTCTACGCGGCACCGACGCTGACGGCTATCGAGAGAGGCTATCTGCGGGATGGCCATGTGCTTATCGCCTGGTTTTTCGGTGGGTTCGCTGTGGCACTTGCCTCAACGATTTTTGCTCTGCGGCGGAGATAGGCATGCCCTTTTGGCGACTGGTCGGCTGGGACCTTTTGATCTTATGGCGCAGTGGCGCGGCGGCGGCAGCCATAACGCTGTTGCTGGCAGCCGCAGCTTTTGCGTCCTATAATGGGCTGAGAATTTTGGCCGGACACACGACAGCGATCGCGGAAGCGCAAGTGCTGACGCAGATCTCTCCGGACACCGCAGCATCGGGCGTGCAATCGCCGCACGCGGTGCGGCTGCGGATTTTGGCGGCGGAGCCGCCATTGCTTGATTTCGCGGCGGGCAGGACCGGCCTTGACCCAATTATAGGGGAGGCGACCCCGCTGACGCCCTTGCATCGGACGTTTGAGAACTACCAGGTCGATCATCCGCTAAGCCTCGCATTGTCGCGCTTTGACTTTGCCTTTTTGATGACTGTGGTGGCGCCTCTGATCTTGATCGCTCTTTGCGCGGGCCTTCTGGGCGAAGAGGGCAGGACAGGACGGTTGGCGCTGCTCATTGCGCAGGGAGCGCAGCCGGGCCGGATCGTGTTGGCGCGCGTGACGGCGCGCACCATGCTTGTGGCCTTGCCGCTGGTGGCTGCGCTCTTGGCGCAGGCCTTTGCCAGCGGTTTGGAGGGTGCACGGATCTCCGCTTTTATGGGCTTCCTGGGCGTCGCAATCCTGGGACTCCTGATCTGGGCAGGATTTTGCGTGGCATTGAACAGCCTTGTAGGCCAGGGCGTCGCGAGCGCCATTGCTTTGTTCGCCGTTTGGCTCGTCCTGGCCGCAACCGGACCGAGCGCCATCACCGCCGCTGCTCAGGCGTTTGCGCCAGCTCCGCCGCGCCTTGCGTTTCTGGCCGATGCTCGCAGAGCGGAGATCGCTGCGGTAAAGGACGCTGAAAGCCTCGCCCAAGCCTATCTCAACGACCATCCTGAGTTGGAGCAAGGCGATTTTGATGTGCCGGGATGGGCGAGGTCGCGCTACCTCGTCAGCCAAAGCGTCGACCAGTCGTTGGCCCCGTTCCTATCGCGCTTTGACGCCAGCCTGGAACGCCAGATCGCGATCGCAGCATCCCTGCAAGCCCTCACGCCAACCTTAGCCCAATCCATCGCCATGACCGACATTGCCGGGACCAGCGCGCGGACCGCGTTAGACAGGCAAGCCGAGGCCCGTACACAAGTGACGGCGCTGCGCAACGCATTGGGCGAAGCCATCATGGGCGGGCGAGGCGTTAGCGCTGCAGAGGCTGCCTCTTGGAGCGTGCGGTTTCTCCCCACTCAGAGCGCTGCGGCTTGGCCAAGCCTTACCTCGCTAATGCTATGGCTCGCGGCCGTTTGGAGCTTGGCGCTGGCTGCGATGCGATGGAAAGGCCGTCAATCCGACTGAGGCGGAAGGGGCAGAAAACCCCCAGATTGGCGGTGAAGCCCAAAGACTCATCGGACGCCGAGCGATCAGCAGGGTGCTCGTCGCTAAGCGCGTTCGGATGCAGCATGAGGGATGCAAAGAGGTGGCCTTCCGTCAAATCGGAAAAGCGTCTAGAGCCGTTAGACCGTTTCGTCGATGCTAAAGCGAAGCATCGCTGACGCAGCGTGGCGCCGATCCGCCATTGGTCTCGGGCGGCAGCGCTAAAATTTTTGGGAACGCGAATCATGACCGCCCGAGCCCCGCCGGATCGCTCCGAGCCATCAGCAAACCGGCGCCGTGTGTTCGTTTTGGGCGCGACCGGAAGTGTGGGCGGAGCAACCGTCCGGGCCCTGCTTGCGCGCGGCGATGACGTCGTCTGTCTCGTCCGGCCTAGGTCCGACCGGACGCCAACCATGTTTGAAGGCGCGACGGTGCGGTTCGGCGAAGCGACCGATCCTGCCTCGCTGGCGCGGGACGGATTCTGCGGCGAGCGGTTTGATGCGTTGGTTTCCTGCATGGCCTCGCGCACCGGGGCGCCCAAGGACGCGTGGGCTGTCGATTATCGGGCGAATACCCACGCGCTCAACGCAGCCAAGGCCGCCGGCGTCGCGCGATTTGTGCTGCTGTCCGCGATCTGCGTGCAAAAGCCCCGCCTCGCTTTCCAGCAGGCCAAGCTGGCCTTTGAACGAGAGCTGATGGATTCAGGACTCGACTACGCGATTGTGCGGCCCACGGCGTACTTCAAGTCCCTTTGCGGCCAGCTCGAGCGCGTGAGAGCCGGAAAGCCCTACCTCCTCTTCGGCGACGGTAAGCAGACCGCCTGCAAGCCGATCAGCGATGCCGACCTAGGCGCCTATCTCGCCGCCTGCATCGACGACCCAGTGCTTAAAAGTCGGGTTCTACCCATCGGCGGGCCAGGGCCTGCGATTACGCCGCGCGAGCAAGGCGAAAAGCTTTTTGCGCTGACCGGTCGGGAACCGCGTTTCATGCATGTGCCCTTCGCGGTGATGGATGCGATCATTTGGACGTTGTCCGGCCTCGGCGTGTTTTACCCGCCTCTGTCCGACAAGGCCGAACTTGCGCGGATCGGACGTTACTATGCGACGGAATCGATGCTCGTGCTGGATCCCGCAACGGGTCGCTACGACGCTGACGCCACGCCCGCCACCGGCAAGGACACGCTGTTTGACCATTATGCAAGTCTCGTCGCCAGCGGGGCCGCGGTCGAACGCAGCGACCACAGCGTTTTTTGAAGACTATGGGCGGAGGCGTTCGCCCCGGCCTGTCCGCTTCAGGCAGTCCCTGAGCAGGCTTAGGCGCTGGCGGTCAAGGGAGGGGCCTCATTTCGGGCGATCGAGAGGGGCTGCGCCAGCCTCGCCAAGCCGCGCCAGGGCTTCGGCTCGCGCCAGCCGTACAGGCTCTTTGGCCGAGAGGTCAAATCGGCCAATCGGTCCGCCATGCCCAACACAAATAACGCCATTGCATAAATGCGAATGGGCACGCAGGGTTAGTATCGTTCCGGCCGCGTGATCGTATGCGTCCGACCAGCGCCCGCTCCGCCATCATCCGCACAGAAATCCCTCGGAGCCCGCGTGCAGTCGCGATGTCAGCGCCGAGCCTCGTTAGCAGACTGGCGACGGGGGATGGGTCACAGCTTGATGGACCAAGGCGGACGTTATGCTCCAAAAACGGAGCAAGATTATGCATAAGTCTCAAGATGATCGGACAATTTCTTTCATGGTGGGCAGTGAAACCGGGGCGGGGAGCGAAGCCATGCGGAGCTCGGCCAAGCGTCCCGGCAGTGGTTCGGGCTATGACGCCATGACAACGCATATTGAACGCGAGGTGACCGAGGCCGAGGTCGAGCTTTTAGAGTTGGCCAAATAGCTTGGCAATGTGACGCAATCCTGCAAGGTGATCGGGTGAGGCGCGACAGCGAAGCCGGCTGATTATGCCTGTCGCGTATCCAGAGCTTTGAACGGCCGCAGCGCAAGCGAAGGGCTGGGGCTCCTAGCTTCTATCGGTTTCAGGAATTGTAAGAGAAGGGTGGCGACCGGGCGCTGACGCAAGTGACCAGCGCCAAACCGAATTTGAAAAACCTGGTTGCGCCGCTTGTCGAGGAAGCGGTTGTCGCCTTGGCGGCTGACCAGCCGTCCTGGGGTCAGGCGCACGTGTCGAACGAACCCTACAAGACGGGCCCTCGAAGGAGCACACATCAAAACTGAAAATAGACGAACGCCTGGACGTCAGCGAGGAGGTTGAGGCTGAAGAGGAACGCCGCGCCGGCCAGAAGACCGACTTTCAAAGAGGGTTGGAAGCGCAGGCGGCCCCAAACGGGGACCTCATCGACAGCGAAGCGGCGGCCATCGATGATCTCCTGGGAGTTCGGGGCGAGGGCCACGACCGCCAGGGCCAGGACCAGGGCGCAGGCCGGGGCGGCCCAATCCAGCATCGCCCAGGCGCCATGCTGGGCCCCAAATGCGCTGACGCCGAGCCCCAAAGGCGAGGCCGCCCAAGCCGCCCCGGCGGCCGGGCTGATCCAGCCATTGAAGCCGGTCATGCCCTCTACGATTGCCCAGGCAGAGGCGAAATCGGGGGCGGCGAAGAAGGTCCAGGAGAAGGCCACGGCCGTCAGGGTCAAAACATGGGAGGGGACGGCGCCAAGGCCTGCGACGCGGCCTGCTTCCCGCAGGCCGTTCCAGGCGTGATTGATCAGCAAGAACGCCCCATGCAGCGCGCCCCAGACCACAAAAGTCCAAGCCGCGCCATGCCAAAGCCCGCCCAGCAGCATCGTGATCATCAGATTGATTGAGCGGCGGACCCCGCCTTTCCGGTTCCCGCCCAGGGGAATGTAGAGATAATCCCGCAGGAAGCGAGACAGCGTCATGTGCCAGCGGCGCCAGAACTCGATGATGGAGCGTGCTTTATAGGGCGAGTGGAAGTTGTAGGGCAGCTGGATGTTGAACATCCGGGCAAGGCCCACAGCCATGTCCGAGTAAGCAGAGAAATCGAAATAGAGGCCGAGCGAGAAGGCAATGACGGCAAGCCAAGCGTCAGCGAAGCCAGGCGCCGAGGCGGCGGCGGTTGCGAATGTGGGGGCGGCGAGACCGCTGATCGGATCCGCCAGCGCGAGCTTTTTCACGAGACCCATCGTGAAAAACGCCACGCCTTGCGCGAACGCCGTATCCTGCAGGGCGTAGGTTTCCTTCGCCTTCCACTGGGGCACCAGCTCGTGGTGGTGGACGATGGGGCCTGCGATCAGTTGGGGGAAGAAGGAGACGAAGAGCAAGTAGTCCGGCAGTGCGTAACCGGGGCGTTGACCGCGTTGAAGATCCGCGAGGTAGGCGATTTGCTGAAAGCTGTGGAACGAGATGGCCAGCGGCAGGATGATCGCGCCCACTGCGAACTCGATCCCGGTGAGCGACGTGACCGAGGCCAGGAGGAAGTTTGTATATTTATAGTAGCAAAGCCCGGCGAGGTTCGCCGTGACGCCCAGGATCATCCAGGGTCTTGAGGCTTGAGGGCCGGCGTCCAGACGGATTTGGGCGATGCGTTCTCCCACGGCCCAATTGGTCACCATCCAGACAATCAGCAGGCCGAGATGGGGCAGGCTCCACCAGCCATAGAAAACCAGCGACGCCGCCAAAAGCCAAAAGCGGGCAGGCTTTTGTCCTAACCGGGCAGCAATGGTGAAGTAGCCCACCAGGACGATGGGCAGAAACGCCAGGATGAAGACGTGGGAGTTGAAGAGCATGGACGGTTATCCCGCCGCGCTCTGGAGGTCGATCTTGGTTCGGATCTGGGAGGTGATGTAGGCGGTGAAGGCCCGTTCGTTGGGGTGGCGGAGATGTTGCGTATCGGAAAAGACCGTGGTGTCGGCGTCGGGCCAGGGTGGAATGACGAGCGTCTCGGCGGACAGTTGGCTGCGAATGGCGACTTCGAAAGCGGCATACCGGACGCGGTCGGGGTCCACGGCGTCGAGCCATTCAGGCTGGACCGGGGCAAACACCACGAACAATTGCGCGCCACTCTGGGCCACAGTCTCTTCGAGACTGCGGAGGTGGCCAAAGCAGGTCTCATCGATAGCCCAGGCGGGGGCCCAATCGAGGTCATCGAGCAGGGCGTTGGAGCCGAAGCCGTCGTCAAACTCCGCGACGCCGAAATTGCCCGTGCGGTTGAGCTTGGCGATGACGTTCTGGACCATATAGGTGGCTTCGAAGCCCGTGATGTAGGGGGCCCAGAGGGGTACGCGGCCGTCCATCATGGCGCCGGCAAGGTTGGGGTCGAAAAACGCCGCGTCGCCGGTGCTGCAGTTCTCGAAATCCCTGGGGAGGGCCATGAAAATAACGGACTTCAGCGCCGGCATGCGGGGGGCGAGGAAGGCGGTCATAAAGGCCGATTGGTGGACCTGGATACGGCACGGGGCGGCATTCAGGGGACGGGAGCCGAGCTCTTCGGCGAAGACCCGCATGTCAAGGTCTCGCCAGGCGCCCGAAGAGCCCATGGCGATGAGATCAACTTCGCTGAGATCCTGTTCGGCCAAGAACGCAAACTTGCGATCGATACAGTCGGTCGCGACCAGCGGCGGTGGAGGGAGCAGTCCGACCGCACCAAGGCTTGTCATGGCCAAGCCGATTACGGCAAGCCCAAGAACAACGATCGCCGTAAAAGAAACCAGGAAAACTCTTGCAGGTTTTGGTGTGATCGAAGGCTTGGCCATTGGATCTCGATATCAAGTGAATGTGGTCTTTGCAGCTTTGCACCTTAAAAAGTCCAACGAAATCCCTTAGCGCCATTAACGCAACGTGAGAGCTTCCCCTGTGCAGAAGGCTATTGGGGCGATTTTCATGGATGGGGGGCTTTTGGCGATGAGCTCTTCGGAGCGCCCGCATGGCGAGCATCGTCGCCGCCAACCCCGCCAACCTCCCAGATCAGGCCAATGGCCAGCAAGGGAGTGGATAACGGCTCGGCTAGGAGCCTGTCCACGATTTGAGCATCGAGCCGGACGTGAATCGGCTGCTCTGATTCACTCGTTGCATGAGCAAAACCTATCGTTCGTGGGATGTGGATCAAGTCTTTCTGTTGCCGCCGTCGGTACAGGATTTCGTCCCGTCCGAGCATCCGTGCCATTTTGTCCGCGACCTGGTTCGCGACAGCCTGGACCTGTCGGCGATCCATGCTTCCTATGACG
>JAGWZH010000068.1 GCA_018971945.1 Alphaproteobacteria bacterium | reverse complement strand
CGCCTCGGGCTATGGCCGCGGCGGATCCTCGGGGGCCTACACGGGCCAAACCGACAGCGATCCCACCGACGCCTCGGGCTATGGCCGCAGCGGATCCTCGGGGGCCTACACGGGCCAAAGCGACAGCGATCCCACCGACGCCTCGGGCTATGGCCGCGGCGGATCCTCGGGGGCCTATACGGGCCAAACCGACAGCGATTCCACCGACGCCTCGGGCTATGGCCGCGGCGGATCCTCGCGGGCCTATACGGGCCAAACCGACAGCGATCCCACCGACGCCTCGGGCTATGGCCGCGGGACGCAGCTGACAGACAGCGATCCAACCGATGCTGCAGGAAACGGCCGCCGGGGCTATTAAAGGGCTTTGGCTTTGTCTCAGAATGTTCTTGGGGGGCCCGCCCCGTCGGAAGTCGCGCAGGCGGCGGCGCCGTGGGGGCGGGACCCGCTTGGCTTTCTCATCGCGCCAAATAGCACAGCCGACTTTCTCGAAACGGTCTATGAAAAGACCTCTCTGATCGTGCATCGGCAGGAGCCGCAGCGCTATAGCTCAGTCCTGTCGATCGATATGGTCGACCGAATGATCGCTGGCATGGACCTGCGGGCCGGGCAACTTGACCTCGCCAACGCACAGCGGCCGGTGCGTCGCGAAGACTATGTCACCGACGGGCTTGTGGACAGAGGCGTGGTGGCGCGTCAGCATCAGGGCGGGTCGACCATCATTCTGCAGCAAATGCACCAGTTTGATCCGACCCTATCGGACTTTTGCCGCGCGCTTGAGCAGGTCTTTTCCTGTCACATCCAGACCAATATTTATCTATCGCCTCCGGAGGCGCAGGGTTTCTCCACCCATTATGACAGCCACGACGTGTTCGTCGTGCAGGTGGAAGGCGAGAAGCACTGGCGGCTCTACGATAAGCCGGTGGACCTACCCTATCGCGGAGAGCGCTTTGACCGGCGGCAACATAAGACGGGAGCGCTGAAAGAAGAATTCGTTCTGAAGGCAGGTGATTGCGCTTATGTGCCGCGGGGAATGCTGCACGACGCCTCGACGAGCGAGGGCAAGCCGTCGCTGCACATAACGGTTGGGCTGATCGTCAAGACTTGGGCGGATCTGCTGGTTGAAGCGGTGTCTGAGGCAGCGCTGTACGAACCCGCGGCGCGACGCGCCCTGCCCCCGGGCTACGCTCAACAAGGATTTGATCGGGATCGGGTACGGCCGGAGTTCGCGGTGTTGGCGCAGCGGGTGATGGAGAGGGTAAGGCTCGATCCGGCAATGGACGTGTTCCAGGACGGGTTCATCCGGTCGCGGGCGCCAGATACGCGAGGTGCGGTGGCGCGGGCGGCGACGCCGGTCGCGGATGCGGACCGGTTCGTCGCGAGGCCTTTTGCGGCCTGGCGTTTGGTGCAGAAGCAGGACGCCCTGGCGCTCATCACCGCAGGGGGCGATATCAGCTTTGTCGGCGCTGAGAAGCCTGCCTTGGAGCGGGCCTTGTCGGGGGTCGCGTTCGGATTGGCGGACCTCACCGCGGAAGGCGCGCCGAAGCCGGAGGAAATGATCCAACGGCTTGTGGCGTTTGGATTGATCACGATCGATAAGGCTTAGCCCCGGTTGAACACCCGATCATCCGGCAATATGGCGTCCGGGGCTACGGGCTCTTGCTGCTTGATGCGATCATAGAGAGGACCGAAATCGGTATCGATCGAGGCTCGGAACAGCTGCTCGAAGCTGTCGAGCACAAAATAAGCGCTCTGATAGCGATCGATCCAGTAGCGCGTGCGCATCACGCGTTCCAGCGCGAAACCGATTCGATTGGGTTGCGGACTCGCAACGGAGAACTGGGTCTCGCCAAAACTTGAAAGCATGCCTGCGCCGTAAGCCTTTATATCCCCGTTCACAAGGATCAGGCCGAACTCAACCATGTACCAATAGAGCCTGGCGAGAATGGGAACGGCGTCATGGGCCATGGCCTTGGGGCCTGCGAGGCCATATTGCTGAAGATAGTCGGCAAAGACCGGATCAAACAACAGAGGCACGTGACCGAAAATGTCGTGAAACACATCTGGTTCGACGAGGTAATCGATCTCCTCGCGCTTTCTGATCCACCAACTGGCGGGGAAGCGACGGTTGGCCAGATGTGCGAAGAACACGTCGTCTGGCAAAAGGCCAGGCACAGGAACGACTTCCCAACCTGTGCAGGGGCGGAGCCTTTTGGAAAGGCCTTCAAAAGACGGGATCGCCTCTGCGCAGTCCATGGCTGCAAGGGAACGCACGAAAACGGGGGCGGCGTAATCTTTCACCAGGCGCGTTTGACGCGCGTAGAGCTGGGCCCAGAGGGCATGATCGTCTTCTGCGTAGGCGGCGATGGGCTGATCGATCGTCCAATCAGAGCGCATCGCGGAGTAGTCCCCCCGAAGGCGGTGGACCGTGGGGGCGTTTTTGAGGGCTTCAGGTTTGGCTGCTTCAGCCATTGGGCGCTCCAAGTCATTTCATCGGAAACTATCGGAGACCGGAGCGGATGTCAGGCGCCCATGCGGGTGCGGTTTGTTTCCTCCCGGCGAGGCGCTCGGCTGAGACAACAAACTGCTGGCCACCCCGCTTTGGCCACCCCGCTTTGGCCACCCCGCTTTGGCCACCCCGCTTTGGCCACCCCGCTTTGGCCACGATGCTTTCGCCACGATGCTTTCGCCATATGGACTTCTCACAACGTAGCCGGCCCCCTACCTAAGAGCCATGTTGGGACTGTTTAAACCATCCGCTCGCGCGACGGGCTCTTCTTTGGAAGAAGCGCCGAAAAGGCGCGCTCGAGACGCCTTTTCTCAGACGGTGGTGTCCGTGGTGGAGCGGGCGGCGCCAGCGGTGATTGGGGTCCGCAGGGCCAGGGCTGGCGGCGGTCCGGACGGCGCGGGCTCGGGCGTCATTCTCTCCACCGATGGCTACGCGCTGACCAATCATCACGTGGTGGAAGGAGCAGCCCATCTTGAAGTCATGCTACACGACGCGTCCGTCGTCGCCGCTGAGCTCGTCGGCGCCGATCCTGACACGGATCTGGCCCTGCTCCGCCTTGGAGGGGGCGGGCACGCCTCCTTGGCTTTGGGCGATAGCGCGGCCCTAGAGGTCGGAGAGCTCGCAGTCGCCATCGGCAATCCATTGGGACTGCAGGCGACGGTGACGGCAGGGGTGATCTCCGCCCTACGCCGCACGCTGCGCTCAAAGGCAGGCCGGCTGATCGAGGATGTCATTCAAACCGACGCCTCCCTCAATCCTGGCAACTCCGGTGGCGCCCTGGTCGATAGCGGCGGCGCGCTGATCGGGATCAACACAGCGATCATCGCAGGCGCGCAGGGTCTTTGTTTCGCAGTGCCGGTGAATACGGCGAAATGGGTAGCGCCGGAGCTGTTGCGGGCGGGGCGCGTTGCTCGGGGTTGGTTTGGCGTCGCTGGGCAGACCCAAGGCTTCGCTCGGGCGGTCCAGCGGCGGCTCAATCTGCCTGCGGAAAGCGGCGTCCTGGTCGTCGCGATGACGATCGGCGGTCCTGCCCAGACGGCGGGCGTGCGAGACGGCGATGTCGTGGTGCGCCTTGATGGTCAAACGACGGCGAACGTTGACGCTATCCACCGCTTGCTGGTGGGCGAAACGATCGGCAAGAGGATTGCGGTCGACGTGATCCGCGACGGGACCTTGAAGACACTCTCCATGATCGTCCAGGAGCGCCCCCGCGTTTGAGCCGCTGGGAGGACCTTAAGCCGATATGCCTTTTTCCTTGAAAAGGACCTGCAGCTCGCCGGACTGATACATTTCTTTGACGATGTCAGAGCCGCCGACAAATTCCCCCTTCACATAAAGCTGTGGGATGGTCGGCCAATCGGAAAAAGCCTTCACGCCGTGACGGATGTCTTCGTCTGCCAGGACATTCACGTCATGGAACGCCACGCCCAGATGATCCAAGACCTGCACCACCAAGCTTGAGAACCCGCAGCGCGGCTGGTCCGCCGTCCCTTTCATAAACAGGACGACGTCGTGCGCGGCTATGGTGTCGCGGAGTTCCTGGAAGACGGCAGGTTCGCTCATGAGACGTCTTTCATCCAAATGGCCCAGACTGGGCAGTTAAGGGGCGTGCGCGCAAGGATCAAGCGAGCGATGGTCAGGAAACGCCAAAATCGCGACGGATCGCCGCGGCTCAGGGCTATTTTGGTCGGGTCTCAAGGGCCAGGGCATGCAGCGTCCCGCCCATTTTCCCCTTTAGGGCTGCGTAGACCATCTGATGCTGAGCGACGCGTGATTTCCCCGCAAACGCGGCGGTCGCAATGACGGCTTTCCAATGGTCGTTGTCGCCGGCCAAGTCGACCAGTTCAAGATCAGCGTCCGGGAAGGCCTCCTTCAGGTGCGCCTCCAATTCGTTGCGGCTCATCGGCATTGTCTGCTCCTTGCGGGTCGGGTCTTTGCGGATCGGGGCGGGTCTGGCGTGTTGCGTTTGACATAGGAGAGCCGCAATGTCTGGCGCAACTGGCGTGCAGCCTTACCGACCGTTCATTCTTTGACTTTGGTCACAGACAAGAAGGGGGAACGTTTGCTGGTATGATGCACTCAAGGCCCGCCCTGTTGTTGGGGTTCAGGCTCGCCTGGGATGGAGGACATAAGATGCGCAAATGGAAAACAATGGTCGCGGCGACGGCGGCGGTGGGAGCCCTGCTGGCTGCGCCCGCTTTGGCCGACCCAATCGGTTTGGGAGGCGCCGTGAACGGCAGCCTGTCATCAACCGACGAGCGTAACCAAGCCCGGGAAGCCTGGATGGATACCTACCAATTGACCTTGGCCGAAGGGCAATCGGTGCGGCTTGACATGACTTCACAGGAAGGAATGGACACTTATCTTCTGATCGGCGTCCAGTCGGAGGGGTATTTTGAGGAATACGCCTCAAACGACGACCGCGGCGATGGCACCTTGAACTCCCGCATCAATTTCACCGCGCCCTTTGCAGGCGAGTACACGATCCAGGCCACCAGCTTCGGCTCGAACGTGGAGGGAGGCTATTCGCTTTCGGTGGCGGAAACCGTGATTACGCCGCCGCCTACCCCGCTGCCTCTCGCCATGGGGACACCGGTCAGCGGCGAGTTCACCGCCAATAGTCCTACCCTTGAATGGTCGTCGCAGCCTTATGCTCTGTTCACTTATGAAGCCGAGGCCGGTGAGGTCGTCATCTTCACCATGAACTCGGACGCTTTCGACAGTTATTTGGAAGTGGGTCAGGTGTTCGACTGGGGCTTTGAACCGCAAATGTCGGACGACGACAGTGGCGGCAATCTGAATGCGCGGCTGATCCACCGTTTCCCAGAGGCCGGCTCCTACACGGTGCGGGCTATGGGACGTTATGAATCCGCGACCGGACCTTACACCGTCGCGGCGGAGGTTTTCCCTCAACCGGCCGAGCCACGGCCCACGCCTATCCGCATGAACCAGATCATGCGAGGGTCCCTCAACGAGGGCGAAGTCGTCAACCAGCTCCTGTCCTATTATGACGTCTACAGCCTGAGAGTGCGGCAAGGCCAGGACGTGCGCATCACCATGCGCTCGGATACGCTCGACTCCGTCCTTGAGGTCGGGCTGCAGTCGCCGGCAGGCTTTGCGGTGGCCGCCTATGACGATGACAGCGGCGGAGGCTCTAATGGCCTAGACGCCCAGATCTCGTTCACTGCGAAGCAAAGCGGCATTCTGATCATCCGGGCGCAAAGCTTGTCGCCAATGACAACGGGCGAATATTCGATCAGCGTGGAATAACGAACTCCGAACTGGCCCTTTGGAACCCAGACGCCCCCGATCAAGGTCGGGGGCGTATTTTTTGGGCGTCTTGTTTTCGGGCGTATGTCTTCCGGGCTCAGGGTGACGCGCTCATGAAGTCGGCCAACCAAGCCTCATGCGCAGCCCGCAAATCGGCGAGATCAAGAGCGTCGTCTTTGAAAGCGATCTCGCAGCCGCCAGCCACTCCCACAAGCTCTGCGAAGACGCCCGCGGCTTTCGCGGCATCAAAGACTTCGTCCGCGTAGGCAAAGGGGAGGGCGATCAAGTAGCGGGACTGATCTTCGCCAAACAGAAATGCTCTGTCAGGACAATCGGTCGGGTTGATCAAGGCTACGCCCGTGCTGGAGGCCAGGGCGATTTCTGCAGCAGCGGCCGCTAATCCCCCGTCGGACAAATCATGGCAGACAGAGACGACCCCTGCTTGGATGAGGCCCCGGACAAAGTCGCCATTAAGGCGCTCTGCGGCGAGGTCAACCGGCGGCGGCGGGCCCTGTTCCCGTCCAAGCGCTGTGCGCTCAAGCATGGATTGCGGCAGATGACCCCTGGTCTCGCCGATCATAATCAGTTGGTCACCGGGCCGTAGCCCCTCCAAAGAGGCTCGTTTCGTCATATCCTGGAGGATTCCGACGCCGCCGACGGCGGGCGTGGGCAGTATCGCCTGGCCGTTGGTTTCATTGTAAAGGCTCACATTCCCGCTGACGACCGGAAAATCGAGCGCGCGACAAGCCTCGGCCATGCCTTCGATGGCGGCGACGATCTGTCCCATGATCTCGGGACGCTGAGGCGATCCGAAATTGAGATTGTCCGTGATCGCAAGCGGCGTCGCGCCGACAGCGGAAAGATTTCGCCAAGCTTCGGCGACAGCCTGCTTGCCGCCTTCGCGAGGATCAGCCTCCACATAGCGTGGGGTGACGTCACAGGTCATGGCGAGCGCGCGGTTGGATCCATGCAGGCGAATGATGGCGGCGTCGCCGCCGCTGTCGGACACAGTGTCGGCCATAACATGGCGGTCATATTGCCGCCAAATCCATGCCTTGGACGCCATGTCCGGAGACGCCATGACTGCAAGGAGATCGCCGGCAAAGTCGAAGCTGATTTCTGCGGCAAGGGTCGACTCAGCGTCCGCCTCTCGCGCCTTAGACGAGGAAAAAACGAAGGGACGCTCGTATTTCGGCGCCTCGTCCGCCAACGGACCCAAGGGCAGGTCGCAAACAATGTCGCCCTTCCATTGCAGCTGCAGTCGTCCGGTATCGGTCGTTTTACCGATGACGGCGGCGTCAAGGCCCCATTTATCGAAGATGGATTTGGCCTCCCCTTCCCGGCCAGGCTTTAAAACCATGAGCATGCGCTCCTGGCTCTCCGACAGCATGAATTCATAAGGGCTCATCGCGTCTTCGCGGGCGGGAATATCATCGATCAGCAGCAGAATGCCGCTCTCGCCTTTGGAAGCCATCTCGACAGAGGAGCTCGTGAGGCCAGCGGCGCCCATGTCCTGGATTCCGATGATGGCGTCTGTGGCCATTAATTCGAGGCACGCTTCGATCAGGAGCTTCTCCAAAAAGGGGTCGCCGACCTGAACGGTGGGACGCTTTTCTTCGCTCTCGTCGTCGAACTCGGCGCTCGCCATCGTCGCGCCATGGATGCCGTCCCGGCCTGTTTTTGCGCCCACATAGACCACCGGATTGCCCGCACCCTTCGCCGCGCTGGTGAAGATTCGGTCGGCTGGGGCTAAACCCACGCACATGACATTGACCAGGATATTGCCATTATAGCGAGAGTGGAAATTGGTCTCCCCACCCACGGTGGGAACCCCCACGCAATTGCCATAGCCTGCGATGCCGGAAACCACGCCTTCAAGCAACCGGCGGGTCTTCGGATGGGAGGGATCACCAAAGCGCAGCGCATTCATCAGCGCGATTGGACGGGCGCCCATCGTAAAGACGTCGCGGAGGATGCCTCCGACGCCCGTGGCCGCGCCCTGATAAGGCTCGATGAAGCTCGGGTGGTTGTGGCTCTCCATCTTGAAGATGCAAGCCAGACCCTCGCCGATGTCGATGGCGCCGGCGTTTTCTCCAGGTCCGTAAAGAATGTGCGGGGCTTTGGTCGGGAACTTCGCCAGGTGCACGCGGGAGGATTTGTAGGAGCAGTGCTCGGACCACATCACCGAGAAGATCCCCAACTCCGTCACGTTCGGCGTGCGGCCCAGCTTCTCTAGGATGAGCCTATACTCTTCCGCTGAGAGGCCGAACTCCAAGGCCATGGCTTCGCTGGCTATCTTCAGATGGGGGTGGTCGCTGGTGAAGGTGTTTGTTGCGGCGGTGCTCATAGCCGGGGTTTAGGCCGGGTCTTCGTCCATGGAAAGGGGCCGCATTCAAACCTTCTTGCGCGCCTTGGGCATGGCGAGCTGCATCGAGCCTCGCTGAAGCGGGCGCATAGGGCGGAACCATCTATCGCGAAGGCGGCCGCTTCAGGTCCTTTTCTGCGAGGACCCGCAAGCGCGGCGGATCGGCTTGAAACGGCGCTCCGGCGGGGCGGCCTTGCGCCCCATCCGCAAGGCGGCGCCTCCGATCGCCGCCCTGCCCGGGCTCGGCGCCCATTGGGCGCGGTTCGCCCGCGAGATCCGCCGCCAGTCTGCTCTGCGTTCGTCGCCAAACCCCTCCTTAAGGCCCGCCCTCACCTCGCCCCTGAGGCTCGCACGCCCCACAACCAGAGGAGCCGGCCTTGTCCCCATGGTCCGCTGTTCGGATCGGCTTGGCGGGCCGAGAAAAACCCGGGGGCGCGTCCCTTTGCCCAGGCGCAGCGCTGCTTTCCTCAGAATAGGACGGCCGGGAAAAATTCGGCGGCTCAGAGCCATGTCCGGCTTGGGCGGATCAGGCCGCCTGCGCTTCAAGCCTGACCGTCAAAATTGACCGTACGCTGGGCGGTGTTGACCATGATCACAAAACCCGCGACGAAATCGAGCATCACCATCAGCATGATGAGGAAAAACTCTGTCGTGGCGAAACCAGGCACGAGCAGAAACAGCAGAAAACAGGCGATAAAGAGCGCGATGGAGAGCCCATTGTCGACCATTGCGCTCGCGGTCGCGCGGGTGGATTTCATCACCTCGATGAAGAGCGTCAGGATCGAAAACAGCAAAAGCACGCCACCCCAGGTGAATATCCATGGCGTCTCGGACGGCATTGTGAGGGCGAAGACCTCTTGCGACAGGCCCTCGTTCATCGCAACGCCCGCAGGGAAGGCAAACAACGCATAAATCAGGGTCGGCACGGTCAGAAGCGGGATCGCCCCTAGGATTTTCAACATGTTCAGCTCCCCATCGCGCGCAGTTCCCCTGCTGCTCTTCATGCCTTGTCGCGCGAAAAACACAGGGGGGCAACTCTCGTCAATCCGCTAAGCATCTCAGGGCCTTTCGCGGGGTCTGGCGCCTGCCTCACCCGGCTTCGGCGCGTTCTTAGGCTCGCTTGCCAGAGATCGGCTCGACAGAGCCTTTGGGCCGCCCTGGGCGCGCGCCCGGGGGATCATCGTCGCGCCTTAAAGAGCCGGTTTTCTCCACGGCTCTGCTTTCTCGCGCTCCCAACAGCGGCAAGGGATTTTAGCACGACGTCCTCCCTCAAAGCCCATACGCCGCCGCCATCTCCGGGTCCTTCGCCGCCACGAGCTTCGCCAGATCCAGCATGACCTTGGCCTGCTTATAGGTCGCGTCGTCCTGCATCTTGCCGTCGATCATGGCGACGCCGCCGCCCTCGGGCATGCTGTCGACGATCTTCTTGGCGAAGAGCACCTCATCGACCGCGGGGCTGAACACCCGCTTGGCGATGGCGATCTGGTCAGGGTGCAGGCTCCAGGCGCCGAGGCAGCCATGGAGAAAGGCGTTCTTGAATTGCTGCTCGCACCCCGCAAGGTCCTTGATATCGCCGAATGGACCGTAAAATGGCTTGATGCCCGCTTGCCCGCACGCGTCGACCATCTTGGCGAAAGTGTAGTGCCAAGGATCCTGTTGGAAGCGGGGACGCGGGTTGTCGCCCTCGGGGTCGGCGAGCATGGCGTAGTCGGGATGGCCGCCGCCAACGCGGGTGGTCTTCATGCCGCGAGAGGCGGCGAGGTCGGCAGGGCCCAGGCTGATGCCCTGCATGCGAGGGCTTGCTTGGGCGATGCCCTCTACGTTGGCCACGCCTTGCGCAGTCTCCAGGATGGCGTGCAGCAGGATCGGGCGCTTGATCTGGTGCTTGGCTTCGAGGAGCGCCAAGAGTTGATCCATATAGTGAATGTCCCAGGGGCCCTCGACCTTGGGCATCATGATGACGTCAAGCTTATTGCCGATGGCAGGGACGATTTCGAGGACGTCATCGAGATGCCAGGGGCTGTTCAGCGCATTGATGCGCGTCCAGTAGCCGGTCTGGCCGAAGTCGGTCTTCTCCGCGATCTCGATCAGACCGCGCCGGGCGGCTTCCTTCTGCTCGAAGGGGATCGCGTCTTCGAGATTGGCGAGGAGCACATCCACCTGCCCCACCATGTCAGGGACCTTGGCGCGGACCTTTTCCAGGTGCGGCGGAATGAAGTGGATCATCCGCTCCAGGCGGACGGGCAGGTCGCGCCGGGGCGCGGGCGCCCCAGCGGCCAGCGGTTTGAAAAACTCCCTCGGCGGCTTGGCGGCCATGGCGTTCGCTCCTGCAGCATAATCGCGGCTCTGGTAGCGAAAAGGGCGCGCCCCGTCCAGGAACCCGGTGGCTTCGCATCAGCGGCACGCGCCCGCCGGTTTTTGTCCTCGGGGCGATATCGGGGGCTTCGCCTCTCGCGGCGCATTTGGGTTGGCGGCCATCTCTCCCGCTTTGGACACAAGCCCTTCGCCGCACGGGCAGGCAAAACCCCGCTCTTAAGGCCTGCTTCAAACCGACGGGGTGGCCAGAGCCGCGCCGGCATCGGCCTTAGGTCGTGTTAAGACCTTCTCGGGGTAATGATTTTGTCCTCATCGCGCTGCGCGCATTCTCTAGCGTTTCGACGGGCGCAGGTCTAAGGGGAGTTTGATGGATTGGCGTGCTGGCGCGCCTTGACCCGGGATGATCGCCTTGCCGGTTTATCTTGAATTCGAAAAATCGCTCGCAGAAATCGATCAAAAGATCGAAGAGTTGTCAGCGCTCACAGAGGGGGCTTCGCTGGCGGCGAGCCCCGAGATCTCGCGCCTGAAGATGAAGGCGCAAAAACAACTTCAGGAACTCTACAGCAAGCTCGACGCCTGGCAAAAGACGCTGGTGGCGCGCCACCAGGACCGACCCCGGTATAAAGATTACGTGGCGGCCCTTGTAACCGATTATGTCGAACTGGGCGGGGACCGGACTTATGGCGACGACCAGGCGATCCTGGGAGGCTTGGGGCGCTTTCTTGGGCGGCCTTGCGTCGTCATCGGGCATGAAAAGGGTCGCACCACCCAAGAACGAGTGACGCATAATTTCGGGATGGCGCGACCTGAAGGCTATCGCAAAGCAGCGCGGCTCATGGACATGGCTGAGCAGTTTCATCTGCCGGTTGTGACGCTTGTGGACACCGCCGGCGCCTATCCGGGGATCGGGGCGGAAGAGCGCGGCCAGGCCGAAGCGATCGCGCGGTCCACCGAGCGGTGCCTGACGCTGGGGACGCCAATCGTCTCGTTGATCACGGGGGAAGGCGGTTCGGGCGGGGCGGTGGCGCTCGCGGCCGCAGACCGGGTTTTGATGCTTGAGCACTCGGTCTATTCAGTGATCAGCCCCGAGGGCGCGGCCTCGATCCTATGGAAGGATTCCGGACGGGCGCGAGAAGCGGCGAACGCAATGAAGATCACAGCGCAGGACCTGCTTGAGCTGAAAGTGATCGACCAGATCATTCCCGAACCTTTGGGCGGGGCGCACCGTGCGCCGGAGACCGCCATTGCAGCGGCAGGGGCAGCCATCGCGGCGGCCTTGGACGCGCTCGGGGCGCACGGTCCTGAAGCTCTGCGCGAAGGCAAACGGGAGCGCTTCTACGCCATCGGCCGCTTGGCAGACGCTTCGGCTTTGGCCTAAGTCCCCCACCGCCTTGCCGTTTGAAGATGCGGCTTTCCTCCCCACCGGCGGGTCTCAGCCGGGTTGCGGCGCCGGGCTGGGCGCGCCATGATCACACCCGTCGTTTCGTGGAGGGAAACCGGCATGCGCAGCGGCATGAGACTCACAGCGAGGGCGTTGGCGGCGACGGCTCTGATCATGGGCCTGTCAGCGTGCGAGGCGCGGTCGCCGGCGCCTGAAGCCGATTCGCCGGCCATCGCCGAGACAGCGCCAGCGCCGTCTCCGCCTGCGCTTGGCGAGCAGGAGCCCCCATCTGGGCAAGAGCCTGCGTCCAGGCATGAGGATGGGTCCTTACAGCCCGCCCCGTCAGACGATCTGCGGGGCACCAGCGATACGCCGACGGGCGCTTCGCCGGGCGCGCCTTCAAGAGCCCCTGAACAGCGTCCCGCGGCCCGAGCGCCGCAGCCCATGCCGACGGAAGGACCGTCGGGCGTTGATCCCAACCGGGTGCTCACGCCCGTCTTGGTGGAGCTGTTGCCGACCGAAGCCCGGCAGCCCCGCCAAGGGGGGTCGGCGGTGGTGCTGCTGGCGCCGCGGTCGGATAGGGGAATCGACGAGCGACGCAACATGGCGCTATGCCGGCAGCTGTTCATCAGCTTCGACCGGGCGACCACCGATGAAGTCGGTGTCGGGGTGCGGCGCAACGCCGAGGGCGAAACAGAGCTTTTGCGGCCGCTTTACTGGCCTACCCGGGAGCTGACCGGGCCGACCACGGGCGCGGACCGCTGTGCGCAGCGGTTGGCGACGTTTGATTATTCCCGTGCAGAGAGCATCCGGCGGAAGCTCGCGCTTACAGGGGCCGGGCCCTTCCTGGTCGTCGAGCGGCAGGACATGAACGCCTCCGAGCGCGTAGCGGCAGTGATTGATCTGTCTCGCGCGCAGCCGAACAGCATCGGCGCCGTTGTGCGATATTTCCGCGATGGGTTCATGCAATCTGGCGATGTTTGGGATCGGAACCGCTTCCAGGTTTCGCGGGCGCGGGACGAGATGAGCGCTGCGACTGGCGCTGAAGTGGCGGTATCGATCCTGCCGCGGCTGGTTCGAACCACACGGCAGGTCGGATGCGCGTTCACGAACCTTCTTGACGCATGCGAAAGCGCAACGCCTTAGGGACGAGCGGCTTCGTGCAAAGCTAGGCGGAGGATCGCATCCTCTAGACCTGCAGCGGCCAGTTGCGCTTCGGTCACCAGAATGTCGGGCCTCGCATGTTCGCGCGGCCCGCCAGCGACCTCATACAAGCGCTCGACCGGAAGTCGCAGAGCAGCGCCGAGACAAGGCAGCGGAAAGGACCCCATCGCGCCGCGCAGGCCAGCCATAGGGGAGCCGATCAGGGTCGCGCCGGCGGCAGCGCGCAGGCCAATGGCGGTCCCCTCGCCCATCGAGCCGGTCCAGCGGTCGACCAGCACCAGGAGGCGCCCGCGATAGGCATCGGCGCGGCCGACAACGGTTTCAGTCCAACGCTCGCCGCTTGCGCGCTCGTGTGTCTGGTAAGGCTGCTCGCCTTGCACGAACCAACTCATCAAAGGCCGCGCGATCATGCTGTCGCCGCCAGAGGGGGTGTCGCGGAGGTCGAGGAGGATCACACCGGCCGCGCGGGCCTCCTCCCTCGCCGCGTCGAAGGCCGCTGGCAGGCCATCATCGCCCAGACTATTGTTGAGGCGGAGGTGGGCAACGCCAGGCGCAGGCCAAGTGAGGGCGACCAGCCCCTCAGCCTGTTCCGCTGATCGGCTCAGCACCGCGGACACAAGGCCGTTGGGCCCCAAGGCTACGACCTGGGCGTCCTGCGCGTGGGTTCCGGCCATCTCAACGCGGGCGGCGAAGCCCAGGGCTTCGGCTTCGTAGCCGAGAGCGGACGGCGGGCGCTGCAGCGTCTCGGGTGTGCGGCCGTTGATCGTCAGGATGCGCATGCCTTCGCGCAGACCTGCGGTGCGAGCGGGGGAGCCTTGGCGTACGGCAGTGACGATCACGCCCTCGGGTCGCGCTTCAGCCCAGACTGTCGCGGCGGTGGGGACAAGACGGGGGGAGTTAGGGCTGTTGGTGTCGAGGCTGACGTGGTGATCGCCGAGACCGAAAACGAAGGCTTCCAGGACGCGGAGGGTCGCATTGGGGTCGGCGGCGTCAGGCGGCGAGGGGCGGGCAAAACCAAAGGCGGATCCGATGTGCGCCCCACCCCCCAAAGGGTACGCCATGTTGTCCTCAACGGCCTGGCGCGCAGCCTCAAGGGCGTCCAAGGACGGTGTGGCTTCACACAGCCAGCCGACCGGCTGGGAGGCGGCCGCGACTGGTGGCCACGCCGCGCATGCTAAAGCCGTGAGGGCGAAGCCGAGGCTCCGCCAGCGATTCAAGCGGTGGCCGCCTGACCGCCGACCTGGCCATGGCAGTGCTTGTACTTTTTGCCCGAGCCGCAAGGGCAGGCGGCGTTGCGGCTCACGCGGCCCCAGGTTGCCGGATCGTCGGGACGGAAGCCCGCCGGCCGAGGGCTGAGCTCGGTCGGCGCAGGCATCTCCAGAACCTGGGCCTGCGCCCGCGACGGCTGTCCAGGCTGAAAAGCGGTCTCGGTAGGGGCGGTGACTTGCAGGCGCATCAGCATGCGCGTCACCGTTGAGCGCAATTCCAAAAGCATCCGCTCAAACAGGGTGAAAGCCTCGTTCTTAAACTCGTTCAAGGGGTCACGCTGGGCGTAGCCGCGCAGGTGAATCACCGAGCGAAGATGATCAAGCTGGCCCAAATGCTCCCGCCAACGGGTGTCCACAACCGAGAGCAGGACCTGCTTTTCAATCGTGCGCAGGCGCTCCGCGCCGAAGACCGCCGCCTTCTGGCCGTAGAGCTTGTCCACCTCGGCCATAATGCGTTCCAAAACCTCTTCGTGGGCGATGCCCTCCTCGCCGGCCCAGTCCTCGATAGGCAGGGCGAGCCCTGTGACCTCTTCGATCTCGTCTTCAAGATCGCGAACGGCCCATTGCTCAGGATAAGCCTTCTCCGGCATATGCTTGTAGACGAGCTTCTCGACCACGTCATAGCGCATGTCTTTGACGATGGGGGCGACATCGGCGGTGCGCATGAACTCAATGCGCTGCTCAAAGATAAGCTTGCGCTGCTCGTTCGTGACATCGTCGTATTTGAGTAGATTCTTGCGGATCTCAAAATTGCGCTGTTCGACCCGCTTTTGGCTCGTCTCCAGCGCCTTGTTCATCCAAGGATGGACAATGGCTTCACCCTCCTGGATGCCCAGAGTCCGCATGATCGAATCAAGCCGATCGGCAGCGAAAATACGCAGCAGATCGTCTTCGAGGCAGATGTAGAATTTTGATTTTCCCGGGTCGCCCTGACGGCCCGTCCTGCCGCGCAGCTGGTTGTCAATACGGCGGCTTTCGTGGCGTTCGGTGCCGAGCACGTAGAGACCACCAGACTCCAAAGCTCTTTTCTTCTTGGCTTCAACGTCCTGGGCGATCTGGACTTTGAGGGATGCGATCTGCTCAGGGCTCTCGTCCCCCTTGAGAGACGTGCGCAAGCGCATCTCCAGATTGCCGCCGAGCTGAATGTCGGTGCCACGGCCGGCCATATTCGTCGCGATCGTGACCGCGGCCGGCACACCAGCCTGGGCCACGATCTGCGCCTCCTGCTCATGGTAGCGGGCGTTGAGCACCTGATGGGGAACGCCGCGCTGCTTCAGGAGAGCGGAGAGCTGCTCGGACTTCTCGATCGAGACCGTGCCCACCAGAACGGGCTGGCCGCGCTTATAAGTGGCTTCGATATCTTCGATAATCGCCTTGAGCTTTTCTTTGGCCGTGCGGTAGACCACATCGTCTTCGTCTTGGCGCTGCACCGGGCGATTGGTGGGTATCTCCACAACATCGAGGCGGTAGATTTCAGAAAACTCTGAGGCCTCGGTGGAGGCCGTCCCAGTCATACCCGCCAGTTTGTTGTAGAGGCGGAAATAATTCTGGAACGTGATCGAAGCAAGCGTCTGGTTTTCGGGTTGGATATTGACTTGCTCTTTCGCCTCTATCGCCTGGTGCAGGCCTTCCGACAGCCGCCGACCTTGCATCATGCGGCCCGTGAATTCGTCAATGAGAACAACCTCGTTGTCTTTGACGATGTAATCCTTGTCGCGGAAGAACAATTTATGCGCGCGAAGGGCCTGATTGGCATGATGCACGACCGAGATATTGGCAGGCTCATAGAGACTGCCCTGAAGCACGCCGTGCTCGACCAGAAGATTTTCCAGCCGCTCAGAGCCGCTCTCGGTGAACATCACCTGCCGTTGCTTTTCATCGAGCTCGAAGTCCTGAGGGTCGAGCAGCGGGATGATATGGTCCACCTGGCGGTAGAACTGTGAGCGATCGTCGGTGGGCCCTGATATGATCAGCGGTGTGCGGGCTTCGTCGATCAGGATGGAGTCCACTTCGTCGACGATGGCGAACCTATGTCC
>JAGWZH010000067.1 GCA_018971945.1 Alphaproteobacteria bacterium | reverse complement strand
GAAGGCGTCGTCTTTATGAACGGCCGGACTTTTCTCTTTTCTCCTCCGGGCGCTGCTGCGGAACTCCATCCGGGAGACGTGGGCGATGAAGTCAAAGCTCCCCTTCCAGGAAGGATCACGGCTGTCGCCGCCAAAGCGGGCCAAAGGGTGAAAAAAGGGGATGTGGTCCTCTCTTTGGAGGCCATGAAAATGGAGCATGTCCTGCAAGCGCCCCGCGACGGCGTGATTGCGGAAGTCGCTGCAGAGGAAGGCGCGCAGATCAAAGAAGGGGCTGTGCTTGTCCGTCTCGAGCCGCTCGGTTGAAGGCCGCTTTGGTCCTTTTGCCCGTCGCGCCCCCAAGGCGCGGCCTAAAACCGCCAGGCGCTATCAGAGACCCAAGTCCGGGCCCGTCAGACAGATTTGGATCGCGGTTCGCGCGGAAACCATCCAAGCCTCGCGCTCGCCGTGCTCGCAACAATGCGCCAAGGGGTCTTTGCGCGCATGTTCAAAGGGTCGAAATCAGCGCCCCGAGGGCGTCGCGGCGCCGTGCTCATCGGACGGAAACGGATTGACATCGATCGCCCATGTTTCCGACTTGCTGATCTTTCGGGGCCAGAGGGGCAAGGGCGAGGGCGAAGGGCTGTGATCACACAAGCCGATCTCCTCATTCTCGCCGGTTCGGGCCTTGCTGTGGGGCTGCTGGTTCTATTCTTGGCGCTGATGGGTTTTCGCCGGAACGGGAAGCTCGAAACCGAAGCCGAAGTCATCGCGCTTATCCAGGCCCACGAGCCAGGCGTGATGGTGGGAGATATTGGCCGGGATCGCCGCGGCAATGCAGCCGGCGCCCGACTTGGCGACGGCCGCTTTGCGGTCGTGCGCGCTGTGGCGGACGGGTTTGCGGTCCGGCTCTTCACGGCGGCCCAAGTCCGCAGCGTCGCCCTCCGCCGCCGCGCTGGAACTCCCGTGGCGATCATTCGCTTTTCCGATGTCGGTTTTCCCGCCTTGACGATCGCTTTTGACCGCGCAGACTTCCCCCCGTGGGTGGAGGCTCTGCGTCACGCCGCCCGCTCCGCCTGAAGGCGGATAGACACGATAAGGTCGCCATGGACGCCCCGTTCGATATTTCGCTGATCATCACCCTCGCGGTTCCCCTCTTTGTGGTTCTCATCATCGCGGAAGCGGTGGCGGTGAGGCTTGGAGCCCGTGGCCGCTACGACGCCCAAGACGCGGCGGCGAGCCTGGCTATGGGTTTGGGAAACCGCGTCGCAGGTCTCTTGACCGTTGGGATCAAGCTGGGCGTTTTCTTGGCTCTCTCTCAGTTTGCGTTGTTCGACATCCCTTGGGCATGGTGGAGCCTCGTCCTCTGCTTTTTGGCTGAAGACCTCGCCTATTACTGGTTCCATCGAACGGCCCATGAAAGGCGCTGGTTCTGGGCGAGCCACGTCGTCCATCACTCAAGCCAGCACTATAATCTGACGACCGCCCTGCGCCAAACTTGGACAGGGGATTTGAGCGCCAGCTTCGTGTTTTGGGCGCCGCTCATCTTGATCGGTTTTCCTGTCGAGATGGTGCTGATGTTTTCAGCATTTAGCCTTGTCTATCAATTTTTTATCCACACAGAGACGATTGATCGGCTCGGTCCACTCGAGTGGGTGCTGAATACCCCTTCCCACCATCGGGTCCACCACGCGACGAACCCTAAATATCTTGATGCGAACTATGCGGGCGTTCTGATCGTCTGGGACCGGCTCTTCGGCACTTTTATTCAAGAGGAAGAGAGGCCAAGCTACGGGATTATCTCAAATCTTGGGACGCTCAATCCCTTCCGCATCGCGTTTCACGAATGGGCCGGAATTGCGCGGGACCTCCTCAGCGCCCGATCCTTGCGCGAGATCGGAGGATATGTTTTCGGCCCTCCGGGCTGGAGCCCCGACGGCAGCCGCAAAACGTCGGCGCAGATCAAAGCCGCCTGGAAGGCCCGGCGTCAGGTCGGGACCGCCTTGGAGGGCCGGCGTTCATAAAGTCTTGCATGGGATTTGCTAGTCTCAGACTATGAAGACGCCCCTGATCACCATACCTCCTGAAGCACTCGGGAGTTCTTTTCTTCGTTCTCCGGTCCTGTTCCGTCATCGCTTCGGCGAGCACCCGCTGTTCAGCGAAGAGGGGCTGGTCGGGTTGATCGACAGCCATCCTGAGAGCCTTACCGATCTCAATATCAACCGGTTCGACGCTGAAGGCCGATTGGTCAAACTGATCACGGGAGATCGCAACGGCTTGGGCGGCGCGGACCTCATCAATGCGGTGGGACGAGGCGAGTTGTGGGTCAATCTCCGCCATGTCAACGAGACCCATCCGGGCGTCGCCGCCTTGATGGCCGAGATGCAGGCGGCGCTGGAGGCCTTGGACGCCCGGTTCAAGGGAGCGCGGCTCGACGCCAATCTGCTGATTTCGGCGCCGGGCGCGAAAGTGCCTTATCACGCCGACCAGCCCGAAGTGATGCTGTGCCATATCAGAGGCGCCAAGCGCATCTGGATCTACCCTAACGGCGGCAGACATCTTCCTGACGAACACTTCGAAAGGGTCGTGCTGAAAGAAATCACCGAAGACATTCCTTATGATCGCTCCTTCGACGCGGACGCGGCGGTGTTTGATCTCGAGGCGGGCCATGGCGTCGCCTGGCCCTCCAATGCTCCGCATCGCGTGGAGAATCTGGGGACGGTGAACATATCGCTCTCGATCGAGTACATGACCTGGCGCAACCGCCTGCGGCTCGGCGCCTATTACCTCAATGGGCTCCTGCGTCGGGTAGGCCTGCCGCAGAAGCCCGTGGCTGACCTGAAGCCGCTGGGCCTCGCCGCACGATGGGCGCTTGCGCAACCCCTTAAGCGTCTTGGGCTGCACAAGGGCCGGCAGATGCTTTTCAAGCGGGAGTTCGAACTGGTCCGCGACGCCGCCGAAGACGTTCGCCAAAACGCATGACGCCACTATCTCTCGGCGCATGACCCTCCATATCGTGAAACTCTGCGTTGGAGCTCAGCGCGTCGAGGATTTGGCCTCCTGGCAGCAGCAGCAAATGCGACAAGCCCGCCGGCTCGGTCTTCCCCCTCGGCCTGTCTGCGGGACGCGGGCTTGGCCAAAACAAGCCCGCGCGGTGCTTGACGGCGGGTCCCTCTATTGGGTGATCAAGGGGGTGGTTGCAGTGCGCCAGCTGATCCTGGACATCAGCCCCGTGACCGACGAACACGGTTCGCGCTGCGGGCTTTATCTCGATCCTGAACTGGTCCTCACCGATCCTGCGCCGAAGCGCGCCTTCCAGGGGTGGCGGTATTTGAAGCCTGAGGACGCGCCCAAAGACATGAAGGAAGCCGATGGCGGGTCGGACCTTCCCGAAGATCTGCGGCGCGCCCTCATCGCTTTGGGCGCCTGGTGAGGGTCACACCGCAAAATTGTCGATCAACCGAACCGGTCCAAGCCAGGCCGCCGCAAACAAACGCATCGGTCGGCCCGGCTGCGGGGGGCCCAAAGTGTCGGCGTCCCTGAACGTCAGATAATCGACCGGAGCGAACCCCGCGGCCTCGAGCTCGGCTTGTCCCGCCGCCGCGGCATCCGCCAAATCCGCTCCGCCGCGCGCGGCGGCGACGCAGGCCTCAAGGACTTTGGGCAGGGCTGCGGCCTGCATGCGCGCTTGCGGGCTCAAATATTTGTTGCGCGAAGACATGGCCAGCCCGTCCGCCTCTCGCACGGTGGGCGCGGGGACAATGATCACCGGCAGATCAAGATCAATCGCCATCCGGCGGATGACCTGCAATTGCTGATAGTCTTTCTCGCCAAAAGCCGCCTCGTCTGGAGCCGCCTGGATGAGGAGTTTGGCCACCACTGTGGCGACCCCGCCGAAAAAGTGCGGTCTCGCCTCCCCCTCCAGAGGAGCAGACACTCCTTCTATCGTCACCTTGGTCGAGAATGCGGGAGGGTACATCTCCTGCGTTGTCGGGGCGAACAAAAGATCCACGCCGGCCGCAGTCAGGAGAGCCGCGTCGCCAGCCTCGTCGCGCGGATAGCGCGCGAGGTCTTCGTGGGGAGCGAATTGGGCAGGGTTGACGAAAATCGTCGCCACGACGCGATCGCAGCCCCGGGCTCTCAAAAGGCGGGTGAGCGACAGGTGCCCCTCATGCAGCGCCCCCATTGTCGGGACAAGCCCGATCCGTTCGCCCGCCGCTCGCCAAGGCTCCATCCTTTCGCGGAGCGCGCTGACAGTGCGGACAATGGGAAGAGGCAGGGCGAGGCTGTTCATGCCAAAGCGTGGTCCCTGGACGGCAGAATTCTGTCAACCGCTTTAAGAGCGGATTCACCATCCTGAGGTCATGATGGCGTCATGGGCGAGTTTCGCGCGACAAAACGGACAGCGCTGGCGACCCTGGCGGCGACCCTGGCGGCGACGCTGGCTTCCGCTTGCGCGACAGTGGGCGCAGGCGCGCCTGATCAGTCGCGTCTGGAGCGGCTCGCCGCGGAGCTGGCCGCCGAAGTCGCGGGCGTCGCCGAGACTGATCCGCGCGCCCGGGCCGCCGCCCTTGATCTCGTTGCGATCGCAGCTTTTGCGGACGGGGTTGTGGCGGCCGATAGCGCTATCCTTCGCTGGGAGTGGCCGGCGCCGCTCTGGGAGGACGATGGTGCGCGCTTGGACGATGATGACCTCGCCGCGATCGAATCGCTGGCCCCAATGCCAGCGGCGATCTTTGCTCAGGCGGCAGGAGATGCAGGGCTCGTCCTGGGGCGTTTCGCCGACGCCCGATTAGCCAGCGCCATGTGGCGCGAGATCGAATCGCTTGAGTCCGCCGCTATGACAGGGCTTGACGCCTATCTCGCCGTCGCGGGCGGCGGGGTGACCTTGGTCGCGGGACCTTTGGCCGATGAAGCAAGCGCGTCCGAACGGTGTCTGGCCCTCTCGGTCTGGGGGGTGTCATGCACGCCTGCCGATTGGCCCGAGGCGGCGCGGCCATTGGGCGACCACTCGGCTGGGAGCGGGACATGAGCGCGTTCCTGTTGTCTGAGCCGGCCTCTAACCCGGTCCTTGCTCCGGGCCTGAGCCAACCGCACGTGATCGTGGTGGGCAACCAGAAGGGCGGCGCAGGCAAGTCGACCGTGGCGATGCATCTGATTGTGGCGCTGTTGCGGATGCGCCGTCGCGTCGGGGTGATCGACCTCGATGTCCGACAGCGAACCCTTACCCGCTACATCGCCAACCGCGCACGCTTCGGGGAAGGCCGCGCCGAGCCGCTTCAAATGCCTCAGGTGGCCGATATCCAGGCGAGCGGTTCGCGGCAACTGGATGAAGCCGATACGGCCGATCAGAATGCTTTCACTGTGGCCCTGCGGCGCTTAAGCCAGACCTGTTCGTTTGTGGTCATAGACAGCTGCGGCGGAGACAGTTTTCTGTCCCGTCTGGCGCACGCCCACGCCGATACGCTCGTGACCCCGCTCAACGACAGCTTCATCGATTTCGACCTTTTGGGCGATATCGACGAGAGCGCCCCTGACTGCGTCAGGCCCTCGATCTACTCCGCGATGGTATGGGAGAGCCGTAAACGCCGAGCCGCCGCGTCGCGGCTGCCAATCGACTGGATCGTGCTGCGAAACCGTACCTCGGCGTCGAAAATCGAGGCGCGCAACAAGCAGCGGGTTGGCGAAGCGCTGCGTGTGCTCTCGACACGGATTGGTTTTCGCTTGGCGCCGGGGCTGTCAGAGCGGGTCATTTATCGCGAACTGTTTCCGCAGGGACGGACGCTGCTGGACGTGCTGGATCGAAATGGCGAGGACGATGTCAGTCTCAGCCATTTGGCGGCGCGCCAAGAGTTGCGCGATCTGTTCATCACTCTCAAGCTGCCGGGGTTTGAAGGCGAGGCGCTGCAGTTCTAAGGCTGCCGATGCAAGAAGGGCGGGCCCGGTGCTTGTGATTGTGTTGTTCGCTGTGGCGGCGCTTTTCGCCTTGGCTTTGGCTTGGCGTCTGGGCGTGCACGCCAGGGGCCTCAAAGCTGTGCAGATCTCTTGGCGGTCCTGGGGGGCGCTTGGGCTCGGGGCTCTGCTCACCGTGATCGGGCGGCCGTTGGCCGGATTTGTCTTTATAAGCCTAGGACTGGTTCTCGCCTGGCCGCAGGAGCGGCCGCACCGGTCCCGCGGCCGGTCGGCCTCCCACGAGCTCGAAGCGGCCCGCGCCCTGCTTGGGGTCGACCCCTCGGCGGACGCATCGGCGATTCGGGCTGCCTATCGGGCCAAAATCGCCCGGGCGCATCCCGACGCCGGAGGCACCGGAGCGGCCGCCGATGCGCTCGCGAAAGCGCGGGATTTGCTGCTGAAAACACTTCAGTGACGAATGATCCCAGGAGAGGCGATCACCGGCAGAGGCAATTCCTCGGTCCGCACCGTCGCTACCGCCGGCGTGAAAGACGCCCCATCGCTACTATAGGCGGCGTCGCCAAAAGCCGCCGCGGCCGCATTCGCCAAATCGTCCTCGTCGCCTTCGCCTCCCTCAGCCCAACCGGGTCCGACCCGCCAGGGCAGGGCGGCGATGCGCGCCGCAGCAAGCCGCCCGCCGCCCTCTTCGATCTCACGGCGCCGGAGCTCTTCAAATCCCATCTCCAACAGCCACGCCATCTCGGCGTTGCGGGCGGCGGAGGATTCACCCCCCAGAACGACGGCGACGATGCGTCGGTCGTTGCGTATGGCGGAGGCGGCCAGATTATATCTTGAGGCCCGCGTGTAGCCGGTCTTGAGCCCATCCACCCCGGGGACCTGGCCAAGAAGCCGATTATGGTTGCGACCCGTCGTGCCGCGCCACGACATCTCAGTGGTCGAGAAGAAGTGATAATATTGCGCAAAATTGGTGATGAGAGCCTCGCTGAGGAGCGCCATATCGCGGGCGGTGGTGCGATGGCGATCGTCGGGAAGCCCGCTCGCATTGGCGAAGCGGGTGTCAGTCATGCCGAGCTCCTGGGCCCGGTTTGTCATCCTGGCCGCGAAGTTCGATTCTGTTCCCCCCAAATGCTCGGCGACGACGGTGGCGACGTCATTGGCGGAGCGGACGGCCAGAGCGGCGATGGCTTGTTCCACCGTGATCGTGTCGCCGCGGCGAATGCCGAGCCGGGAGGCGGGTTGGCGCGAGGCGTTGCGGGAGGCGGTCATGCGGGTGTTTAGGGCGATATCGCCCCGCTCGAGGGCCTCGAACAAGAGATAGAGCGTCATCATTTTTGTGAGAGAGGCTGGGAACCGGCGTTCGTCCGACCTGTCCTCGTAGAGCACCTCGTCGGTGTCCATGTCCACGACGATGGCGCTGAAGCGTTCTTGGGCGAAAGCAGGCGCGCCCAGATAAAGGGTTAGAGAGACCGCGGCTGCTGCGACGGCGCGAGACAGGATCACAGACACATCCATCATCGATCCCCATTTCCGCAAAACTGCGGTCTTTTCGCGGCTGGCCTTTCACCTGCCTCCTCTCATGACAGAGTCGCCATACCGGTTAAGCCTTTATTTCGCTTCCCGATCGACGAACAGCGCCATTGCCTGATCCCTGTGCAAGAGTCGTGCGCAGTCTGTTCGCATGCGAGGCGATTGTGCGGTGCAGCATAGCGCTTGACTTCGCAGGTGCAGCATGAGATAGAGCGTCATCTTGCGGCCATCCCCGACCTGCGTCTCGCGGGCTGGGCCATGCGGTCGCTTCCTCGCCCCGGCCGCTGGCCGGTCGCTTTGCAGCCTGTGTAAGGAGAGTCCTATGGCCGCCGCCGCGAAAACCGTCCGCAAGTCCGCAGACTCCGCCGTCAACGCCTTCGAGCATGTGACCGCTGCGTCCAACGAAGCCTTGCAAACCAATCTCAACCGCACGATGGCCGCAGCCGCCGAGTTTGGCGCGTTCGGCAAAGAGAATGTCGAAGCCCTCGTCACCTCCGCTGCTGCGGCGCAAAAGGGCATGGAGGCTCTGTCCGCCCGTTACGTGGCCTTCACTAAGGCGGCCCTGGAGACCCACATGGCGGCGACCAAGTCCCTTATGACGTCGAAAAGCGTCCAGGAGCTGATGGAACGGCAAGCCGACTACGCGAGAGCCTCTTTCGAAACCTATATGTCGGAAGTGAACGCCATGTCCGATATGGTCGCGGGAATGACGAAAGACGCGATCAAGCCGTTGAACGAGCGCATGACCGCGATGAGCACCCTGATCCAGTCGGGCGCCGCCCGCTGATCAAGACGTTTCTTTTGTCTCGTTGCTTCAAGCCCGACCGCATAGGCGGTCGGGCTTTTTGCATGGGCGCATTTGGCGGCGGGGCGACGTGTCGCCCGGAATGGTCCTGAGTGATCTTGAGGCGCTTGGTTTGGGAAAGCGGTTTTTGAGACCGCGTTCAGCCTTTGGAGAGCGGTCGCGAGGCGGCGGCTGATTGGGTGGACGGGTCTGATTCGGTTCCTCCCTCGAGGGTCTGCCCGGCCTCTTCGCGATGGACAGGCCGACCGGGAAAGCAGCAGCGCAGCGAACCAGGCGCGAGCGCGCAGCTTCGCTTTCGAGCGCCGAGCGGCGACCGACAGGCGGCGGTCGAGCGCAGCCCGGCGAGGCTTTTTTTTAATGGCGTCGTCGCTCCGCATGAGGCAGTCGGCGCGCGCGCCAAGGCCGAGGCGGTGTCCAAGAGGAACTAAGGCGGCCTTGGTCGAGACCCTCCTTTGTCAAACACCGCGGATGGCCTCAAACACATCCTGTCCCCGGGGCTGCGACGAATGGGCGGGGGCCTGGATATGCGTCACGCCGCGCCTAGGGCTTACCAAGGGCGAATCCAATCCATAAGTTAAGAGGGCAAGGCGCAGCCGGGCGGATCGCGGGGGAATCGCGAAAGGCCAGGATGCGTTCGTGCGCAGGATGGGCGTATGACCGAGCGGCGTTGGGACGAGGATGAGGAAGGCGGCGACGGCGACCGGGGGGTCGCCACAAAAAGCCGCGCTGAAACCAAGAAGCCTTCGCTCTATCGGGTGCTCCTGCTGAACGACGACTACACTCCCATGGAGTTTGTCGTGTTTGTGTTGGAACGCTTCTTCAACAAGTCGATTGAGGAAGCCACGCGCATCATGTTGCATGTCCACCAACACGGTGTGGGCTTGTGTGGCGTCTTCACGTTTGAGGTGGCCGAGACGAAGGTCGCCCAGGTGATGGACATGGCGCGGCGGAATGAACACCCGCTGCAATGCATTATGGAAAAGGAATAGGCCAGTGGCGACCTTCTCCCGCACTTTGGAAGCGACCCTGCGGCGGGCTTTGGCCCTCGCAAACGAACATCGCCATGAGTATGTGACCCTGGAGCATCTGCTCCTGTCGCTCATCGACGATGACGACGCGGCGCAGGTCATGACAGCCTGCAAGGTCGATCTGGGCAAGCTCAGGGGCGGACTTGAGCAATATCTCGACGAAGACTTGCAGAACCTTGTGGTGGAAGGCCGCCAAGGAGAAGAAGCCCGGCCGACCGCCGGCTTCCAGCGCGTCCTGCAAAGAGCGATGCTGCATGTCGACAGTTCTGGCCAGCGCGAAGTCACCGGCGCGAATGTCCTTGTCGCGCTCTTTTCCGAACGCGAGAGCCACGCCGCATACTTCCTGCAGGAGCAGGATATGACCCGCTATGACGCGGTGAACTATATTTCCCACGGCTTGGCCAAAAAGGCTGGCGCCGGCCAGACCCGTTCACCCCGCGGGGCGAGCGAAGGCGACGATGGCGAGCGGTCGGTGAAGCAAGGCTCCGAAGCCCTCGCCGCCTACTGTGTCAATCTCAATAAGAAGGCCAAGGACGGCAAGATCGACCCTCTGATCGGACGCGAGCCGGAAGTGTTGCGCTCCATCCAGATTCTTTGCCGGCGGCAAAAGAACAATCCTCTTCTTGTGGGTGATCCCGGGGTCGGCAAAACCGCTATCGCTGAAGGTCTCGCCCGGAAGATCAACGAAGGCGATGTGCCCGAAGTCTTGAAGGACGCCACAATCTTCTCCCTCGATATGGGCGCCCTGCTCGCCGGGACCCGGTATCGGGGCGACTTCGAGGAACGTCTGAAGAGCGTGATGAAGGAGCTGGAGAACCACCCCAACGCCATCCTCTTTATCGACGAAATTCACACCGTCATCGGCGCCGGCGCCACCAGCGGCGGGGCCATGGACGCCTCTAATCTTCTGAAGCCCGCCCTGCAAAACGGCGGCCTCAGGTGCATGGGCTCCACCACATACAAAGAGTACCGCCAGCACTTCGAGAAAGACCGCGCGCTCGCCCGCCGGTTTCAAAAGATCGACGTGAACGAGCCTTCGATCCCCGACGCCATCAAGATTTTGATGGGGCTTCGGCCCTATTTTGAAGACTACCACAAGGTGAAGTACACCGACGAGGCGGTGAAAGCTGCGGTGGAGCTCTCGGCGCGGCACATGGGCGACCGTAAGCTCCCGGATAAAGCCATCGACGTCATCGACGAAGCCGGCGCGTCCATGATGCTCCTCAAGAAAGAGGACCGTAAGGAATTGATCGATGTCGGCGACGTCGAAGAGGTGGTCGCGCGCATGGCGCGCATCCCCCCGAAATCGGTGTCGAAAAACGATGCTGAAATGCTGAAGAGCCTCGAACAGGACCTTAAGCGCGTTGTGTTTGGCCAAGACAGCGCCATCGAGGCGCTCGCCGCAGCCATCAAGATGAGCCGGGCGGGTTTGCGCGAACCGCATAAGCCCATCGGCAATTATCTCTTCGCGGGCCCCACAGGCGTAGGCAAGACAGAAGTCGCCCGCAGCCTCGCCAATATCATGGGGATCGAACTCTTGCGCTTCGACATGTCTGAATACATGGAGCGTCACACGGTCAGTCGGCTGATCGGGGCGCCCCCCGGCTATGTCGGCTATGACCAGGGCGGTCTTTTGACCGACGGCGTCGACCAACACCCGCACTGCGTGCTGTTGCTGGACGAAATCGAAAAGGCTCACCCGGATCTCTTCAATATTCTGTTGCAGGTCATGGACCACGGGACCCTGACCGACGCCAACGGGAAGAAGGTCGATTTCCGAAACGTCATCTTAATCATGACGACCAACGCCGGCGCCGCCGACGCCGCCAAGCAAGGCATCGGTTTCGGGGCGGGCCGAAAAGATCATGAGAATGAAGAAGCGATCCGCCGCCTGTTTACCCCGGAGTTCCGCAATCGCCTGGACGCCGTGATCCAGTTTCAAGGCCTTGGGCCCGAGATCGTTCGGAACGTGGTGCAGAAGTTTATCATCCAGCTGGAAGGCCAGCTTTCGGAGCGCAATGTCACGATCGAGATCAGCGATGCGGCGGCGGATTGGTTGGCTTCGCGGGGCTATGACGAAGCCTTCGGCGCGCGGCCTTTGACCCGGATGATCCAGGAGCACGTCAAAAAGCCCATGGCCGATGAGCTGCTGTTCGGGGCGCTGAAGCATGGCGGCCTTGTCAAGATCGACATTGATCCCGCTGACGCCGATAAGCTCGCATTCGCATATTTCCCCGAGACGCCGCCCCCCGCGCCGCCGGCGCGCAAGGCAGAGGAGGTCTGACGGCTCTGGCGCCCTGTCTGGCGTCGATAAGATAGGCTGGCGTCGATAAGATAGGCTGGCGTCGATAAGATAGGCTGGCGTCGATAAGATAGGCCGGCGTCGATAAGGCGGCCCCTTTTTTAAGGGGCCGCCCTTTTTTCGACGCCTTAAAGCCGCCGGGTCAGTCCTCGTCGTCATCCTCTTCGTCAGGGTCCAGCCAGTCCCCCACCGACGCGATGATGTCCGCCGCCTCGTCGGGATCGCCGCTCGCAAAAACCGTGATCTCGGTCTCAGGCCCGGTGTCGATATAGACAAATATGCGTGCGCCAGGCTTCCCCGCCACCAATGTCAGCGCCGCCTCCGCCACTTCTTGGGCGGTCGATGAATTCCCAATCTCCGCCATATAGCCTCCCTGTGGCGTTTACACCGCCGCCGCTATCCTCTCCGCCAGGGCGGCGAGCTCGTCTTTGTTCGCCATGCCTGCCGCGCCGTGCCCGACCAGGGCCCGGCCTTCATAAATCGGAATCACGTGCACATGCACATGGAAAACGGTTTGTCCTGCCGGCGCTCCATTGAATTGCGCCAGACGGATTCCGTCCGGTCGCAATGCTTTCTCCACCGCTCTGGCCACGATTTGCACGCCAGCGAACAGCGGCCCCAGATGGTCGGGGGGCAGGTCCAGCAGGGTGCGCGCGGCCACGGCTTTTGGGACCACCAGGGCGTGGCCTTTGGACTGCGGAAAAACGTCCATAAAGCTCAAGACGAACGCGTCCTCATACAGCTTGAAACAAGGCGCTTCGCCGCGAAGGATCTTGGCGAAAATATTGCCAGGGTCGTAGGGGCCCGAAAGGCTCATGGTCTTGTCTCCGCTTTCTATCCTTGCGCTATCTTTGGACGGGCGGAAAGCCTAGACGGCTCTCTGCGGCCGCAAGCCTCGCTGCAACGGACCCCTCGATTGAGACGGCGCTTGAGGAAGGCGCAAAGCGCGCGCCTTCGTGCAATCGCGCCCAGCGTGTTGGCAGACGCCCAGGCCGCGCTGCGCTCGAAGGACGCGTTGTCATCCCTCCTGACCTGCTTTGCGGAATGGAGTGTAGGCGTCGAGCATCTCGATCTCGTCAGCAATGCTTGGCCGCTCCATCGCCAGATATCGCGCAACCGCTTCGTGCAGTCCTGCATGCGCCAACCAGTGCGCGGAAGTGGTCGCCACCGGCGCATAACCGCGCGCCAGCTTATGCTCCCCCTGCGCGCCCGCTTCCACCCTCGGCAGGCCCCTTTCAATGGCGATCTCGATGGCTTGGTAATAGCACAGCTCAAAGTGCAGGAAGGCCGCGTCCGTCACGCGGCCCCAATAGCGTCCATAAAGACAATCGCCGCCAAGCACATTGAGCGCGGAGGCGATCGGCCGGCCAGCCTCTTCGGCGATCAGCAAAATGAGTTCATCGCCCATCCGCTCGCCGATCAGGCTGAAGAAGGCGCGATTCAGGTAGGGGCTGCCCCATTTGCGGGCGCCGGTCTCCTGATAGCAGGTAAAGAAAAAGTCCCAGTCCGCTTCCGTGATGTCAGCGCCCTGCAAGCGTCGGATGCGCCGACCAGCCAACGCCTCCCGGCGCTCCCGGCGGATCGTCTTGCGTTTGGCCGAAGACAGAACGCTGAGAAAGTCCTCAAAAGAGCCAAAGCCTGCATTGGCCCAGTGAAACTGAATTCCCGTCCGAGCCAGACATCCAAGCCCGCTCAGGCAAGCCTGATCCTGCGCGGCTGTGAACGTCGCGTGCCATGATGAGGCGCGGCTCTGCTCGGCGACTGCGATGGCGCCTGCGGCCAAAGCCTCGCGCACAGAGGCCGATCCGGTCAGAAGCCTAGGCCCCGGAACAGGCGTAAACGGCACTGCGGTCTGCAGCTTCGGATAGTAACGGCCGCCTGCGCGGTGGAGGGCGTCGGCCCAGGCATGGTCGAAGACATATTCGCCATAGGAGTGCGTCTTCTCATAGAGCGGCATGGCGCCGACCAATGCGCCCGCGCTGTTGCGGGCGAGGAGGTGGCGCGGCGTCCAACCCGCCCTGCGGTTGACGCAACCCGATTCCTCCAGGCTCTGGAGGAACGCATGGCGGACGAAGGGGTGACGCGGACCGCCAGCGGCGTCTGCGCAAGCGTCCCAGGCCTGGGCCGGTAATCCGCTCAGTCCTTCGATGATCGTGACGGAGAGCCCGTCGCCCGCCATGTGCTCTCTCGCTCCTTAAGCGATGGAGAAAATCCCATCCACCTCAACGGCAAAACCCAGCGGCAGGTTGGCCACGCCCACCGCGGATCGGGCATGCTTGCCCGCCTCGCCAAAGACCTCGACCATCAAATCAGAGCAGCCATTGACGACGGCTGGAATAGGGTCAAAGCCTGGAACGACGTTGACGAAACCGCCGAGTTTCACCACCCGTTTCACCCGGTCGAGATCGCCGTCGCAGGCGGCCTGCAGCTGCGCCAACAGATTGAGCCCACAAAGCCGCGCCGCTGCTTGGCCTTGTTCAAGGGTCAGTTCGGCCCCGAGCCTGCCCTTGATCCCGCCCGCGGCGTCGTTGGACACTTGGCCTGAAATATGGATCAGTCCACCGGCCGCCACAAAAGGAATATAGCTCGCCACCGGGGCAGGTGGGGCGGGCAGGGCGATCCCTAGGTCAGCCAAGCGGGCTTGAATACGGCTCATTGAAGGCTCCTTTCCGTATCCCAAAGGGCATGCCTTGAAACGTCGCAGATGTCACGACGCCGATAATCACGGCCGCCACCCAGCAGGGTGGGGGGGGGGGCGGCGTCGCCGCCCCCAGGGATGACGCCGCAGGCGCGGCGGCGGGACCCCAGATTGGAGGACAATGCTCGACACGGCGAGGTTCAGACGATGAGGCCGCCGCCTCGCGCAGATCGGGGTCCTTGACGGCGATGGTCGCTCTCGCAGCGATCAAGGCCCCGGGCGGAGGCTGATCAAGGCTGACGCCGATCAAGCCCGCGATGGTCCATGGACCGCCAAGGATCCCAGAGATCGCCCCGATGAGGGCCCGCGCGCCAATCATCCGCCGAGCAAGGCGATCAGCCCTCATGGTCCTCCGCCCATGGCCCCTGGACGACAAAGCGTCTCTTCCGGATTAGACGAAACGCGGCGTGGCCTAGGCGCTGTCTCCAGGTTTGGCCCTGCGGCGCACTTTCAAGGCTCGACCAGTGTCCATCGCCGCGGCGCCGAAGCGGTTCCTGACCTCAGCGATGGCGGCTTCGGCCGCGGCCCGCTTGGGCGTCTCATGGTCCACGAGATCGCCGCGGTCGGCCTCCGCCGCGGTCGCAAAGTCCGATAAACCAAGGCCGATGAGGCGAAAGCGGGTGCGGCCGTCGGCCTCGGCTGCGAGGAGCTGCCTGCTCTCTTCAAACAGTCGGCGCGCCAGAAGCGTTGCCTGGCTCATCGTGCGCTGGCGGGTGCGGACGCGGAAGCGCGCGTCTTTCAGCGTCAAGGTCACGACGCGACCCGCGGTTTGCTCGGCCCGGGCGCGGGACGAGATCCTTTCACATAACAGCCAGAGTTGGTCCTCCAGGGCCTCCTTTTCGGCGACGTCCTGTGGGAGAGTGGTTTCCGAAGACAGGCTCTTGCGCCCGCTCTCTGGGGCCACGATCCGCTCGTCCCTGCCCAGGGCCATGGCCTGGAGGCGCAGGCCCCGCTCTCCCAAAGCCTTGCCAAGCGCCGTCGGCTCGGCGCTCTGGAGGGCGGAGACTGTCGCAAAGCCCGCCCGCTCCAGGGCTTTGACGGCGGCGGGACCGACGCCGGGCAGGGCGTTGAGCGGGCGCTCGGCGAGAAAGGCTAGGGCTTCGCTGCGGCCGATGATGGCGAAGCCACGGGGTTTGTCCGCCTCGCTCGCCAGCTTGGCCAGGAGCTTGTTGTGCGACAGTCCCACCGACACTGTCAGCCCGCGCTCCTCCTCGATCCGGTTTTGCAGTCGGGACAAGACGGCCGCCGCGGAAGCCCCGTGCAGGGCTTCGCAGCCTGCCAAGTCCAGATACGCCTCATCGATGGAGACGGCTTGCACCTGAGGCGTCAGCGTCTCCATCATCGCCCGGATCATTCTCCCCTCCGCGCGGTAGCGCGCCAGATCGGGCTTTTTCACCACAGCGGTGGGGCAAAGAGCCAAGGCCCTGACCATTGGCATCGCTGAGCGCACGCCATAGGCGCGTGCGACATAGCACGCGGTCGCCACCACGCCGCGTTCGCCGCCACCGACGATGACAGGTTTGGCGACAAGGCTCGGATCGTCGCGTTTTTCGATGGCGGCGAAGAAGGCGTCGCAGTCGATATGGGCGAGGGTCAGGGTCTCCAATTCGGGGTGGGTGATCCGTCTAGGGACCAGGCAACAGGGGGCCCCCTCGTCCAGCCCCGCCGCGCCGCAGCTACGGCACAAGAAACTCATGACGGCGGTTCTTGGGACGGCGGACTCGACCACAGCCACGCCGCGCCGCGGACCCCCGAGCTGTCGCCGAAGCGATTCTGGACCACCCGTGTCGCCATCATGTCGCCGAAGGCATAGGCCTTCAGCCGAGCCTCCACAGCCTCCGCGATCCCCCCGATGTTGGAAAGCCCGCCGCCAAGGACGATCATGTCGGGGTCGATCACGGCCACGATCATCGCCAACCCTCTCGCGATGCGGTCGACCAGACGCTCAAAACAGGTCCGGGCGGCGGCGTCGCCGGAAGCGGCTCGGCGCGCGATCGTTTCCGGCCCCAAGGCCTCGCCCAAGGCTTCGCTGGCCCAGCGGGCGAAGGCCGGGCCGGAGATCCAGGTCTCCAGACAGCCGCGTCTGCCGCACCAGCAGACGGACGCGTCGCGGACCTCCTGTTGGCAGGGCCAGGGAAGGCTCAGATGCCCCCATTCTCCCGCCACCCGCGCCGCCCCTTCCAAAAG
>JAGWZH010000193.1 GCA_018971945.1 Alphaproteobacteria bacterium | reverse complement strand
TGGGCTTGGGTCTGTTGTGGGCTTGGGTCTGTTGTGGGCTTGGGTCTGTTGTGGGCTTGGGTCTGTTGTGGGCTTGGGTCTGTTGTGGGCTTGGGTCTGTTGTGGGCTTGGGTCTGTTGTGGGCTTGCCCTTGCCGCGTCAGCCCCCGTCTCGATGGTTTGGCGGCCTCACGCCTTTAGCGGCCTTTGCCGGCTCCAAGCAGCGGCGGGGCAGGCGGGCTTCGCCGTCCTCGATCAGGCCGGCGCCGCCATCGGCGGCCCGCGCACGCTGCGCTGTCACCCGCCTCGCGCGCAGCACAGAGGGACGGACGCCCAGGACCTTTGGGGTTGACACATCGCCGCATCGAGAAAGCGCCTGGATGCGCCAATGGCTTTAAATGCTTTCGGCCACGTCGAAAGCAAAGGAGGCGAACGCTCTGAACACATCGCCCGGTTTAAGGATGGCGGTCGGAAACGCGCTCTGGTTGGGGCTGTCGGGGAATGCTTGTGGTTCAAGCGCAATGGCGCTTTGCGGGCCGTAAGCGCATCCGTCCTTGACGCCCTTAAGGCCAGAGGGGCAGGTGTTGAGGGTGTAGACCTGGAGCCCAGGACGATCGGTTGACAGGGTCAGGCGACGGCGGGAGCGGGGACTCCAAAGGCGCGCGGCGGGCCTTAGGCCCTCGCCGCGGAGGACGAAATTGTGATCAAGCCCTCGGCCTTCGCGGGCCGCGAAAGACCGCTCCAGGGGGCTCGGGACGCGAAAATCAAGCCCGTCGGAGACGGCTTCAAACCGCCCCCGGGGAATGAGATCTGGACCTGCTGGGGTAAAGGCGTCGGCATCGATCTGCAGCCAGTGGCGGCGAATCGTGGAGGCGCCGTGGCCATCGAGGTTCCAATAGGGATGAGGCGCTAGGCTTATGGGGCAGGGCGCGTCGACCATGGCGGTCAACTCAAGCGTCAGGACATTTTCGTCTGTCCACCGATATTCTGCATAAGCCTGCATTGCTCCTGGGAATCCGCCCTCCTCGGCAGGGCTCGAGACCCTCAGGCGCAGGCCCCTTCCATCGGCGCTGGGCTCAGCGCGCCATAGTTTCTGATGCAGGCCTTGGTCGCCGCCATGGAGACAATGAGGGGGAGCGTTGGCGTTCAAGACGTGCCGGCGGCCGTCGAGGGCGAAGGCGGCGTTGGCGATCCGATTGGCGAAGCGGCCGACAATCGCGCCAGCGTACAAGCCGTTCTTGGCGTAGGCTTCGGCTCTGTCAAAACCCAGCGTGACGTCGGCGAGGCGACCGTCCCGATCCGGCGCTTCCAGGCTGACAAGGGTCGCCCCCATCTCGCTGACCGCGATCCGGGCGCCGTTGGCGTTTGTCCAGCTCCAAATCTGGACGGGCTCGCCCGCTGGCGTTTCCCCAAAGGCCCACGGCTGCATCGGTCTCAGGCCTTTTCACTCGGTGCGGCGATCGGGCTTTCTTTGAGGACGGGATCGCGCCAATCAGAGAGGCTGAAAGCGGCTTTGCGCCTAAACACCAGGGCGTTCAAAATCAGCGACAGGGCCATGCAGGCGATCAGGGTCAGCGCCATCTGGTGGATATAATGCACCTGCGGAAAGGCGCTGGAGGCCAGACCATAGCCGATCGTCCCGGCGATTACCGAGATCGCCACGGCCGCCGCTGACACATTGCGAAAAAAGATCGCCACAAAGAACGCAGACAGGATCGGCATCGAAAGCAGTCCGTTCAATTGTTGCACCAGGTTGATGATGGATTCGGCTTGGGCGTAGACCGGCACGAGGCACACTGCGAGAGCGGTGAAAACCAATGTGATGATGGTTGCTAAGACTTGAACGCTGAAGCGGGGGCCGAAAAGGCGCGGGTGAAGATCGATCACATAGAGCGCTGCGCCGGAATTGAGAGCGCTGTTGAAACTCGTCAGAACGGCGGCGGCCATCATTGCGGCGAAGACCCCGGACAGCCAGGGCGGCAGCACCTCGGCGACGATCATGCCATAGGCGCGGTCGTTCACGTCGCCAAACAGAGCATAGGCCACGACCCCAGGCACGACCACGATCAAGGGTACGATCAAGAGCCTGATCGCTGCGGCGGCGAGGACGCCCCGTTGCGCCTCGGCCAGGCTCGGGGCGGCCATCGCGCGCTGGGTGATGGTCTGGTTGAAGCTCCAATAGAAGATCTGGATAAAGATCATCCCTGTGAACAGCGTGTGCCAAGGAATGGGGCTTGCGTCTCCGCCGATCATCGAAAGACGCTCCGGCGGGATGCCGGAGAGGTCGAAATTGATCGCCTGAAGCGCCAGGAACACCACCAAGAGCGCCATGCCGAGGATCCCTACGCCGCTGATCGTGTCCGACACCGCCACCGCGCGGAGCCCGCCAAACACGGCGTAGGCGGCGCCGATCGCGGCGAGCCCTGCAGCGATCCAGATCAAGGGTATCGGCGCTGCGAACATGGTCTGCAGCAGAAGTGAGCCCGTGTAGAGCATGATCGGCAGATAGATGAAGAGGCCTCCAAGCAAAAACAGGGTTGCGATCAACATTCGCAGAAACCCGCCTCCCAGCTTGTGTTCCAATAGCTCTGTGGTGGTTGTGCAGCGATACTTATAATAAAGGGGCAGAAACACGTAAGTGAGGATGATCAGGCCCGCCACTGCCGCCAATTCCCACCAGGCG
>JAGWZH010000066.1 GCA_018971945.1 Alphaproteobacteria bacterium | reverse complement strand
GCTTATCCGCCTCGATGCGCACGGTATAGCGCGCGAGATTGTCCGGCCGGTCGATGAAATAGGTGATCTTTCGGAAGCCTTCGGCCTCGCATTGGGTGCAGAAGCGGCCGGAGGACGTGTAAAGCCCCTCAAGAGCCGTGTTTCCGGCAGGGTCGATGAGCGTATCGATCTCCAGCGAGAAAGCCTCAGGCGGTTCGTGGATAACCAGCCGATCGGTCTCTAGGGTATAGGCGTTGGGGCTCAAAATCCGCCCATCGATCGCCACCCGCTGAAGAGCCAATCTGACCCCGTCCAGCACGAGGGGGGCAGGCGCGCTCCCCCTTCGCCGCACCTGCGACACGGCTTTAACCGTCGTGGCGCGCGGCTCCAGCGAGAAGTCCAGCGACACCGCGTCGATCATATAGGGATGCGGGGCGTATTCGGAGAGACGGACGACGGCGGCGGCTTCGCGCATGCAAGGGACCTTCCGGTTAGGCTCCGAAGACATGGGCCGAAGCGGTGGTCAAATCAACGCGCCGTTCGATGCGTGCCGCCTCACCGCAGCCGCGGCGAGACAAAATCTTCCGGCTCGGGGTTGGGCTCTCTCTGCGCGCCATAGATGGCTGAAAGGATCGCCTCAGCGTCTTTGGCGAGGACCGAAACCGGCTCCGGCGCCGCCGACCCCAGCGCCTCGACAACCGCCGTCAGCTCCGAAGCCAGCCGCGACAGACGCACGGCGTTGACGATGATCCGCGCCTGGTGTTCGATCCGCTCCGGATCGCGCTCATATTCCGTCGCTGGCGTCCGCCAGCCGCCCCAATCCTGGACGTCGGTGACCACCACGGGAAACGTGCCTGGATAAGGATGCGTTGTGTCGCCGGATTCCAAAGACCAGCGGCTGCGGGCGCGAATGATCCGCCACTGTTCGGTCTCAACGAAAGAGAGCGCCGCGCCCTGTTTTTGCTCGCGCATCAATTCATGCGCTTGGAACTCCCGACCAAGGCCGACATCATAATGCACCTTCAAAGGCTCTTCCACGCCTTTGACCCAATGCGGCAAAACGGTCTCGACCCTGGCCCAGGTGCCCACGGGCTTGACATAGACCCGTTCGCCCTTGTGGAAGACGGCTTTAGCCATAGGCGAGCTCCTCGATGCGATCCGGCGATGCGCCGTCTTAGCGGCAAGGCGTTGAAGAGCTGTGAAAGGATCCGCTTAATCCGGACCCAAGGCCGCTGGCGCGCGGTCTTCAGCGGCGATGGGAGCCTCTCGGGCGGGGGCTCCGCCACGGCGCGCCCAACGCTCCCGGAGCCGGGCGCCGGCCATGAGAAGCGCTTCCCGCTCATCCGCCGCAAGCCCTGCCATCGCCTCCGCCAGCGCATCGTGCACGGCGGCGTTGACCGCTGCATCAGCCTCCCGCACGCGCGCAAGCGCCGCGCGCATTGCGTTGGGATCATAAGGGTCGTTCCGCGCCGCCTGCATCGCCTCAAGCCGGGCGGCGCGGCTCGCCTCGCGATAGGGCGCGGCAGCGCGCCAGGCGCCGCCGACCCGCTCTCGCAGAGACCGGCGTTGTTCAGCCGATAACCCGGCGAAGGGCCGCGGGCTGTCCAGAAGCGCGCGCGTCATCCCGTACGCCGGCCGATCGCCTGCGAACGCCCCGGGCCGGTCGAGCCTCACCCCTCCGAGAAAGGCGCCTGCAACGCCAGCGACGCACAAAATCATCAACCCCGCGAGCGCCAGGGCCAAGCCACGCCATGGAAACGGTTTAGGCTCAGCCATCGGTGGCGGTCTCCCAATCAAGCTCATTCTCAAGCGCCTCTTGGCCCGCGCCCCAAAAGCTCGAAGCAATCACCGCATCCAGCGCCTGATCTTGGGTGTCAGGCGCAAGCGGCGCCGCGCCCATCCCGACGGCCAGGCCAAGAACCGCGCAGGCCGCCAGCGCCGCAAAAGTCTGGACGCTGAGGAAGCGGGCCTGGGGCGCCGCTGCGAGGACGGCCGCGATGGCCTCCGCTCTCGGCTCCATCGCGGTCTCCTGTTTCAGGATCGCAAGGATGACATCCAACTCCCCATCCAAGGGGGTCAAAGAAGAAGGCTCCGTCATCGCGCACACCGTTTCATTCGCCTGGCTCCACCGCGCCGAGAAGATCGTCCTGTTGTCCGGCAAGCGCCGCCTTGAGGGCCCTGCGGCCGCGCGCCAGGAGCGATTCCAGGGCTTCCACGCTCAGCTCCAGCGCCGCCGCCGCTTGGGCCTGCGGCATTTCTTGGAAGCTCACGAGCACGATCGCCGCCTTCTGCCGTTCCGGAAGGGCCGCGAGCGCCTTCTGCACCGCCGCCGCTCGCTGACGAGCGGCGAGCGCCTCCATGGGCCCCGGATCGGGATCGACCAACCCAAGCCCTGCGGATGGGTCCGAAAATTCTCGCCGCCGCCGCAACCGGTCGTAGCAAAGATTGAGCGCCACCCGGTGCAGCCAAGTCTCGAAGCGCGCCGCTCCCGGCCGCCAGCGAGGGGCCTCTCGCCAAGCTCTTAAAAACACTTCCTGGCCGATGTCTTCCGCTTCCGCCGCATCTCCCAACATCCGTTTCGCAAGGCTGGTGATCCGCCCCAGGTGACGACGCACAAGGGCCTCCGCCGCTCGCGCGTCGCCCTGCCCCGCCTTTTGGACAAAAGCCAGGTCGGGATCGAATGGCGACGCGGATGTCACAGACGACAGCGATCGTTCTCTTGCTCCTTGCGTCCTTAGCGCCGCGGCTGAACGGCCTGGCCGCCGCGCGGGCGTCCCCCACGATCGGGGCGCGCTTCACGGACCGCCTGCAGCTCTGTTTGATCCAGCACATTGTCTCTATTGGCGTCAAAGCGCGCCATGACCGGCGGCGCCTGACCCATGAACTCAGCCTGCGTCACCACGCCGTCGCGGGCGACTTCTCCCTGGGCCAATCGCCCGCGGAGTTCCTCGCCGGTCAATTGGCCGTCGCGGTTTTGGTCCAGGCGCCCGAACGCTTGCTCTCGAGCCGTCCTCAGCTCGTCAAGCGTGATCCGTCCGTCGCCGTCAGCGTCCGCACGGGCGAGCCCGCCCGGACGGCTAGCCTGTTGAGCGCTTGCCGCGCCCGCGATGACGACGATAAAGGCCACACCGGCCGCGAAAGCGCGTATCACGGTCATTGTCCACTCCTTCAGAAGCAGAGGCCTGCATAGGCCTCTGCTGGTTTCAACGGCGGCCCGCGACCAGATCCGTCGCCGACCCGCTCCAAAAAAATCGCTCGCACGGTCTGGGCGTGCGCCTGCATCCGCGCCGCGACGTCGTCGAAAGAGGGGGTGTCCAAGACCCGGGCGAGAAGCTCCCGGAGCTGCGCGCCTGCCGTCACGGGATCGAAGCCTGCGGGCGTGCAAAGGCGCAAGACCTGCTGCAGATCAGCCGAGGCTGTCTGCGCCTGGATGAGGGCCGCAGCCTCCGCTTGCGTCAAGGCGTTTCGCTCCGCGAGTCCGGCGATCGCGGCTGCGGTGTTGGAGGACAAAACCGCTGGGTCGCCGGTCGTGATTTGAAGGGCTTGGGCGATGAACTCGATGTCGACAAGCCCCCCGGGCTTCAGTTTCAGGTCCCATGGCCCAGACGCCGGGCGCTCTCTCTCCATCAGCGCACGCATCGCCGCAGCGTCCGTCAGAACGGCCTCCCTGTCCCGGGCGCTGGCGAGGATGGCGCGCGTCTCCTGCATGATCCGCGCCGCCAATCCAGCGTCTCCCGCCACAGGTCGCGCCCGGGTCAGCGCCAAGAGCTCCCAGGTCCAGGCCTCGTCGCGATAATAGCGGGCGAAAGACGAGAAGCGCACCGCCACCGGCCCTTTCGCGCCGGAGGGACGCAGTTGCATGTCAACCTCATAAAGAATGCCCTCTTCGGTGGGCGCGCTCAAGGCCGCGATCAGACGCTGCGCGAGCTTAGCGAAGGGCTGCACCCCGTCGGGGCCAGCCCCTTCGCGCGGCTCGTAAACCACCATGACGTCAAGATCAGATCCCGCTGCGAGTTCCCGGCCTCCGAGTTTGCCGAGGCCAAGAATGCAAAACGCGCCAGGCAGGGGGCCCTTATCGACCTCCACCGCCCGCGCCGCCGCCGCCGCCATGGCGGCGACGCTTGCATCGGCGAGTTCGGCATAGGCGCGGCCGGCTTCCGCCGCCGTGGCGGCGCCCTTAAGGATCTGCATCGCGATCCGAAACATCTCGTCCCGATGCGCGCGCCGGGCTGCGTTCATGGCGTCGTCGAGGGTTTCCGCGGTCGCTGCAGCAGCGCGCAGGGTTTCACGCAAGGCGTCAGGCGGATCATGGCGCAGGGGCGCGAAAAACCTGGTCTCCGAAAGGAGGTCCAATAAACTCGGCCGCCGCGCCAGTGTTTCCGACAATGGCTGAGAGACCGCAAGCGCGGCCATTGTCTCCCCGATCAGGGCCGGATGAGCTTCATAAAGCGACAAGACTTGAACGCCCGCGCTCAGACCTGCGATCATGGCTGCGAAGCGGGCGAACGCGGTGTCCGGCGCGTCGCTTTGGGACGCAGCGCGCAGGATTGCAGGGGTCAGGGCCGCCATAAGGCGCCGCGCGCGTTCGGTACGCAAAGCCCGAACGCGCCCCGCCTGCCAATCCCGAATGACGCCGCCCACACGGTCGGGATGAGCGTATCCCATGGATTGCAGATGAGCGTCTGTCGCCGGATCGTTCTCGACCCCGGTGAAGCGCAGACCAGACAAGGGATCGTCGGAAGCGGCGCCGGGTTCAAGAGCGAAGAGCTTCTGGTCGATATCGATCACCCGCGTGCGATGGGTCTTCAGGGCCTGTTGAAAGGCGCCGGGCTCAGCAAACCCGCACAGCGCGGCGACGCGCGCGGCTTGGGCGGGATCAGCGGGCAGGCGATGGGTTTGTTCGTCGGCCACCATTTGCAGCCGATGCTCCACATGCCGAAAAAAGATGTATGCCGACGCGAGGCTCTCCGCCTCAAAAACCCCCAAGAGGCCTTCCAAGGCGAGGGCCTCGAGGGCTTTCAGCGTTTGCGGACTGCGGAGCAAGGGTCGCCTTCCGCCATGGATCAGCTGTTGGGTCTGCGCAAACAACTCGATATCGCGGATCCCGCCCCATCCGAGCTTCACGTCAAAAGCGCCATCGTTCAGGGCCGCTGTCCCTTTCGCGGCTCTGAGACGGCGTTTGATGGCGTGGATGTCCGCAATCGCGGCGTAATCAAGCCGCCGTCGCCAGATGAAGGACTGAAGGCTCTGCAGAAACGCCTCTCCGGCGGTTAAATCACCAGCGCAAGGCCGCGCTTTGATGAAGGCGGCCCGCTCCCAGTTCTGCCCCAGGGATTGGTAGTAATTGAGCGCAGCGGGCACGCTCACAGCAGGTGACGTTGAGTTGGGGTCAGGCCTCAAGCGCAGATCGGTGCGGAACACATAGCCGTCCGGGGTGATCTGCTCCAAAATCCGCACCAGGAGCTGCGCGATCCTTTGCGCGACGGCTCGCGGCTCGTGACCCGACCGGACGCGGAGACGGTCCGGCTCGAAAAACAGCGACAAATCCACATCGCTTGAATAGTTCAGCTCCCCCGCTCCTCCCTTTCCCATGGCGAGAACGATGAAGCCAGGGATCAGCCCGGCTGCGGCCCCTGGGTCCGCCGGCTCCAACCGGTTCTGCTCAGCGAGAACCCGCGCCGCCGTCGCAAGCCCTGCCGCCGTCGCCGCGTCCGCAAAAGCCGCGATCGCCCCTGTGGTTTCAGAGAGGTCCTGCGCTCCCGCAAGATCAAGAAGCGCGACGCAGAGATGCGTGGCCGCCTTGGCCCGCCGCAGAACAGCCATGGCCTCCTCGAGGGGCGGCGGGTCAGCCGCCAGATCCTTCGCCGCCTTTAGCGCGGCCGCCAGCGCGGCGCGCGCCGCCTGAGGGCTCTCCAAGACCCAAGGAGCCCGCCGCGACAAAGCGTCGAGATAGGGCGCGAGCGGGGCGAAACCGGAAACGGCCGCCGTCCATCGGGCCTCCAGGGCGGCGTCGGGGAGAGCCCCCAAAGGGAGAACCCGGGTCAAGATTAAGGCGTCCTTTTGTTTGGCCGCGGCAGCACCAGCGCCGCGGACAAGCCTGGCCGGTTCGGGCCCCCAGGTTGTCCGTCACGCAGCTTCAGCTCACCGCGGTGCAGTCTTGCGATCGCCTTGACAAGACTTAACCCCAAGCCCAGCCCCTCGGTGGCTCGCGATTGATCGAGCCGCTCATGCCGGCGCAGGATCCGCTCCCGATCTTCCGGCGGCACCCCTGGGCCGTCGTCGGAGATCTCAATTTCCACATCGTCAGGCCCATGAGGACGCACAGCGATCCGGACACGCCCCCCGACCGGGACATATTTGAAGGCGTTTTCGATAAGGTTGGAGAGGGCTTGCTGCAACAGGGTCTGTTCGCCCCAGCAGGCCAAACCGGGGACGATCGCGGCGTCGAGATGCAGACCCACCTCCTCCGCCGCAGGGCTATAGAGGTCGAAAATGTCGGCGGCCAAGGCGGACAGGTCGACCGGGGAGAAGGTCCAGTTGGCCTCCGTTTCCACCCTGGCGATCCGAAGCACAGCTTGAAAAGTGGTGAGGAGCTGGTCGTTTTCTTCAAACGCGGCCAAAAGAGCGGACCGATCTCTGGCGCTGTCTGGGGGATGCTTCAGGGCCGCTTCCAGGCGTTGCCGCTGCCGCGACAGGGGGGTGCGCAAATCGTGAGCGATGGCGTCGCTGGCGCTCCTTGTGGCGTGCACCAATCGTTCGAGCCGCGACAGCATCGCGTTGAGCCCCCGCGCCAGCTGATCGAACTCGTCTCCAGCCCCCCGCACCACAGCCCTGGCCGCGAGATCGCCCATCATGACTTCGCGTGTCGTCCGCGCCAGCGCCTCCGCCCGGCGTGCGGCCTGCCGGGCCGCCAAGAGGCCGCTGACCACCGCAAGCAGGATACCGAAGAGCGCGACGGTCACGAGCCCCCCGGTCAAACGGGCGGAAATGCGGTCCGCTGCGGAAAGATCGGAGGCGACCACGAGGATCGGACCCCCAAGAAGCCGCGCCTGCAAACCCCGGGCGCGCGGGGTGAGGACGGCGCCGTCCTCTCCCAGCCGGCGATAGCGGAACTCCACCCGCTGCGGGTCCGCCCCTGGGGGCGGATCCAGGTCAAAGGCGGCGCCTGCGGCCAACGCTCCATTGGTTTGGGTCAACGCATAGACGAGATCGGAGCGGCGCGACTGGCGTTGTTCGATTTCCTCGGTCAGTTGGCGGATGCCGCCCGCGCCATAAACGCGCTCCAGGGCTCGAAACTCGGTTTCAGCGCTGCGGTCGGCCTCCGCAAGAAGTTGACCGATGGTCGCCACATAGACGTAAGAGAGCAAAACCACGACGAAGACGAGGACAACCGACGCCTGGACGACGCCCAGGCGAAACGTGGTGGTTTGGAAAAGATTGGCGAGGCTCGGCCTCATACCTCCAAACGATAACCTGAACCGCGCACCGTGTGGAGCATCGGGACGTCGAATTCCCGGTCGATTTTGGACCGCAGGCGGGAAACATGGACATCGATCACATTTGTTTGGGGATCGAAGTGAATTTCCCAAACATTTTCAAGGAGCATCTTCCGCGTGACTGTCCGTCCTGCGTGGCGCATGAGATACTCCAGTAGTCTGAATTCGCGGGGCTGAAGGTCGATCTTTCTCCCGCGGCGATGGACGGTCCGTCCCAGAAGGTCCATTTCGAGATCGCCGACCGCCAATCGCGTGGCGGGCTGGTCGGGGTTGCGCCCGTGCCAAAGGGCTTTGACGCGGGCCAAGACCTCGTTCGTGTCGAAGGGCTTGCCGACATAATCATTGGCGCCGGCGTTCAGCCCCTCGATCCGATGTTCTGTTTCCGCCAGAGCTGACACAAACAGGACCGGCGTAGACACCCCGGCGGCTCGAAGATCTTTGACGACGAGATCGCCGTTCTTATGCTTGAGCATGCGATCAATGACGATGACGTCATAGGATTTGCGCAGCGCCAACTCTTCCCCGCTGAGCCCGTCATGAGCCACGTCCACCTCGTGCTCGTCGCCTTGCAACGCGCGCATCAGGTGTTCGGCGAGCCCGGTGTCGTCTTCAACAAGCAAAACGCGCATGGGCGCACTCCAAATCCAGGTCGGGCCAAGCGTTTAGGGTTGGGGGACGGGATCCACGAAGATCACGCGCAGCGAACCGTCGCGTTTGGCTACAAGCAGCTGGACGGGTCGACCTTGGGCCCGCGACAGCTCCGTCATGGCTCCAAGTTGTTCCGCGTTGCGGATAGGCACGCCGTTGGCGCGCAGAATAATGTCGCCAGGCTCGACGCCCTCGGCCGCGAGGTCCGAACCCGCAACGACCATTTCCACAAATACCCCGGGGTCCCGGCTTTCGATTTGATTGGCTTCCCGCTCCCCTTGCGTCGCGGCCCGGACGCTGGCGCCAAGGCCCAACGCGTCCGACGGCGGCGCGGACGGCAATTGCAGATTGGCGTCGAGCGCCAGCTCGCGTTCGGAAGGCCGTTCCCCAAGGCGCACAGTGACGTTTTCGCGCCGGCCGTCTCGCCAGACTTCAAGCCGCGCCTCCCGGCCCACGGGATATCCGCCGATCCGGCGTGTCAGGTCGCGACTGTCTTCGACAAGATGCCCGTCGATGCGCAACACCACATCGCCTTGCCGCAAACCGCCTTGGTCTCCCGGCCCGCCATCAACCACGCCCGCGACGAGGGCGCCATTGGTGTCTCTTAATCCAAGGCCTTGGGCGATTTCCTCGTCCATCCCCTGCACCTGCACCCCAAGATAGCCTCGTGTGACCCGACCATTCGAACGCAATTGTTGGACGACGGCGGCGGCGGTGTCGGCCGGGATCGCGAAGCCGATGCCGACATTACCGCCGGTCGGAGAAAAGATGGCGCTGTTGACGCCCACGACGTCGCCGTTGAGGTCAAAGGTGGGCCCACCGGAATTGCCAGAATTGATCGGAGCGCTGATCTGCATGAAATCGACATATGAAGAATTGCCTGCGTTCTGGCGTCCCAAGGCTGAGACGATACCCGCAGTGACCGTGCCCTGGAGCCCGAATGGATTGCCGACCGCGATCACCCAATCGCCCACCCGCAATGCGTTCGACGTGGCGAATCGGACCGCCGGGTAGCCGCCTCCTTCCACTTGCAGCACCGCAAGGTCGGTGGCTTCGTCTGACCCCAAAAGCCGAGCATTGAGCTCGCGTCCGTCCTGAAGGCGAACCACGATCTGTTCAGCGTCAGCGATGACGTGGTCATTGGTGACGATCACGCCGCCGGAATCGACGAAGAAGCCCGAGCCGAGCGCGGTGGGTCCTGCATTGGGATCGCGGAAATTGAAGGGGCTGTCGTCGGGAAGATCGAAAGGTGAGCGGCTTTGGGCTCCCGGACGTTGTCGCACCTCGATCGCCACGACGGCGGGGCTAATTTCGCTGATCAAGTCAGCGAAGCTCACAGGTCCCCCGGCCGGGGCTTGGCTCCGATAGGGTTGGGCCCCCGCAGACCCTGCCATGAACGACGGCGCGGCCGCGAACCCGCCGACCAAAACCATGGCGGCGACGCCAGACGCCAAGAGCTGCTTCACGTAACCCGTAGAAGACGACGCCATTGCGTTTCCTATTCCCTTGCTTGCGGATCACTGAAAAACGAACCCGACGATCCAGCGCGACCGCAGCCGCGCGTCCGCATGCGCAGTGAGCCTCAATTCCTCACCATGTTCAACACATCCCGATTGCGGCGCGTTTGGGGCGAGCGGATGGATTTCTTTGGTGGCGGCTGGTCCATGGCGCGCGCTTTTCACCGCTCGCCCTCTTCGGGTTCATAGGGCTCCGCCGGCCGCCCCCGGCGGAGGCTCACGACTGCGGCCGCGCCTCCCAGCAAGAACGCGAACGGCGCCGCCCAGAGAGCCCAAGTCATGGGCGAGATGTCTGGCCTGAGTAAAACGAACGCGCCGTAGCGCTCGCGGAAATAGGCGCGCACCTCTGCATTGCTGTCCCCCGCGGCGATCCGATCCCTGACCCTTTGGCGCATGTCCGTGGCGATGTCGGCCGTCGATTGGCTGATCGGCTCGTTTTCACAGACCACGCAGCGGATTTCCCGTTCGATATCTTGCGCTCGGGCTTCCAGCGCGGGGTCCTCAAGCGGGGTGACGGTGGCGGCGAAGAAAAGGGCGGCGGCGAGCGACATTGAGCTACTCCGCAGGCGCAGCGGCCGGCGCCGGCGCGGCGAAGAAGCCCGCGCCCATGGCTTCGCGCCGCCTGCGCAGCGCCAGGGCGACGATCGCCAGCGCCCCGCCGAGCGCCATCAGCGCCGCGCCCCAGAAAATCAGGCGCACGAACGGATGTCTGTAGAACCGAATGGTGAAGGCCGTTCCGCGTGGGGTCTGCGCCGCCTCCCCCAGAGCGATATAGAAATCGCTCGTCAGGGTCGGCAGGATCGCCACCTCCGTCGTGGGCTGGTTGGCGCCCGGATAGAAACGGCGCTCCGGCGCAGCGAGCGCTGTCGTCCCTTGATAGCTCACCTCAAGCCGCGCCCGCGTCGCGATATAATTGGGCCCTTCCGCCTCCACGACTTCGACGAGACGCACGCTTCTTCCGGCGAAATCGATGGAGTCTCCGGGGTGCAGCCGTTCGGCCCGTTCCAACTTGAAGGCGGTGTCGATGACCGCGCCAAGGGTGAAGACGCCGACCCCGGCATGGGCTGCGGTCATCGCCCAAACCGCCAGAGGCAGCGCCAAGAAGCGGGCGAACGTGCGCGGCCCGCCCTGCCCCCACCGCTTCCACACATAGGCAAGAGCCCCCAAAAGGCACCACACGCCCACCCCAAGCCCAAGTCCCACCCAGAAACCGCCGCCGACAGCGAACAGACCAAGACCAACAGCCGCCCCCGCCGCGAGGCCTGCCGGCCAAGTCCAGCGCAGAGCCGCCGACAACGCGCCTTTGCGCCAGGCCATCAGGGGCGCGATCGGCATGGCCAGGAGCAGCGCCGCCATGAGAGGCGAGAAGCTGATATCGAAAAACGGCGGGCCCACCGATATGAGCTCTCCTGTCACCGCTTCGATGAGCAATGGATAGAGCGTGCCGATCAAAACGGTGCCCGCCGCGATGGCCAAGCCCAGATTGTTCAGCACAAGAAAACTTTCGCGGCTGACGGCGGCGAAGCCTGCAGGCCGCATCAGCGTCGGCGCCCGCCAGGCGAAAAGCGTGAGCCCAATCCCGACAGCCAGGGAAAACAGGACCAAGACAGCAGTCCCCCGAGCAGGATCGACCGCAAACGCGTGCACCGAGGTCAGCGCGCCCGAGCGAACGAGGAATGTTCCCAAAAGCGCGAGAGCGAAGCCGATAATGGCGAGCAGGATGGTCCAGGACGCGAGGCTGCCCCGGCGCTCTGTGACGATTGTTGAGTGTAGCAGGGCGCAGGCCGCAAGCCATGGCATAAAAGAAGCGTTTTCAACCGGGTCCCAGAACCACCAGCCTCCCCAGCCCAGCTCGTAATAGGCCCAATAAGACCCCAAAGCGATGCCGCCCGTGAGGCTTGACCAGGCCACGAGCGTCCAGGGGCGCAGGGCTTTGGCCCAAGCCGTGTTGGTCTCGCCCTCCATGAGCGCGGCAAGGGCCAGGGAGAAAGGCGCTGAGAGCCCGACATAGCCGAGATAGAGGAGCGGCGGATGCAGGGCGAGGGCCGGATCCTGCAGGAGCGGATTGAGATCGCCCCCTTGATAGGGGACGGGGTCGAGACGCGCGAAAGGCGAAGACAAGGCGAGGGTATAGACAAGAGCCCCCAGCGTGACGAGGCCCTGCACCCCCACCGCCCGCGACCACAGCCCGTGCGACAGGCCGCCCCGAAACCAGGTCAAGAGCGCGCCAAAGAGCGCCGAGACAAGGCACCATAAAAGCATGGAGCCTTCGTGATTGCCCCAGGTCCCTGCGAATTTGTAGATCAGCGGCTTGGCTGTGTGTGAGTTGTTCGCCACCACCGCGAAAGAAAAGTCCGACGACAAGAACAGAGAGACGAGCGCTGCGAACGCCAACGCCAGGCAAGCCAGAGCCGCCTGCGCGCAGGCCGCCGCCGCCGCCGCCAGTCCCGGTCGGGCGTGACCGAGAAGCCCCAGAACCCCTTGCGCTGCGACCAAGACCAAAGCGAGGATCGACAAAAACGCGCCCGCTTCCCCGATCATGACTGCGGTCCTTTCCAAAGGCCTGAGCGCTCCAGCGCCTCCTTGGCCTCTCGCGGCATGTAAGTTTCGTCGTGCCGGGCGAGGATCTGATCCGCCTCGAACACGGCGCCGGGCTGATATCGGCCGATGGCGACGACGCCTTGCCCCTCCCTGAACAGATCTGGCGGATCGCCCTCGTAGCGCACGGATTTGGAAGCCGCGCCGTCCGTGACCGAGAAGATCAGAGCCCCGGCGTCGTCTCGCGCAATGCTGCCAGCCTCCACGAGCCCGCCGAGTCGGACCATCTGTCCTGCCCGCGCCTTGGCGTCGATTTCGGAGGGCGACTGAAAATACTGCACATTCCCGCGCAGGCCAAACAGCGTCAGCCCCGCGGCCAGCGATAGAAGTCCAAGCGCGACGGCGATGACGATCAGGCGTTGGTTTCGTTTGCGCACCGAAGGGATCCTTAAAGCAATCAGGGAGATGGCGGCGGCTCGGCTGGGTTTAAAGACGGCGGCGGACCCGGGATCTCGCCACGCTCGGCCAGGCTGCGCAAGCGCTGCGCCATGGCGACCATTGGGCTGTCCGGGGGCAGCCGCGCCAGCGCCTCGGTCCAAAGCGCTTCGGCCTCCTCGTGCCGGCCAGCCCGCGCCGCGGCGTAGGCCCGATGCACAAAGGGCTCCGGATTGTTCGGCGCCAGCGTGCTGGCGGCGGCCCAGAGGCTGAGCGCCTGTTCGTTCGCCACGCCTCCGTTCTGGGCCGTGATCAGTCCCGCCATCCGCGACATCGCGCCCCCTTGGGCGCGCATCAGCAGCGCCCGTTCTGCGTCCGGCGTGTCAGGATCCGCAGCCAAACGCGCCGCCCGGCGCAAGGCAAGGTCATAGGCAACAAGCGCGGCCTCAAAATCGCCGATCTGCTCATGCACCGCCGCGACGACGAACGGCGGCATCGGATTGTCCGGATCAGTGGCGGCCTTGGCTTCCTCCACCGCAATGATTTCCAGGGGGCCAAGGCTTTCAGGAGCCGCCGCCATCAGAGCGGCGAGGCGCGGCGCGTGGGGTGCGTCCGCCCGGCCTGGAGAGCCAAAGGCGACATAGAGGCCAAGCGCGGCGAGCGCGCCCGCCAGACACCCGCCCATGGCCCAGAGCGGCCTTGGCCGCGCCCCCGCGGCTTTGCGATAGGCGCGCAGAACGAGGAAAGCCGCCGCCGCCGTCGCGACGGCGGCGGCGGCGAAAAACGCAGCGGCGCCGAGATCAATGCCTGTGTCCATGCATGACCGCCATAGCGCTCCTGAACGGCGTTGGGAACAAGCAGCGGCGGGCCCAATCGTCTCACTTGTCTGTTAGGTCTTGGGTCCTAGTCCGCCGCTGGCAGATCCAGCCTGGCCCGCAATCCGCCCAAGACGGCGCTGCGATCAAAGGCGAGCCGGCCCTGATAGAGGGCCGCTGTTTCCGCAAGGATGGACAGACCCAAGCCCTGCCCCGGGGCCGCCTCATCGAGCCGAGCGCCGCGGGCCATGGCGGAGGCGATCTGGGCTTCGCTCAGCCCTGGACCATCGTCTTCCACAATGATCCTGAAGCTTTCCGGGGTGGTCTGATCCACGGTCACCCTGACCGCCGAGCGTCCATATTTACAGGCGTTGTCGATCAGATTGGCGACCATCTCCAAAAGATCCTCCCGTTCTCCGCGAAAGATCGGCGAGGCGTTCACGATCAGCTGCAAGTCCACGGCTTTGGCGTCATATTTCTGCTCCATCATGAAGATCAGGTCCTGGATGCTGTCGGCCGCCGGGGTCCGATGGGCGATAGTGGCGCCCGCGGCGGCTTCCGCCCGGGCGGCGACCCGGGCCCGGCGCAATTGCCGCTCCACAAAGCGCTCCATCTCCTCGATCGCCGGCGCGATCTGCGCATCGGCGTCGGCGCCGCCCTTTTGCGTTGCATTGCGAAGGACCGCGATCGGGGTTTTGAGCGCGTGCGCCAGATTGCCGACATGGCGTCGAGCGCGTTCCACAACCTCGCGATTATGCGCCACCAACGCATCCAGCTCCTGCGCCAAGGGCGCGAGTTCTTGGGGATAGTCCTCACCCAACGCCTCTCGACTTCCACGCCTGACCGCGGCCACGTCTTCCGCCAGCCGCCGCAGCGGCGCGGCGCCCGCCCAGACCAAGGCGAGCGCGGTGAAAGCGATGATTGCGCCGCCAATCGTCACGAGCGTGGTCGACATTGCGCCCAAGCGTCGGCTGAGGATCTGCGTTTCGGGCGTCGGGTCTGCGCTCGCCACGACGAGGTACCGGCCCTGCGCGTCAGGAAAGGTCACAGCGCTTGCGGCGACCCGGTAGGGCAAGCCTCGGGACGGGTAGGTAAAATAGCTGGGCCCTTCTCCCAGGGCGCAGGCCCGCTCCAGCAAGCCCGGGGCCACGGAAGCGCCGGCGGGATAGAGCGACGGGGAAGCCCAAACCGGGGCGCAGACGCCGTCGTCGATCCGCGCCAGCTGCAAATATCGGCCGCTTCCCTGCTGCTCGTAACGAGGGTCGACAAAAGCCGCGCTGAAGCTGAGGCGGCCATCTTCGCCGATCGCCACCTTGAAAAGAAAGTCCCGGACCGCGGCGTCGAGTTGCGGGTCAATCACCCGTTCCGCCAATTGCCGCGTGAGGATCCCATTGGTGGTCACCCCCGCCAGCGCCAGAAGCGCGATCGCAAGCCCAGCGATCGCGCTCAGTCGGGCGGTGATCGACGCCCGTTTGATCCAACCCGAAAGGGCTCTCACGTGACAGCGGCGGGATCGACGAGCCGGTAGCCAAGGCCCTTTTCGGTGACGATCCGGTCAGCGCCTATCTTGCGCCGAAGAATGCCCACGAACACCTCGATCGTATTGGAATCCCGCTCATGGTCTTGGGCGTAAATCTTTTCCACCAATTCCGACCGGGACACGATCCTGCCCTGGTGGTGGATGAGATAATCCAATACCTTGAACTGGAAGGCCGTCAGCTTGACGTTCTGGCCTTTGACAGTGACCTGGCCGGTCGCTGCGTTCAGCTGCAGATCGCCGCAACTCATCACCGAGGACCCTTGCCCCGCCTGGGTGCGAATGTGGGCCCGCACGCGGGCGAGGAGCTCCTCCATATGGAAAGGCTTGGTGAGATAGTCATTCGCGCCGAGATCGAGCCCCTCGACCTTTTCTGACCAACGGTCGCGTGCTGACAAGATCAAGACGGGCATACTGGCCCCTGCCGCGCGCCAGCCGCGGAGAATGGTGAGACCGTCGACCTGCGGCAGGCCCAAATCCAGAATGGCCAAATCATAGGGCTCGGTTTCTCCCATGAATTGACCGTCCTCGCCATTATCGGCCACGTCCACGGCGTAGCCGACATCGGCCAAAGCGGCCCGCAGCTGTTGGCGCAGGCTGGGATCATCTTCCACCACAAGAATGCGCATGGCTCTGTTTCTCCCTAGCGATCCAGTAGAGCGCCCGACAGCGCGTCGATACGGACATCGCCAATGCGGCCGTCCTCGAAACGCCAGCGGATGACATAGCTTGGTTGCAAGCCGACTTGATCGAGCCGCACCATCCCGACAAAATCGCCGCGCAGCTGCCGGCGGACCGTAGGCAATAATTCATGCAAGGGGCGCACAAAGACCCTGTTCTGCAGGGCCGGATCCTGAAATTGCGGCCCGATCACGGGCGGAGGCTGCCAGCCGCGCGCCGTGGCGGGCTCCGCGGAAACAACGGCCATCGCCGTAACGACGCCCAAGATCGAGAACAAACGCATCATGAGCGCTTCCATAACCCCAGACCGCTGAACCCTCGCTGAACGGCGATCAAGCGCCCGGCCTCTGGGGTTTGACGTCGCGCTTGGGCCAGCGCTTGAGGAACTTTTTCAGGTCTTCGTCGGCGACTTCAGGCACCATGATCATGAGCCTCACCAACTGATCGCCCTGACCAGCGATGCCTTTGCCTTTGAGGCGCAAAATCATCCCTGAATTGGCTCCGACCGGAATATGCAAGGCGACCGGACCGGAGACTGTGGGGGCTTGGATCTTGGCCCCCTCCACGGCTTCGGTGAGCGAAATCGGCAGATCCATCAGCACGTCGGAGCCTTCGCGTCGGAAGAACGGGTGAGGTTTGACGCTCAGCTCCACAAGCGCGTCGCCGGGGGGGCCGCCTTGAACGCCCTGCCCTCCCTGGGAGCGCAGCCGCAGCACCTGGCCGGTTTCCACCCCGGCGGGGATAGCCACGTCCAAGGTGCGCCCTTCCGACAACTGCACCCGCCGCTTCCCCCCATTCGCGGCGTCTAGAAAGTCGATCTCCAGGCTGAAGCGGATGTCTCGACCGCGCATGCGGCCATAGCCGCCGCCCCTGGCGCCGCCCGCAGCGCCGAAGAGATCGGAGAAAATATCGCCCAGGTCAAAAGCGCTTTCCGCCCCGGGGCCGGCGCC
>JAGWZH010000192.1 GCA_018971945.1 Alphaproteobacteria bacterium | reverse complement strand
CAGAGGGCTGCTGGTGGGTCTGTTCCTATCCGATGATGTGGGGACGCGCGTCATTACGCCCTGGCGGCGTGGGTTTGGTCTGCATTGCGGGGCTCTCTCCGGTTGGGTTGCGCCAAGGGTTTGGTCAGCGGCTCTGGCAGCCGCGCCGTTCAGGCCGGCGCCGGCCTTTGGGCATTGAGGCGGGCAAACAGGGCTCGGATGATGTCCGCATCGGGACATGCTGCGGCGAAGGCGATGCAGACACGGTGAGCCGTTTCGCGAATGCGCGCGCCGACCTTCAGAAGACGTAGGCGGAGCGTGTTGAACTCGGCCCGGGCAAGCGTGTGCTCGCGATCGATCGCCTCGCGCACAGTGAGGAGCAGCCAATAGGCTGCGGTGTGCAGGACGAGACGCAGCTGGTTGGCGCGCGCCGCCGAGCATGACGTGCGATCGCTCTTCAACTGGGTCTTGTGCAGCTTGATCAGGTTTTCCGCCTGGCCGCGGGCGCAGTAGATGGCGCTGTAGAGCACGTCGGGCTCTGGGCCAGAAAGGGATGTCGCGACCGTGCGGATATCGAGCCCCCGGGTCGTCGCCTCTATCCGGGCGATCACGCGACGTCGTTTGTTCCAGCTTCCTGCGGCGTACAGGGTCTCGGTAAAGCCACGCGCTGCTTCAAGGTTTTCGGTGGCGCGTATTGTCGCGACAGCGTCGGCGGCTTGCCTCAGATCCGTGCGCAGCACCTCGTTCATGGCCAGGCCGAATACAAAGTCCACGCCATTGTCTTCACACCAGCTCATCGCCTCCGGGCGGGCATAGTGGGAGTCGCCGCGGATGGTGATGGCGGTCAATGGCCAATGGCGACGGATGGCGCAGACCACAAACTGGATGACGCGCCGCACCTCAACGCCTGAGGGCGTCTTGCCCGGTCGCAGCATGATGAAGACAGGCCGGCCCGTGTCGGCATCATAGATATGGATCGGCTTGAAGCAGTAGGCGTCTTCGTGAGCGTTGAAGAACGACAGCTGCTGGGCGCCGTGCACTTCATCAACCGTGTCATCGATGTCGAGCGTGATCGCAGCGGGCGGCGCTGCAAAGCTGTCGCAGAACTGCCCGATGAGGGCGTGGGCGAGGCGCACCAGGGTTTTCAGTTTCGGCGCGGTCTCAAACCGGGAGATCGTTGGCTGCGAGCAGAGGTCGAGGCCGGTCTCCGGCAAACGTCCGCATGCCAGCTTCAAAGCCGGGTCGCCCCGCAGGTGGTCGAAATCGTTTCCGTCCTCATATCCACTTGCGATCGCAAACACCCGGGCCCGGAGGATGGAGCCGTAGCTGTGCTGAACCCGTCCTGGGCAGCGCTGATCAAACAGAGCTCCGGCCAGGCGGTCGCAGAGCCCCAACACCCGATCCGCCGCCGCAAGAAGGCCCATGCCGCCATCCGAACTGATAACGCCGCCATCAAAGGCGGCGGTGACTTTCTTGCGCGACACGCTTGGCAAATCGAAGGGAAGCCCGCTATCGTTTTTCATGGTGAGTGTGGCGCCTCCGGTGATGCGGCAGATTTCAGTTTTTGCACCTAAAATCTACACCGAATCAGTTGGTTGCGCCATGCTCATCACCTCATTTTTCGAGGCTTGGTGAATTTTTCAGGCTAGCCGCCGCCGGCTACTACCGTGTGCGGTTGAGCTGGATGGGCAAGAAGAGCCTGACGGAAGGACCGTTCGGCTGGTTCATCAAGATACTCGGCTGCGTGCCGATCGATCGTTCCGGCAACCATGACGTCGTCAATGCTATGCGCGCGCAGTTTGCATCGGAAGAGAAGATGGTGCTCGCCATACCGCCCGAAGGCACGCGCAGTCTCGTTGGCGAATGGAAGAGCGGCTTCTGGCACATCGCAGTGGCCGCCGATGTACCGCTCGTCCTTAGCGTGCTCGACTACGGAAAGAGGTGCGTGACGCTGTCGGCGGTGATCCATCCCAGCGGCGACTACGACGCCGACCTCACGCTCATTCGCGGCCACTATGTCGATGCGGTCGGGAAGAACCGAAGGCAGTTCATCGCGCCGGGGGCCGGGCACGCCCCTTCTCCCCCGCCCGGGGGAGAAGGTGTCGCATAGCGCCCGATGGGGGACGGATCGCAGCATTGAGTGCGGCGCACGTGAACAGGTTCAAATCCGAACGCCCGCCCGCGCGCCATGATGCGCCTGCTGAGGGGCGGGTGTGCGGAAAACCAAACAGTCGGCGGCCCGGCCAGCCGATAAACGCCGTTCCCGGTCGCCAGACCCATCCGGCGCAATCTCGCCGGTAAGTGACACTCACAACCCGCCCCTCGGAAGCTGTTGATCAACGCCTCTGTCAGGCCACACGCTCGGGTCCGCCCGACGCCTTAACCCGAAGCGATCAACTTTGCCGCCGCAACGCCGGTCTCAAGCGCGCCTTCCATGTACCCGGGAAAACCGATGGAGGCGTGTTCGCCGGCGATCTTCAGGTGCGGAAATCCGCGCCGCAACGTGTCTTTGACCCGGGTGAGTTGGCCAGGCCCCGGAAAGGAGTAGCCGGCCCTTGTGAAGGGGTCCGCTGGCCAGTTTGCGGTCACGGCGCGACCCGCAAGCGCAGTGAAACCGGGATAGGCAAGCTCATAGGCCGCAGCATGGCGAGCGTTTCGCTGGGAAGGGCTTTGCGCGCTTGCGCGCCACGCAACGTCTCCGCCGGAGAAACCAACCATTACC
>JAGWZH010000065.1 GCA_018971945.1 Alphaproteobacteria bacterium | reverse complement strand
AAAGAAGCGACAGGGTCGCCTGGACAGGATCGATCAGCAAGGGACAAGGCCGTTCTCGATGGATCGCAGGGCGGGTCGAGCCGCGCGACCTCGGGGGATTGGGGTTGTGCAAGGAGGCGCGGACCAACCATCATGATGCGGCGGGGCATAAGCGGCGCGCGGGACGAGGCGTCGCGCCCTCGCGACCCTTCGCTCCTTGTTTCGACCTGCCCGCATCGACCCAGGCCTGGGCAGGCCTCGGCGTTCTCCAACATCTGGCTTCTTCGCCCCAAGCCTTCCTTCTTCGCCCCAAGCCTTCCCTCTTCGCCCCGAGCCTTCCCTCTTCGCCCCGAGCCTTCCTTCTTCGCCCCAAGCCTTCGCCGCCCGGCGTTCGCCTTGCCAGCAGGCTGAACCGCGCCTAACAACCGCACCGGCGCTCTTTTCAGGACCTCCCAATGCCCCTTGCTCTCTCCGCTGTCGTCGTCGACCAGTTCACCCGCCAGATCGCAGCGCTTGACACAATGCTTGGCAAGCTCGCCGTCCACTGCGAAACCAAAAAGATAGACCCCACAGCCTTCCTCAACGCCCGCCTCTACCCGGACATGTTCGCCTTCACCCGTCAGGTGCAGATCGCCTGCGACTTCGCCAAGATGGCGGGCGCGCGTTTGGCGGGACAGGAGCCCCCTTCTCACCCCGATACGGAAACCACGATTGAGGACTTGCAGGCCCGCTGCCGGAAGGTCATCGACTATCTCGCCTCCCTCGACCGCGCAGCGATCGACGCTGGCGCGGACCGCAGCATCACGTTCCGCACCGGTCCAGAGAGCGCCATGACCCTTCCTGGCGCTGCGTATCTGACCGGTTTCATCCTACCCAATATCTATTTCCACGCCGCAACAGCCTACGCCATCTTGCGTCACAATGGGCTCGACATCGGCAAGCGCGACTTCATGGGGATGGGATGAGCGCCAGGCACGCCCCCTATGCCGCAGCGGCGGCGGCCAAGGACCCCGAGGCGGTCCTGGCCTGCATGACCGACGACATCCGCATGCACAGCCCCACGAAAATGACCCCGTTCGAAGGGCGACAGATCGTGCGGTTCCTGTTTGGTCATCTTGTGGAAGTCTTGGAAGATTTTCAGTTCACCGCAACCGTTGAGCAGGGCGATGTCGCGGTCTTGTTTTTCACCTGCGCCATCGGCGGTCGCCCCGCCGAGGGCTGCGATGTGCTCACCTTCAGCGAGGATGGCCTGATCAAGGATTTCAAGGTGATGATCCGGCCATTGCGGGCGGTGGAGCGCCTCAATGAGATCATGGGCGAGCGATTAAAGGCCTTTACGTGAAGGCCCGACGGCCCAATGTCCGCATCGCGGCGGTAGAGGTCGCCTTCGTCTTCCTCTCCGGCGTTGCGGGCGCAATGGCTGAGCCCGGGTGGTGGGCAGGGCTCTTCGCGCTCGGGAACGGCGCCCACTGGGCCTGGTCGAGGCGACACGATCTGGCGCGCATCGCTGCGGACAGGCGCCTGGGGCGGATCGGCACAGCCCTCGGCCTGATCGCGGCTGTGCACGCGACGGCGTTCTGGCTTGGACGCCTTATTGGAGCCGCTGGCTGAGTGCTGAGCAGAGCTTAGCGACGTCGGGCCCTGGGCGAGGCCGCTGGGACCTCTTGCGTTGGAAAGGCTCGGGGGCTTTAAGCCTGGGCGCTTGATCCAATCGGAGCCTGAAGATGCCCGCCTTTCGCCGCCTCGACGATGCCCCCGCCGGCAGAACCGCCCTGGTTAGGGTCGACTTCAATGTGCCGATGGCGGAAGGCGCGGTGAGCGACGACACCCGGCTCCGCGCCGCCCTGCCCACGATCGATACCCTGAGGGCCAAGGGGTGCAAGATTGTGCTTTTGGCCCATTTTGACAGGCCGAAGGGCAAACGCGTGCCCTCGATGAGCCTGGCCCCGGTCGTGGGGCCCTTGGCGGCTCTCGTCCACGCCCCCGTGGCCTTCGCTGAAGATTGCATCGGCGCCGGGGCTGCCAAGGCCATCGCGGAGGTGCCTGCCGGCGGCGTGATCCTTCTTGAAAACACTCGCTTCCATGCCGGCGAGGAGACCAACGACCCTGGCCTCGCCGCCGAGATGGCCAAACTCGGCGATTTCTATGTCAACGATGCCTTTTCCGCCGCTCATCGCGCCCATGCCTCGACAGAAGGGCTCGCACGCGCGCTGCCGGCGTTCGCGGGCAAAAGCATGGAGGCGGAGCTTGACGCGCTCGACAGCGCGCTCGGCAATCCCCGCAGACCGGTCTTGGGCATTGTCGGCGGCTCCAAGGTCTCCACCAAGATCGATCTTCTGAGAAACCTTGTGACGCGGCTCGATAAGCTCGCGATTGGGGGCGGCATGGCCAATACGTTCCTGCACGCGCAGGGCTGGGAGGTTGGCGCCTCGTATTGCGAAAAAGAACTGGCCGAGACCGCACGGGAGATCATCAAGCTCGCGGGAAAACACAAATGCGAACTGCTTTTGCCCATCGACACCATCGTGGCTGAGAAGCTCGACGCCCGCGCGCCGGCGTTTGTGAGAGGCTTGGGCGAGGTGGACGACGACGAACGCATTCTGGATGCGGGGCCTGAGACCATCGCCCGCCTCACCCGCGCCATGGACGAATGCAACACTTTGATCTGGAATGGTCCTTTGGGTGTGTTCGAAACGCCGCCCTTTGATCATGGCACTGTCGCCGCGGCCCGTCACGCTGCGGCGCGCGCCAAGAACGGCAAGCTGATCGCGGTGGCTGGTGGCGGCGATACGGTCGCAGCCCTCAATCATGCCCGCGTCTATGACGATTTCACCTTCGTCTCCACCGCCGGCGGGGCCTTCCTGGAATGGATGGAAGGAAAGCCCCTGCCAGGCGTGGAAGCCCTCTCGGTCTAAGCCTGCCGCGCGGCGACGCCGCCCGACCAAGGGGACCACGGATTGGTCATCGGGGGCTAGGCCCATCACAGCGAAAGCAGGCAGGTCCGGCGCCGTCTGACTGCGCTGCGTCCTCGGCTGCGTCGCCGTGATCAGACAGTCATGGCCCCCCCAGGGCAGGTCTTTCGCAAGACAGGCTCTCGCCCTCGACAGCGCCATGCGCATGCGCTAGCGGTAAAGAGTGAGCGGTGCCTTGGGTTACGGTCCGAGGTGAAAAGGGAACGCGGTGTGAAGCCGCGGCTGTGCCTGCAACCGTCAGCGGGGAGCGACCTTCCCCTGCGCGCCACTGCCCTCTTCGATGGGGCGGGAAGGCCGGAAGGACGCTGGGATCCGCGAGCCGGGAGACCTGCCGTTCGCCGTCGCTTCGCCGCGGCCAGGTCCAGCCGAGGGCGAAAGGGGCTTTCCCCTTCCACAGCGACATGTCCGCCCCCTTCGGATGGTCCGGAGGCGGGCTACGGGAGATGTTCGCCGTGACCGTCAAGATTTGCTTTCTGGCCATAGTCGCCTTGGCCCTCGCCGCGCCGCCGGTTTCGGCGCAAACCCCTATTGTGGTCACCGCCAGCCGGGTTCCCACCCCTCCCAGCGCCCAAACCGGGGCCTTATCGACGCTGAACGAAGCCGAGCTCGAGCGACGTCAAACGGTGTTCGCGATTGACGCCTTCGCGACCCTGCCCGGCGTCACTGTGACCCAAAGTGGCGGGTTTGGCGGCGTCAGCTCGGTACGCCTGCGAGGTTTGAGCGCAAGCCAAACACTGGTGCTCGTCGACGGCGTTCCTATCGGCGACGCATCCTCCCCCGACGGCGCCTTCAATCCCGCCTTCCTCGACGCTGCCGAAATCAGCGAAATTGCGGTCCTCCGGGGACCCCAATCGACCCTTTGGGGCTCCTCAGCGATCGGCGGGGTGATCGCCATCACGAGCCGGCGGCCAGACACCGGGCTCGCCGCCAGAGGATTTCTCGAGGGCGGCTCTTTCGGCCTTGTCCGCGCCGGGATGGGAATGGGCTACGGCGGCGAGCAGTTCGATGTGCGTCTGGACGCGAGCGGCATCGGCGCGGATGGTTTCTCCAAGGCCGACGAGCGCGACGGCGCCACCGAGGACGACGGCTATGATGGTCTGAGCCTTGGCGGCCGTCTGGGTTGGCAGCCGCATCCGGCCCTTCGCCTTGAGGCCTTTGGCCGGCGCAACAAGTCCGCGACGGAATTTGATCAATTTGGCCTGAGGACAGGCGTCGCCGACGGTGGCCAACGTGACGAAACCACCGCTGAGACCTTTGGCGCCCGAGCGCGCTGGGGCTTAAGCGACGGCCGCTTAGCCGTTGCCGCCCTGGTCGCCCGGGCCACGACCGACCGCACCTCGATCGACCCCGACTTTGGCGTCTTCTCCGCCCGCGGGGAGCGCGACCTGCTTCGTCTGCAAGGCGACTGGCGCGCCGCGGAAGCCCTGAGCCTCGTTATCGGCGCCGACCGAGAAGACCAGGCCGTCGCCAATCAACCGGGCACGCGCATCGACGGGACCTTCGTCTTGACGCAATGGGCGCCGCAGCCAGCCCTGACCCTCAGCGCCGGCGTTCGCCATGATCGCCATTCCCAGTTCGGAAGCGTCGCCACCGGGCGGTTAGGCCTGCGCTACGCGCCTTGGGACAGTTTCGGCTTCCGCGCGAGCCTCGGCCAGGGTTTCAGGGCCCCGAGCGTCTTCCAGCTGACGGCGTCTTTCGGGGCCTTGCCTCCCAACCAGACACTGCGTCCCGAACAGGGAGAAGGCTGGGACGCCGCAGTCTTCGGCGCCGTGTTCTCAGGCCGACTGGGTTATGAACTCGGCGTTTTTCGCCTGAGCGTCGAGGATCAGATCGACTTCGACTTTTTCACCTTGCGCTATGAAAACATCGCCCGGGTTCTCAGCCGCGGCGTTGAGGCGCAAGGCCGCTTGCGCCTGACCCCAAACCTGGAAGCGGGCCTCACCTACACCTATACCGAGGCGGAGGACGGCGGGGGCCGCCGGCTGCTGCAGATCCCCTTGCATGCGGCCTTCGCAGACCTTGATTGGCAGGCTTCTCCGCGCCTCAACCTGACCCTTACGGTGCGGCGCAATGGCGAGGAGCGCGCCATCCCAGCACCCGCCAATCCCCTTGGCCTTCTGGACGCTTGGACCAGAGCAGACCTCGCGGTTCGATACGCGCTCAGCGCTCGGGTTGAAGCCTATGGCCGGATCGAGAACCTCACCGATGAGCCCTATCAGGATGTTTTTGGATACGGCGCGCCACGTCGTTCGGGCTTCGCAGGCTTGAGGATGCGCCTGTGAGGGCGTTGCTTTTGGCGCTTCTGGCAGCCTCCTGCGGCGGGGCGGCAAGCCCCGCTCTCCGCACACCCGATCCGCCAGCGTCTCCGCAACGGATCGTCAGCCTTGATTATTGCGCCGATCAATTCGTGCTCGGTCTCGCCGACAGACGCCAGATCGCGGCTTTGTCCCCGCACGCGGAAGATGATTACGCCTATTTCCGGTCGGCCGCGGCAGGGCTGCCGAAAGCGGCGCCGCGGCTTGAAGAGGTTCTGGCGCTGGATCCTGATCTTGTGGTCCGCACCTATGGCGGCGGCCTCGCCATTGAGGATCAGTTGCAGCGCCTGGGAGTGCCCGTTCTCGAACTCGGCTTCGCCGACGATTTCGAGGGCGTCGCCGAAGCGACCGAGGCGGCGGGGGCGGCCTTCGGCCATCCTGCTCGAGGCCAGGCCTTGGCGGCGGATCTTTTGAAGCTGCGGACAAGGACCGCGGCGCCAGGGAGCCCGCGGGCCCTCTACGTCACCCCTGGCGGCGCCACGGCCGGAAGCGGCGTCCTGATCGATCACGTTTTCGCCGCGGCCGGTTTGCGGAACGCCGTCGCCGCCCCTGGCTGGCCGGCCTTACCCCTTGAAGCGATCGCCGCAGACCCGCCCGATCTGATCATTGTCGCGTTTTACGGCTCCGCCTTCGGCGCATTGAACAATTGGTCGGAGGCCCAGCACCCTGTTATGGCGAGGCTGATGGAGACCCGTCCGGTGATCGCCCTGGAGGCCAGTCATGTGGCTTGCGGCGGCTGGTTCATTTCCGAAGCTGTGGAGACCCTGGTCGCGAGGCTGCCCCGATGAGGGAAACTGGCGTCGTTCTGGTCCTTGCGGCCCTGAGCGCTGCGGCGTTGGCCGGTTCCGCGCTCATCGGCCCCGCGCCCCTGGCCCCGCGCGAGGTGTTTGCTGCGCTGGTTGGAGCAGGCAGTCCCGAGACCAACCTGATTGTGCTTGAGATCCGATTGCCGCGCGCGCTCACCGCATTTTTGGTCGGCGCGGCCTTGGGCCTTTCGGGCGCTGCGCTCCAGGGACTATTGCGCAATCCTTTGGCTGAACCGGGCGTCCTCGGCGTATCGTCCCTAGCCGCGCTGGGGGCGGCGGGAACGATCGCCTTTGGATTGTTCGGCGGCGCGCCCTTCGCCGCGATGGCTGCAGCGATTCTCGGCGCGGCGTTGGCGGTCGCCCTGCTCGCCGCCGCAGCAGCCCGCGGGGTCTCCGCAACGGGGCTCATCCTGCTCGGGGTCGGCGTCTCAAGCTTCGGCGGCGCGCTCCTCGCTCTGATGATGAACCTGGCCCCGAACCCGTTCACGGTGGCGGAACTCATCAATTGGATGCTCGGCTCCGCCGCCAACAGAAGCCTCGCTGACATCGCCGTCGCAGCCCCTTTTATGGCGCTTGGCGCCCTTCTCATCGCAGGCGCGGCCAGGGGCCTCTCGGGTCTTGCTCTTGGCGAGGAGGCCGCCACGAGCATCGGCGTCTCGGTCCCAAGAACCCAGCTTCTGGTGATCACGGGGGCAGGCTTGGCGACAGGCGCAGCCGTGGCGCTGGCTGGAATCGTCGGCTTTGTCGGGCTTGTCGCCCCGCATCTGGCGCGGCCTTTGGTGGGGCATGACCCCGCCCGCTCCTTGTGGCCTGCAGGCCTTCTGGCGGGCATGATTTTGCTGATCGCCGACCTTCTGGTCCGGGTCGCTCCGGGAGAAGCCGAGCTCAAGCTTGGCGTGGCGGCCGCGCTTTTGGGCGCGCCGGCGTTTCTTGTCTTGGCCTGGAGGGCTGAGCGTCATGGCCTCTGAGCCCGTCCCGGCGATCGCCCTCCGAGGCCTCGGCGCCGTGCGCGGCGGACGTCGGATCCTGTCCGAGGTCTCCCTCGCGATCCGGCCAGGGGAGTTTGTCGCCTTGGTCGGCCCCAACGGCGCCGGCAAATCAACTCTCATGCGTCTCGCCGCAGGCCTCTTGGCCCCGAGCGAAGGCGAGGCCTCGCTCGCCGGCGTCCAGGCCCATCGCCTGCGCCCTGCGGTCCGCGCACAGCAGCTCGCCTATTTGCCCCAGACCCGGCCGCTCGGCTGGGGGATCAGCGTCGAGGCGCTGATAGGTCTTGGTCGCCACGCCCTTCCCCGCGATCCCGAAGCGGTAGAGGGTGCGTTGGCCGCCTGTAACCTTGAGGCGCTGCGCCGCCGCCGCGCCGACACGCTGTCTGGCGGCGAACTCGCCAGGGCGCACCTGGCCCGCGCTCTGGCCGCCCAGACCTTGGTCCTCCTCGCTGATGAGCCCACCGCGGCCTTAGATCCCCGGCACGCCCTGGGCATAATGCAGATCCTCGCGGACCGGGCGGCGGCCGGAGCGGCTGTTCTCGCCGCTATCCATGATTTGTCTTTGGCGGCTCGCTTCGCGACCCGCGTCGTGGTGCTGCGGGAAGGGCGGATCGCCGCCGACGCCGCCCCGAAGGAGGCCCTGAGCCCTGGCCTCTTGGCGGCGGTTTTTGGCGTTTTGGGCAGCCTGTCCGCAGACGGTCGCCAGATCATTCTCGAAAACCCGATCCCTCAAGCGTCCAATAAGCCTGATTGAGGCTGCAATTGCTTTGCAGCGCTTGCGCCTGGGCAAAAGGCTGATAAGCAGCGCGCTCCGCTCACACATCCTCCAGGGGGCTCCCCGCCGATGGCCAAAATCAGAGTCGATAATCCGATCGTGGACATGGACGGCGACGAGATGACCCGGATCATTTGGGCGCTCATCAAAGAAAAGCTGATCCATCCTTATCTCGACGTGGAACTCCAAGAATTTGATCTCGGCATCGAAAGCCGCGATGCGACGAACGACCAGATCACCATCGACGCCGCCAACGCCATCAAGGCCTGCGGCGTTGGCGTGAAGTGCGCCACCATCACCCCGGATGAGGCCAGGGTGAAGGAATTCAAGCTCAAGGACATGTGGAAAAGCCCCAACGGCACCATCCGCAACATCTTGGGCGGCGTCATTTTCCGTGAACCGATCATCTGCAAGAACGTGCCCCGGCTTATCCCGGGCTGGACCCAGCCCATCGTCGTCGGTCGCCATGCGTTTGGCGATCAATATCGCGCCACAGACTTCAAGTTTCCAGGCAAAGGAACGCTGACTTTGAAGTTTGTCGGCGAGGACGGTCAAGTCATCGAGCGGGAAGTGTTTAAGGCGCCGGGGCCTGGCGTCACGCTGGCCATGTATAATTTAGACGCCAGCATCCGCGAATTCGCCCGCTCATCCATGAATTACGGCTTGATGAAGGGCTGGCCCGTTTATCTTTCCACAAAAAATACAATTCTGAAGGCCTATGATGGCCGGTTCAAAGATATTTTCGAAGAAATCTATCAAACCGAATTCAGAGACAAGTTCGCCGAGGCCAAGATCACTTACGAACATCGCCTGATCGACGACATGGTGGCCTCCGCCCTCAAATGGTCAGGCGGATTTATCTGGGCCTGCAAAAACTATGACGGTGACGTCCAGTCAGACCAGGTTGCGCAGGGTTTCGGGTCGCTGGGACTGATGACCTCCGTGCTGCTCACGCCCGATGGCAAGACGATGGAGTCAGAAGCCGCGCACGGCACGGTGACCCGTCATTATCGCCAGCACCAAAAGGGCGAGCCCACCTCTACAAACTCGGTGGCCTCGATCTTCGCCTGGACCCGCGGCCTTTCTCACCGCGCCAAGCTTGACGGCAACGACAAGCTCGCGAGTTTCGCCCAGAGACTTGAGGCCGTCACTGTCGCCACAGTCGAGAGCGGCCAGATGACCAAGGATTTGGCGCTTCTGGTGGGCGACACGCAAAGCTGGCTCACCACCGGGGGCTTCCTCGACGCGGTGCAGGCCAATCTCGACAAGGCCATGGCGGCGGTCTGAAGCTGTTTGCCCGACCAAGGCCATTCAGCGTTCTCAGCGTTTCCAGCGCTCTCAGCGTGTCCAGCGCGAGGGAGGCGTTTGGGCGTGGGCGGACTTCATAGGCGCAGAGGATCCACTTCGACCGCTTCCCACTCGTCGAGCTTGTAGAGCATGCCCCGGTGCACAGCGACCAGGGCGCCCGCCCCCCATTCTTCAATGGTTTCAGCACCCTTGGGGCAGGCTTCCCAGGTGGACCCGTCGTCACACACAACCACCCGGCCATCGATCAGGAGCTCTTCGATCGTGACCACCGCCCCGCTTGCAGCCCCGGCGTTCAGGCCAGAGCGGAAGACGCTCAGGATGGCGTCGCGCTGCTCCAGGGAAAGCCCATCCCACCCAAGCCGACAAAACAAATCGGGTCCGAGATAAGACGCCAACGCGTCATTCGCCGTCATCAGTCGCCCCTTGCGAATCAGTGATTCTCAAAAACGGCTGATTTGGTTACCCAGACCTTGCTGGTTGATCGAAACCGGCGCCCGCCCTTGGGACCGGGCGCAACCCGCCCGGTCGTGGGCTGCACAAACCCTCAGGCGGGCGATGCAGCCGAAACAAAGGGCCCTGCCGCCAAAATCTTCTCTCGCGCCGGCGGCGAAGCCCCAAAAAGGAGGGGGCGGCGTTGGCGCGGCCTTCAAAGAGAGGCGCAAAGGATCCATTCGTCGTCCAGGGTGAGGCCCACAGGGAACTGATAGGCGCCAATTCGCGCAAACCCGTGCCTAGCGTAAAACCGCTGCGCCCGATGATTGTCGCAATAAACACCCAGCACAAGGCTTGTGGCGCCCGCAGCCCTCGCCTGAGCCCGGGCCACCGCCATGAAGCGATCGGCAAGCCCTGTCCCGAAGGCCGCAGGGTGCAGATAGAGGCGATGCAACTCCCACAAACCGCTCCGGTCTGGCAAAGGCAGCCCCACACGGCCTGTTTTCAGCGCGCCCACGAGGCCCCTGTGGGAATGCTCCTCCTCATCCCACGCCAAATGATGGGTGAACCCGGGATCAGCGATTTCGGCAAGGATGGTCTGCGGCGCGTAGGCCTCAGAGAGGAACGCCGCCAAATCCCGCGGCGGATAAAGCGATCCGAAGGTCTCGGTGAAGCGATCCCGCCAGAACGCGGCCAACAGGTCGGCGTCCGTTTCCTGCGCCTGCCGGATGACGCACGCTTTCATCCGCCCCCCGCTACTGAAGAGCCTTGGCCATCGCCGCTCGAACCGCCGCCAGGGCTGCGTCAGCCTTCTCCCCGAATGGACCGCCCCCCTGGGCCATGTCGGGCCGTCCGCCGCCGCCTTGTCCCCCAAGGGCGGCCACGCCGACGCGCACCAGATCGACCGCCGAGAGCGTTTTGCTCAAGGCTTCCGTCACGCCGACCGCGAGAGCCGCTTTCCCGCCTTCGACGCTGACATAGGCGACGACCCCGTCTTTGACCGAGGCCTTTCCCTCGTCGATCAGTCCCCTGAGGTCCTTGGCGGGCACGCCCTCGAGCACGCGCGCCAACAAAGCTTTTCCAGCCAGATTTTCCAGCCCGGCCTGCGCAACCCCTGCATCCCCGATCAGCGCCAAACGCTTTTTCGCCTCGCTGAGTTCGCGCTCGAGCTTGCGCCGTTCTTCGACCAAAACTGTGACCCGATCAGGCGTATCGGCCAACGGCGCCTTGAGCGCGCCAGCCACGGCCCGGGCGAGAGCGGCCTGCGCCCGCCAATGCGCCAGAGCCGCCGCGCCCGTCGTCGCCTCGATGCGGCGCACGCCCGAAGAGACGCCGCTTTCCGCCAGGATCGCAAAAGCGCCGACATCCCCAGTCCGGCGCACATGGGTGCCTCCGCACAACTCGACGGAATAGGGCCTAGCCGCGTCTTCAAGCGTCGAGCCCATCGCCAAGACCCTGACGCTGTCGCCGTATTTTTCTCCAAACAGCGCAAGCGCGCCCGCAGCGATCGCCTCCGCCGGCGCCATGCTCCGCGTGGTCGCCTCCGCATTTTGTCGGACCACGGCGTTCACCTCGTCCTCTATGCGTTCAATCTCCTCAAGGGTCAGAGGGGCCCCATGCGAGAAGTCGAACCGCAACCGATCCGCTTCGACCAGCGAGCCCTTCTGGGTCACGTGCGGACCCAAAACCCGCCTTAAAGCGGCGTGCATCAGGTGCGTGGCGCTGTGATTGGCGCGCAATTGCGACCGTCGCTGCGCATCGATGACGAGCCTCGCGCCGTCGCCCACGGTGATCGCCCCCGACGCGAGCCGCCCCACATGGGCGTGCAAGCCGGCGCGCTTTTGGGTGTCCTCCACGACGAACACGGCGCCATTGGCGAACCGGATCTCGCCGTGGTCCCCCGCTTGGCCGCCGCTTTCAGCGTAGAAGGGCGTTTGGTCAAAAATCAATGCGGCGCTGTCCCCTGCGGCAAGAGCCTGCACCCGTTCAGAGCCCGCCACGACGGCGCAAAGCCGTCCCTCTGCGGCCTCGGTCTCATAGCCCAAAAACACGCCGCCATGGCCTTCGTCCTTGAGGGCGAGCCAGATTTCGGCCCCGCCGACCGTTTCGGCCCCAACCCAACTGTCTTGGCCCTGCCGGCGTTGCTCTTCCATCGCCGCATCGTAGCCTGCCTCATCGACCGCGAGACCCCGCGCGCGGAGGATGTCTTGGGTTAAATCCAATGGAAAGCCGAAGGTGTCATAGAGCTTGAAGGCTGTGCGCCCGGGCAGCGCTTGCCCGGGCTCAAGGCTTGCGACTTCCTCCTCCAAGAGGGCCAACCCGCGGCCAAGGGTACGCCGGAACCGCTCTTCTTCTTGACGCAACTGATCCACGATCACGGGCTGCGCCCGAAGCAATTCGGGATAGGCATCGCCCATAGCCTCAGCCAAACTTGGCGCAAGCCGGTGCAAAAGCGGCTCCTGCGCCCCAAGAATATGGGCGTGCCGCATCGCCCGACGCATGATCCGGCGCAGCACATAGCCGCGACCTTCGTTCGCCGGGGTCACGCCGTCGGCGATCAGGAAGCTGGACGCACGCAAATGGTCCGCGATCACCCGATGGCTTGCTGCGAGAGCGCCTTCGGCCTTGACCCCCGTCAGCGCGACTGACGCCCCGATGAGGGCCTTGAAGAGGTCGATGTCATAATTGGAGTGAACGCCTTGCATGACAGCGGCGATGCGCTCGAGCCCCATGCCGGTGTCGATCGAGGGTTTCGGCAATGACCGGCGTGACCCGTCAGCGAACTGCTCATATTGCATGAAGACCAGATTCCAGATCTCCACGAAGCGGTCTCCGTCCGCTTCAGCGCTCCCCGGCGGCCCGCCCCAGACCGCCGCCCCATGATCAAAGAAGATCTCTGAACACGGGCCGCAGGGGCCTGTGTCGCCCATCGACCAAAAATTGTCGCTCGTGGCGATCCGGATGATGCGGTCGTCGGCGAGCCCCGCGACCTTTTTCCAAAGCGCGAAAGCCTCGTCGTCGTCATGATAAATAGTGACGCAGAGACGGTCCTTTGGAAGCCCCCACTCCTTGGTGATCAGCGTCCAGGCGAAGGGGATCGCTTCTTCCTTGAAGTAATCGCCGAATGAGAAGTTTCCAAGCATTTCAAAGAATGTGTGGTGACGCGCCGTATACCCCACATTGTCGAGGTCATTGTGCTTGCCGCCGGCGCGAACGCATTTCTGCGAGGTCGCCGCCCGCCGAAAGGGGGGCGTCTCCGCGCCTGTGAAATAGGTCTTGAATGGAACCATCCCGGCGTTCGTGAAAAGCAGGCTTGGGTCGTCCTGAGGCACGAGCCCCGCGGAAGGGGGCGTCGCATGATCCGCGTCCCGGAAATATTCCAAAAAACCCGCTCTCAGTTCCGACACCGTGACCATCGACGACCTATCCCTGGGCGGAGCGCCCATCTTGCCCGCGTCGGCGCCCGATGCGCCGCAGCTTCTCGTGTCTAGGCGCCCCGTATAGGAACAGAGCCGCCCCACGCCAAGGGCGGAGCCTGCCGACAGCGCCGGAATACGCAAGAACGCAGGGAGACCGCCAATCCGAAAAGGGAAGGTCGGAAGCGCAAAGCCGACCGCCAGCCCCGCCCCGGGGGCTGAGGGAGCGGATGCATGGCGGTCGGCGAGGGCGACGCAAGGCACAGGGCCTTTGCCGTCGCCGCTCTTGTCTTAGGCGTCGGCCTCTTCCTCTCCGCCCGGTGCGATCATGTCCTCAGCGACCAATCCCGCCTTCTGCCGCACGGCCGACTCGATCTCGCTCGCCACCGCCGGATGGTCCTTTAAAAAGCGGCGCGCCGCCTCTTTTCCTTGCCCGATCTTCACACCGCCATAGCCGTACCAGGCGCCGGACTTGTCGACGACGCCCGCCTTGACCCCGAGTTCGATCAGCTCCCCAGTCTTGGAGACCCCTTCTCCGTAGATGATGTCGAATTGCACCTGCTTGAAGGGCGGAGCGACCTTGTTCTTCACCACCTTGACCCGGGTTTCCGAACCGATCACCTCCTCCCGCTCCTTGATCGAACCGGTACGCCGGATATCGAGACGCACGGAGGCATAGAACTTCAGGGCATTGCCGCCTGTTGTGGTCTCCGGATTGCCGTAAACGACGCCGATCTTCTGCCGAATCTGATTGATGAAAATGACGAGCGTCTTGGACCGCGAAATCGAAGCGGTGAGCTTGCGCAAGGCTTGGCTCATCAACCGGGCTTGAAGGCCTGGCAGCGAATCGCCCATCTCCCCTTCGATCTCTGCTCGGGGCGTGAGGGCGGCGACGCTGTCAACGACCAGCACGTCCACCGCTCCAGACCGCACCAAAGTATCCGTGATCTCAAGGGCCTGCTCGCCCGTGTCGGGCTGAGAGATCAACAGATCGTCTAAATCCACGCCAAGCTTCTGCGCGTAAATCGGGTCCAGCGCATGTTCGGCGTCCACGAAGGCGCACACGCCGCCGCTTTTCTGGGCCTCTGCGATACAATGAAGCGCCAAGGTCGTTTTGCCCGAGCTTTCAGGCCCGTAAATTTCGACGATCCGACCGCGCGGGAGCCCACCGATTCCAAGCGCGATATCAAGCCCCAAAGAACCTGTAGAGATGGCTTCAATCTCCACCGCCGCCTGGCGCTCGCCCAGGCGCATCACAGATCCCTTGCCGAAAGCGCGCTCGATCTGCCCCAAAGCCGCAGCGAGGGCCTTTTGTTTGTCCGTGTCCATCTCTTCGACGATCCTCAACGCGGCCATGAGTGACAAGCTCCTTTATGGCGAGTCCGTCTTGGGCGAAAGCGCGCCAAGCCCCGCAGCGATGTACGCATAATGTTCTCAAGAACACAAGAGGAACATTTCTCTCGACAAGTGCAAAGCGCACATTTGGCGCGGGGCGCTCTTCCGCACGGATAGCGCGTGCGCGGATGCCGCAAGAACGCGCTTATTGCGCCAAGAGCTCTTTGACCCGTCCCGCCAACTCCGGCAGGCCTACAGGCTTGGACATATAGCTCACAGGATACTCCTCGAGAATTTTTGAGAAGCTCTCTGGCGCATAGCCGGACAAGAACAACACCTTCGCCTTGCCGAGCATGATCGGCGTCGCGGCGCGGAGCATCTCCGGTCCGCCCATGAGAGGCATTGAGACATCAGAGATGATGAGATCGAACGCCCCAGGATTGTCGTTCATGATCTCCAAGGCCTCTTCGCCGTTTTCGGCCTCCATCACCTCGAAGCCACAGTCCTCAAGATTGCGGGCTGTGGAGCGGCGCAGGGGAGCGATGTCCTCGACCAGAAGAATGCGGCCGCGCCCTGCGACATCGGTGACCATCGGCTCGGCGGCCCGACGCGACCTCGCCTCGAGGTCTGCCAACTCCTCCTCCGTCGCTCGATAAGCAGGGAGGAAGATGCGGAAGGTCGAGCCCTGCCCCACGGCCGAGGTGAAGAAGATATAGCCGCCCATCTGTTTGATGATGCCGTAGCAGGTCGCAAGCCCAAGCCCTGTGCCCTGCCCACGCTCTTTGGTGGAGTGGAAGGGACGAAAAATCTTGGCCTGATCCTCTTGGCGGATGCCAACGCCGGTGTCTTGGATTTCAATGAGAGCGTAATCGCCTTCCTCGATCGGCTGATGGCCTTGAGCGCGGGCCTCCTCCGCCGTCGTCCGCAGGGTGCGGATCGTCAATCGGCCTTCGCGGGGAATGCGCACGTCTTTGGGCGTCATCGCGTCCCGGGCGTTTGTGGCGAGATTGACAAGGACCCGTTCGAGCTGGGTCTTGTCGACTTTCACGGTCGGCAGATCGCGACCATGCTGGATATCGAAAGCGATGGTTTCGCCCAGAATGCGCCTGACGAGTTCCTGGCTATGCGCGATGAAATCGCTGACTTCCATAATCTCGCGCTTTAAGGTCTGCTGCCGGGCGTAGGCCATCAGCATTTCCGAAAGCTCCCGAGCCACGGTGGCGCTATCGGCCATTTCTTTGAGGACCGGATAGTCAGGGTCGCCGACAGGGTGACGGCGGAGCAGATAATCGCACATCTGCATCACCGCCATGAGCCGAGAATTAAAATCGTGCGCCACACCGCCGGCGAGCATGCCGATCTCGCGCATTTTCTCCGACTGCGCGAGGCGCTGCTCGAGTTCGCGCTGCTCGGAGACATTGATGAGATAGGCCACCGCCCCGCCTTCCGGCGTCGCCGCAACAGACAGATGCGCAGCGATCGCGGGGCTTGTCGCCAGTTGCAGTTCCGTCGCTTGGGAGCCCGCTTGACGAAGGCGAGACGCCAAAACCTGCGGCCCTTCCGAGGCGTCGAAAAGATCAGCGAAAGCCGCCCCGGGGATAGACCGGCCTTGCGTCATTTCGATCAAGACCGGGTTGGCGTCCAGGATACGCGCCTGGGACGGATCGGAGGCGTCGATGACGGCGAGGCCTACCGGGGCGTGCTCAAAAGCGAAAGCGGCCGCCGGAGAGGCCGCGGGCGCAGAGACAGCCGACGCCGGCGCCGTCGCAGCGACGGCGTCTTCGGCGGCGAAGAATACCAAGGTGCGGGCTGCGGCGTCCCCTGCCTCGGCCGACCAATAGGTCATGGTGGACGCTGAGGTCTCAACCCCGTCCCGAGCGCGCAATGTGATTTGGCCGCGATTGGCGCCGAAGCTGCGTCGATCGCGACGCAGAGCCCTGGCCGGGTCCTCGCGCATAATGTCCTTTGCACGCAGGCGCACATGCGCCTCCCCAACGCCGAGCACGGCGCGCAGGGCCCTATTCAAATACAAGATCGCCCCATCAGGGGCGGTGACGAAGAAGCCAAACGGAGCGTCTTCAAGAAACGGCTCCTCCGTCGGCGGGGGACCTTCCCCCTCGGGCAGCTTGAGCGCCCGCAACCGCCATAAAACCCGGCCGCCCGGCATCGGCCCGACGCTTGCTTCAAACCGATGCGGCTCCTCATCTTCAGTAAAGCGCGTCGGCGGCAGGGCCTCGCGCCGGTTTTGCAGAGCCCCTGCAGCCTTGGCCAGCCGGAACATCGGCGCGGACGCGGAGGGATCCGCGCCAAAAACCCGAGACATCACCGGGGGACGCTCCGAATCGCCCAAAGCGCCGGCGGCCTCCGCGAGCGTCAGATAGGCTGCGTTGGCCACAAGCGGCGATCCTGAGCGGTCGGTGACGAGCGATGGCTCTTCCAGCGCGTCGATGATGGCGAAATCACGCCAATGCGACTGCAGCGCCGCCGCCTCCAAAGCCCCTTTGTGCGGGAAGGCGCCATGGCGGCGCCCTTGACCGGACGACACCCACACGAACCACACGAGCCCGCACGCGAACAGCAGCAGCAATAGGACGGCCCCGGCTTGCCCCACCGCCTGCCCAGCGGTCACCGCGATGCCCGCTGCGGCGACGCCGATCGCCAACGCCCCCCAGAATAAGAGTTGCGGAAAATCAAGGCGCGCGCTGGGCGACTTCTCCTCGACAGGCGGCGAGTCTAGAGAAGGGTGTGCTGAATCTGACATCGCGGCGGGCGCCTTTTGCATCCGTATCATTGTGCCCGATTCGGGCGG
>JAGWZH010000064.1 GCA_018971945.1 Alphaproteobacteria bacterium | reverse complement strand
CGTCACCGCTGGACCAGACAACGCCATCCGCACCTGGAACGCTGCAACAGGGGCCCCTGTCACGACCCTGGCTGTCCATGGGGCAAGAATTGTCGCAGGCGGATTGGCTCCCTGGGGCGGCGCCGTCACGGCCGACCGGGACAACGTCGTCAGACACACCAACCTGCGAGACGGGCAAAGCCGGATATTGGCGACGCTTGATGCATCGGTCCGTTCGATTTCGGTCGGCAATGCTGGAGCAATTGTCGTTCTGGAGGGCGGTCGTGCGCGATTCCTACCGTTTGCCGAAGACCAGGACGGGCGCCCGATTGTTTTCGGCCCCAACCTCCGGACCGCGAACTTTCTGAACTCCTCCCGCGGAGGCTTGATTGCTGCGTCTTACGGCTCAGACGGCGAGGGAAACATCGCCATTCAGAGTCCTGACGACATCCAGGAGGCGGGCGACGAAAGACGCCTTGGCGTCTGGCTTTACATCAACAATATCGGGATCGGGCGCGGTGTCTACAATCAAAGGGTCGCCTACACCACCGTTGGCGACGCCTTGGCGGTCATCGACAATCCCGATACCGTCCGCATCTTTGACGTTGGCAGAGACTTTGGAGGGGAGAGCGGATCAAGGCGCGCCGCCGCCGTCGACACCCTGACGGTTGCGGCATTGCGCGCTCGCGCCTGTGCGCTCTTGCCTCTCAGTGCGCGGAGCGCGCCCGTGGCGACGCTCAGCAATGACCCTTCAATCCAAGCGCTGGCGACCGTCCTTCCCCACCGCGTGTGCGAATAACAACCTTGGAGAGCCCTGCATTTCAACCGACATGCCCCAGTGCGGCGACTCAATCCCAACTCCAGACATTCGAGCTGAGCGGCGACTTTAGGCCCGAAAACGGACCTTGGCCGGCAAAATGGGACCGGCAATAAATCGCCGGGAGCGGACATATCGCTGTCCCTTTTGATCGGTACCGATATCCTCAATCTGGGCCATTCGCAGGTGCGACATAAAACAAAACAAGCGCAGCGTCTTTCGCGAAGCTGCCCGCCACGTCGGCAGCCAGTTGAGTCTCCAAGGCGCACGCGGGCCATGACCGCCCCACGCGTTTCGACACATCCAAAAAAAATTACGATGGGCAGTCGTGGTCCGACGCCTTACTCGTCGTCGACCGCCGCACCCATGCAACGGTACTGATACTGGCCGCTGACGCTTTGATCCGCGCCGATATCAAGGATCCAGGCGTTGGCGCACGTCCCATCCATCACCACACGAGTGCACGACTCGCCATCCGCGGTGCAGGAAAATCCCGGCGCCCGGGCATCGGCGCGAACCGCCGCCGCCGGCGTGCCGGCGCCGTAACGGGCCCGGACCGACCGCGCGAACCCATCGCCCTCGTCGGCGAATATCAAGACCGGCCGACTCTCCAGCCCCTGCGCGAGCGCTGGGCCCGTGGCGACGCTGACGGCCAAGGCGGCAAAAATTCCCAATGCTGCGAAGGCTTTCATGTTTACAAGCTCCAGTGGCCCCCACCATCTCCGTCCCTGGCGCAGAAGTCAAAACCAAGCGCCGCCTGGGTGAGCACGCGCCGCATCGGCCAAGGACCCGGATTGATTGTTTCCAAAAAAGCTCTGACAGCAAACGATCAGCGCGCCGCCTTTCGCTCCCAATACACTTCAGGCCGGAGATCGCCGCTTCCAGTCGTTGCCGCCCCTTTGGCGCCGCGGTTCAGCGCGCACAGGCCAGACGCAGGAGAGTGATCTCCCGCCGTTCATTGGGGCGAAAGCGAATGGTCTTGCTGGCCGTTCAAATCCCAAAGCAGTCGGCAGCTATTCTTCGCCCCTTTTTTTACGCGCGGCGGCGGATAAACGCCACTTTCCGACGTTCCGATCGCACCGCCGGTTTTCTTCTATGGTGGACCTCATTCCATTTGCGCCGACGCACGCGGCGCGTTGTCACCTCGAGCGCCCCTTATGAGCGGCATCAGACGGTCGTAAGGGCGGTCTTCCATCGACCCAGCCTGCGGCCGCAATGATCATATGGCGCAAGGCGGCCTAGACGGGACGCTTACCCAGAAAGAGGAGGAGGCCCTCATATGAACTATTCCGGATGTTGAAGTATTGCACAGCCAACCAGCGGTTAAGAGCATGGCCGCTTTCTATACGCCTTTAGTTCAGCCTCCCGCCATAAAGGGACCTGACTGAAACGGCCCCATGACACTTCGAACGCGTGAAAGCCCCCACTTACGCAGTCGCCACCACTACAGGACGGCGATACAGTCGACCTCAACAGAGATCCCTGCAAGCAGAGAGCAAATGATCGTGGTTCGGGCGGGGAAAGGCTCCCGTACATAGTCCTGATAGATCGTATTGAAGGCGGCGAAATCTTCTTTGCGAGCCAGATAGACCCCAACGCGCACAACGTGCGACCAGTCCCCGCCCGCGCCCCGCAGCACGCGGCCCACATTGTCGAGGGTCAGGCGCACCTCCTCCTCGAAATTGCCCAGGCGAAAGCCTTTCGTCTCCGGATCCTGCGGACCTTGGCCGGATACGAAGAGCATGCGTCCGGTTGCTACAATCCCATGGGAGAAAGGCCCAATGACCGCAGGCGCATCAGCAGGATCGATCTTCTGGCGCATCATTTCCTCATTTGACGGATAGGAAAATTATGGCGATATAGGAAACATCCTACCGACATGAGGCGAGGTTGGCAAATGCACGCGCAGGCCGCAAATGGGCCGCCGGCCACCACTGGCGACGACGTGGAAAGCCTCGACAGACAGTCGCTGCTCCATCCGTTCACCCGGGTGAGCGACTACGCCGCCGGCGATACGCCACCGCCGTTTGTTGTCACCCGGGCCGAAGGCGTCAGCGTCTTTGATCAAGCCGGCAAGGGCTACATCGACGGCTTCTCCGCCCTGTACTGCGTCAATGCCGGCTATGGTCAGCGGCGCATCATCGACGCCATGCACGCCCAAGCGGAGGCGATGCCCTACTTCCATATCTTCGCCGGCGCGACTCATGAACCCGCCGCGCGCTTGGCCGACAAACTGCTTCAACTCGCCGGCCCCGATATGAAGCGGGTATTCTTCGGCACCTCAGGGTCGGACGCGAACGAAACGCAGGTCAAGCTGGTCTGGTACGCCAACAACGTTCGAGGAAAGCCGAACAAGAAAAAGATCATCGCCCGACGCCGCGGGTATCATGGGGGCACGATCGTTACAGCCAGTCTCACCGGCCTGCCGATCTATCACCAAGGCTTTGATCTGGTCTCAAGTTTCGTTCGCCATACGCTCGCCCCGGACTCGTTCTGGGGAGGCGGCGACGACGCGGCTCTGGTGCAGCGCTGCATGGACGATCTGGAGCGCTTAATCCTCGAAGAAGGGCCAGATACTGTCGGAGGATTTATCGCCGAGCCAATGATCGGGGCCGGAGGCGCCGTTCCTCCTCCGCCAGGTTATTGGCCGGCCATTCAGGAGGTTCTCGCCCGCTACGATGTGCTGCTGATCCTCGATGAGGTCGTCACAGGGTTTGGCCGGGTCGGCGAAATGATGGGGTCTACAGTTTGGGGCATCAAGCCTGACCTTGTAACCCTCGCCAAAGGGCTGACGAGCGGATACGCGCCCCTTTCGGCGGTGTTAGTCGGGGACAAGGTTTGGCAAGCCTTGCAGGCCGGCACCCAGGTACACGGGATGTTTGGCCACGGCTTCACCTATACCGCCCACCCCCTGGGCGCGGCGGCGGCTTTGGCTAACATTGCGGTGATTGAAGACAATCAGTTGTGCGCCAACGCCAGAACGGTCGGCGCCTCTCTGTTTTCATCCCTAAAGCAGCGCTTTGAAGGGCGGCCTTTGGTCGGCCAGGTCCGCGGGGTGGGATTGTTTGGCGCCGTTGAGTTCGTCGCCGAAGGAGAGCCGCTGCGACACCTGTCCCCAGAGCTCAAATTCGCCGCCCGGATAACAACCTTGGCCCGGGGCCAAGGCCTTTTGGTGCGGACGATGCCCTATGGAGACATAGTTGGCCTCGCCCCGCCTTTAATCCTCACCCATGCGGAGGCGGACGCAATCGTCGACCGGCTGGACTGCGCCTATCAAGCCGCCCTGGCCGAACTCACCCCGTCGCAACGCCGGGGTGAGCCCGCATGACGCGCTTTGTCACCCTCGACGTGTTCACCGACCGGCGGTTTGGAGGCAACCCTCTGGCGGTCTTTCCTGAGGCGGACGGCTTGAGCAGCGAAGAGATGCAGGCTCTCGCCCGCGAGTTCAACATGAGTGAAGTGGCGTTCGTGCAGACGCCGGAAGACTCCGCCAACACCGCTCGGGTCCGTATCTTCACCCCCGAAATGGAGATTGGTTTCGCCGGTCATCCCAATGTCGGCGTCGGCTGGTTGCTCGCGCAGGAAGGGCGCGACCGCAACAGCATCCTTCGCTTCGAAGAGGCCGCAGGCCTGGTGGAAGTGGAGGTCGAGCGGCGCGGCGGGGCGGTCGTATCGTGCCTTGTCGCTGCCCCGCAGGCTCTGTCGGAAGGCCAAACCCCGACGCACGACGAGATCGCTGCGTGCGCCAGCTTACCTATCGCCGACATTGGCGCAGCCGCGCTGGCCTCGGTCGCCCTGAACACGGTCTGTGCGCAGGTGCCCGCTTCCGCCCTGTCGCGCGCCAAATGCGACCCGGTCGCGTTCCAACGCCTCGCCGAGCGTCGTCCTGACCTGGCCAAAATCTGCCTGCTGTTCCTGTATTGTCGCGACGGCGATTCCGTCCGCGCTCGGATGTTCGCACCGCTATCTGGCTCGATTGAGGATCCCGCCACCGGCAGCGCGGCCGCGGCGTTGACGGCTTATCTCCTCAAGCAAAGCGACAATGCCCAGCTCACGTTATCCTTTTTGCAGGGCGTGGAGATGGGCCGGCCAAGCCGTTTCAAGGCGACGGCGAAAAGGATTGATGGGGACATCAAGGCCTGGGTCGGCGGCGGATGCGTGCCCATCCTCAAAGGCGAATTGCTCTAGCGCTATCCCGCGCGAATGACCTGCAAGGTGGGCGGCCCTGAGGATTCCACCGCTGCAGACCCGTTACGGAGCTCTGGCGCCCAATCCGCGGTCGTCATTACGGAAAGCATGCGACAAGGCCCCTCCGCCGCCGCCACATAGCCGTGAGCCATCCCGCTGTCGAAATAGATGGAATCCCCCTCCTGCAGCAGCGTCGGCGCATAGAATTCAGTGTGCAGTTCGATCGCGCCGCTCAGGACGAAAACAAACTCCTCTCCGGCATGCCTCAGCAGTTCACCATACTCCTTCAACGACCGCGCCTTCACCTCGGCGATGATCGGGACCAGTTGCTTGTTGAGCAAATCGGCAGCCGGGTAAAGCTGCAGCGAGTTGGCCGTTTCGATAATCCGACCGTCGCCCTTCCGGGCGATGCTGCGTCGCCCCGAGGGAGCAAATTCAGTCGCGGTCCCGCTTTTGCTCTGCGAGGGCGAAGCAAACAGAACGCCGATGTCGATGCCAAGGCCTGTCGCGATGCGCACCATTTTGTCATAGGACAGCGACATCTTTCCGCTCTCCACCTTGGATAGGGTGGAGACGGTAAGGCCCGTCAGCCGGCTCACGTCCGCCAGGGTCCAGCCCTTTGCGAGGCGCAGCGAGCGAAGTGTAGCCCCTGGATTGCGGGCGGCTGGGTCGGTTTTCAGATTTTCCATATCCGCAAAAGTAGCGTAGCCCGTTTCTTTAGACAACAGGAGCCATCGTCACGCCCAAACACCTGGGGGGTATGGCGCGGCCCGATCGCCTGTGAAGCGAATACCGGGAATGCGGTCCTGCCGAAGCAGCAACGGCCCATCCAGGTCAACCCAGTCCGCAAAACCCGCCAGAAGACTGGCCGGCGCCATGGCGAGCGAGGTGCCCAACATGTTGGAAATCATAATGCGAAGGCGGCGCTCTCTGGCCGCCTGGACGACCGCGATAGCCTCCGTAAGGCCGCCGGTTTTGTCGAGCTTCACGCAGACAGCGCTGTAGCCGGTGGCAAGTTCGGCCAAGTCCGCCAGACCGCCACACGCCTCGTCTGCGCAGATCGGGATTGGCGAATCCGCCGCCTCGAAGGGGACATCAACAGGCAAGGGCTGTTCGATCAGTTCCACGCCCAGCCGCGCCAATTCAGGCGCATAAAGCCGAAGCTCCGCCCGGCTCCAGCCGCGATTGACGTCGACGACAAGCCGGGCGTCCGGGCGCTCGTTGCGCACCGCAGCGACGCAATCAACGGGATGAGCGTTGGACAGCTTCAGCTTGAGGCCTTGGAAGCGATCCAAGGCTCGCGCCGCAGCGGCCATATCGTCCGGGGGCCCCAGCGAAATGGTCGTCAAAGTTTGGAAGCCCGTGTTCTTAAGAGCGGCCAGGGCCGCCACCGTCGCCCCCGTGCGCTTGGCCTCAAGCTCCCACAGCGCGCAATCGAGTGCGTTTCGCGCCCCACAAGGCCCAAGCAAGCTCTGCAGCCCGTCGCGCCCGACCCCCGCCTCCAAGGCAGGCCGTACTCCTTCAATGGCCTCCTGCATCGAGAACAGGGTCTCGCCTTTGTACTCGACAGGACAGGCTTCTCCGCGCCCGACCAACCCCGCCTCTTCAATGTCCGCGACGAGGACTTCAGTGGTCAGATAGGTCGCTCCCGCGATCACAAAGGGCGCGGCCAACGGCAGCGTGTCCACCGTGACGGAAAGCCGCCGCATTAAGCTGTCAACTGCGCGATGAGGGGCTTGGTCCCGGTCACAGCCGGATCCACACAGGGCAAGCCCAAACGCTCTTCCACCGCGGCCAGCACTCCTGCCCTGGCTTCGGGGGTGAGTTGAGATGTGTTGAGGCTGACGCCGATACAGCGAATGTCCGGGTTGAGACGGCGCCCGTTCGCAATGTGCAGGTCAATGCAGGCTTGAAGGTCCGGCGTGGGGAACGCTTCATAACCCAGGACCTGATCGCGTTTCGCCTCATGGCAGACAACAAAAGCGTCCGGCTGGCTGCCGTGGAGCAGCCCAAGGCTGACCGCGGCGTAGGCTGGATGAAACAGCGACCCCTGCCCTTCGATGACATCCCAATGGTCGGCGTCATTGTCGGGCGATAAAAGCTCAACAGCGCCCGCCAAAAAGTCAGCGACGATGGCGTCGATCGCAAGGCCGCCGCCGCTGATCAAAACCCCCGTTTGCCCCGTCGCCCTAAAGGTCGCCTTCATCCCCATCGCCCGCATGTCACGCTCAAGAGCAAGGGCCGTGAACTTCTTGCCCACAGCGCAATCGGTGCCCACCGTCAGGATACGCTTGCCGTTCCGCCTAACCCCGCTCGCAACCGGCGGTGAAAAGCCGGGCGGCAAGGACCGGACATCAAACAGCCGAACGCCTTTGGCGGCGGCGCGCTCCACCAAGTGCGGCCGGCTGTGCAGCCGGTCGTGCAGGCCGGACGCGACATTGAGGCCCGCCTCGATCCCCTCGGCGATGGCGGCTTCCCAATTCGGGGGCAATTTCCCGCCGAAAGAGGCGCCGCCGACAACCATGGTGGCCGCTCCGGCCGCGGCCGCCGCGTGCGGGTCAAAGTCCCTCAAGCCCAGGTCGCAGCCGCCGTCGAAGCGGTATTGGCCCATGCACCAGTCTGGGCGCCATTCCAGGATTCCCAGCCCGGTTTTCACGTCCAGGGGCTCAGGGTTGTCGCCGATGAAAATGAGATAAGGACGCGGGATTTCGAGCATGTGCATGGCGGACCTCATCCGCTAACTGGAACGCCTGCCCGTGGAGGGCTGACGGCCGCGGCCTCAGCCGCGATGGCTTGACCGGCGAGATGACCAAAGACCAGCGCCGGGCCGAGCGTTATCCCCGCGCCGGGATAAGCGCCGCCCATGAAGCTGGCCGCGTCGTTGCCCACGACGAAGAGCCCGGGAATCGGGCCCCCATCGTCGCGCAGGGCGCGGCCGTCGGAATCGGTGCGCAGGCCGACAAAGGACCCGATGTCTCCGGGATAAAGCTTGATGGCGTAGAACGGCGCCCGTTTCAGCGGGGCGACGCAAGGATTGGGATTTTGACCCGCGCTGCCGTTGAAGCGCTCATAGACGTCGCCGCCTTTGTGAAATGCGGGATCTTCCCCGTGTTCGGCGTGGCGGTTGAAGGCTTCCACCGTTTGCTCAAGCCCTGCCGGGTCGATGCCGCATTGGCCAGCGAGATCAGGCAGCGTTTCACCTCGCTTGATGTAGCCGGAGCGGACGTGGGGGGCGAGGCTGCCGGGCGCCGGCGGCGCCATTCCCAAGCCATAGCGCTTGATCGCCTCGGCATCGCAAATCAGGTGGCAGCTGATTTCCCCATCCTCGGCGCAGGCCGCGATCATGGCGGGGACAAAGTCGTGATAAGACTTGGCTTCGCTGACAAAGCGGCGGCCCCTGCGATCCACGGCGATGTAGCCTGCTTTGCCGCGATCAAAGAAGTGCGGAAACGGAACAAGCCCTTGCTTCATGGGAACAAGCGAGACCGGCGTCCAGGCAGCCGGTTGCCGACCGACCTCAGCAACGGCGGCGCCCACGGCCCCAGCCGCCGCTAGGCCGTCTCCGGTGTTCTCTGCGGGCGCCAACGTGTGGTGTGTTCGACCCTGGGCGACATGCTCATAGAACCGGGCGCGCAATGACGCGCTGCCGGGAAAGCCGCCACTGGCAAGAACCACCGCGACTTTCGCCCTCACACTGCGCCCAGCGATAACGGCTCCTGTCACGCGGCCAGCTTCATCCGTTGTCAGCCTTTCGCAGGGCGCGTTCAGATGAAGTTTCACGCCGATCCTGAAGGCGCTGTGCGCCAACATGGCGATGAGCGCGCTGCCGTTGGAGAGCCGTGTGCCACGGGAATAGCTCAACCGATCCGCGCAATAACGGGCGAACAGGCGCCCCACATGAACAAACGACTTCCACGACCGCTGCATGCCGTAGAAGTGAATCAGGTCTTCCCGCCCGACGATCATACCGCCAAGGATCATGGTCGAAGCCAAAGGCGGCCGAAGCCTTGGAAAATGCAGCCCCAGGGCGCGGCCGTCAAATGCCACAGGGCCAAGCGATCGACCGCCGGCGCTTCCGCCCGGTTGGTTCGGGTGATAGTCGGGCCATGCAGGCGCCAGGGCGTAGCGAAGGGCCGTATGGTCTTCAAACCAGGCGAGAATGTCGGCCGCGCGCCGGGCGTAAACCTCGGCTTTGGCGCGATCGAGGGCGTTGCCCCCCTCTGCCGCGAGATAAGCGAGCACATCGGCCGGGTTATCAGCTTTGCCCGCCGCCACGGCTTGGCGGCTCCCCGGGATCCAGATGACGCCGGCGGAAGACACGGTGGTGCCGCCGAACTGGGCCGCCTTGTCCACCATCATCACGTCCAGGGCGAGGCCGCGCGCCGTCAGCGCTGTGGCGAACCCTGATGCCCCAGACCCAATGACGAGCACGTCGCACACAGCGCCTTCCGGCGGTGGGGCGTCGGAGACGGCGTCTTCGGGCGGCGTTTTCATTGACACACTAGAAAATCTTTTCCATTCTTTTGTCAAATTAGAAAATTGGGGGCCTGATGCCGTCTGTCCCAGCGGGCTATTGCCACGCCTTCAGTCCCCTGCCGGGCGACAGAGTGGCGCTGATGGCGGCCGGCGACGGGCCAACTGTATGCCAGCTTGAGCGTTTGGCTGGCCTACAAGGCGCGCCAACGCCGACAGCCTATGTCGCCTCCGCGGTCGGCTCCGCGGTCACGTTAGACCTGCAGCCGAGAGACGTGCCCGCCGGGTCCTTTGCCGAGTGCGCGCAAGGACCGGAAGCCCCGTCGGGCAGCGCGTGGTTATGGCGTCTGCGCCTTTGGCCTGGACTGACGGATCGAGGCGATATCCTCGTGTGGGGGGATGGGGCTCGCTTACGCCTGTCGGACGGCGCGCTTGTCTTCAGCGCCGCAGGCGCGTCACTCCGCGCGCCGCTGCAGGCCCGGGAATGGACAGAGGTGTCCGCGTCCGTTGAAAGTGACGGCCTTGTGCGCTTGCGGCTAGTGCCGATCGGCGCGGGTGCCGCCTATCGCACGGCATCCAATTTCAGCACCCAAGGGACCTCCGCGCCAGTCAAAGGCCGTCTCCGCTTCGGCCAGGGCTACAGCGGCAAAATCAGCGGCCCCGCGTTCACGCTGGATGGCGCGCTTGCCGCGCAATGGGACTTCAGCGTTGCGATGACGACCCAGACCGTGCCGAGCATGGGGCCACACGGTCGCGCTCTCACATTGGTCAATGCGCCCAAACGCGCCGTGACGGGCCCGGCCTGGACGGGAGAAGCGCATGACTGGCGCCAAGCGCCGGCCCACTATGACGCCATCCACTTCCATGACGACGACATCGCCGACTGCGCTTGGCCCAGCGTTCATGAAATCGCTTTGCCGGAAGACCTTTCTTCTGGCGTTTATGCCGTTGCGTTGACCCAGGCCTCCGGCGGCCCAACCCACCGCATTCCCTTATTTGTCCGTCCTCGGACGACGCCGCGGATTGTCTTTCTAGCCTCGACGTTGTCTTACCTTGCCTACGCCAACAGTCTTTGGGCCTCCCCCAGCGCCCCAGCCCTTGAGGCCGCCTACCCCGACGTCGTCGGCCAGATGCGCCGTTTCGGATTATCCACCTACAGCCGTCATCGTGACGGCTCCGGCATTGGGCTGGTATCCACGCGCCGTCCCACGCTCAACCTCACCCCTAGCTTCCTCGGCGAGGCGGCCGGCGGCCAATCGCTGCTGAATGACGATCTGCGCATTTTGGCCTGGCTCGAGCGGATCGGCGAACCCTACGGCGTCCTCACCGATCACGATCTGCACCGCGAGGGCGTGCAAGGCCTTAAGGGCTGCGCGGTTTTGGTCACCGGCGCGCATCCCGAGTATCAAAGTCGAGAGACCCTAGACGCCATCGAAGCGTTTCAAGGGCGCGGCGGCCGTTTGCTCTATTTGGGCGGCAATGGATTTTACTGGCGCGTCTCGATTTTGCCGGATGCGCCCCATGTGATGGAAGTTCGTCGCGCAGAAGGCGGCATCCGGATGTGGGCGGAACCACCGGGTGAGTATCATCACCAGTCGGACGGCGGCTTGGGCGGGCTGTGGCGTCGTCTGGGGCGGCCACCAAACCGACTTGTCGGCGTCGGATATTCCGCCCAAGGCGACGACGCGCCAACGCAGCCTTACAGGCGAATGCCGGCCGGAGAAGACCCGCGCGCGAGCTTCCTGTTTGAGGGCGTCGACAGCGCCGTGTTCGGCCTATCCAACGGGATTGCCGCGGCCGCCGGTTATGAGTTGGACCGGGCGGACCCAAGCCTGGGCACGCCAGCCCACGCCCTTGTCGTGGCGCGCTCAGAGCCCTTCAGCGACGGGCTCCACCCTGTCAATGAAGAGCGACTGACGCACACCGTTATCGACGCCGCCGACCCGCTTCGGGCCGATCTGACCTTCTTTGAAACCCCCTCCGGGGGCGCGACGCTTTCTGTTGGATCGGTGTTTTTTCCCTTGGCGTTGGAAGAAGAGCACGGCGCAGGACGGCTGGCGCGGAATGCTCTTGAGAGATTTCTCGACCCGACCCCATTCGCGATGCCTGCCGAAGAGGACCCCTCATGATCCGGATCGACCCGCGTCTGGCGGAGGCAAGCCCGGCCTTCGTCGCCGTCCGCCGCGATCTGCATGCCCATCCCGAGCTCGGGTTTGACGTGCACCGCACCGCCGACCAGGTGGAAAAGCTCCTTCAGGGCTGGGGTATTGAAACCCATGCTGGGGTGGGCGGCTCCGGGGTGGTCGGGGTGATCCGCAAGGGCTCCGCCAGCCGCGCCATCGGGCTGCGGGCGGACATGGACGCTTTGCCCATCCAAGAGGACAACAGCTTCGCCCACGCCAGCCGAACGGCCGGCCAAATGCACGCCTGCGGACATGATGGACACACCGCCATGCTTCTGGCGGCAGCGCAGCATTTGGCCCACTTCGGAGAGTTTGACGGGACTGCCTATCTTGTCTTTCAGCCGGCGGAAGAGCGCGGCACAGGGGCCTTGCGGATGATCGAGGACGGCCTCTTCGAACGCTTTCCCATGGAGGCCATTTTCGGCGCCCACAACTGGCCTAATCTGCCCGTCGGCGCCTTTGCGGTTGCGCCGGGCCCCATGATGGCCTCCTGCAACGAGTTCATCATCACGATTGAGGGCAAAGGCGCGCACGCCGCGATGCCGGACCTGGCGGTCGACCCCATTCCCCCTGCCTGCGAAATCGCGCTGGCGTTGCAGACCATCGTGGCGCGTAACCTTCCGCCTTCGGAAGCCGCCGTTGTGTCGGTCACAGTCCTAAACGCGGGCGAACCGCTGCACGTGATCCCCAATACGGCGACCCTGAAAGGCACCGTGCGCACCTACAGCACCGCGACCACATCCTTGATCGAGGCGCGAATGCGAGAGATCTGCCACGGCGTCGCCGGCGCCCATCGCGCGACCGCAGACGTTCAGTTCAAAACGACCTGCGCGCCCACCGTGAATGATCCGGCAGAGGCGGCCTTTGTGCGAGAGGCTTTGTCGGCCCTCGGAGGACCACAGACCGTTCAGGCTTTCACACCCAGCACGGCCGCAGAGGACTTCAGCTTCATGCTGCAGGCCAAAGCGGGATGTTACTTCATGATCGGCAATGGAGAAGGCGATCATCGCGCCGTTGGCCACGGCGGCGGCCCCTGCGTGCTGCATAATCCGAGCTATGATTTCAACGACGCGTTGATCCCGATCGGGGCCCAAGCCTGGGTGCAGATTGTCGAGCAGAGATTGAAGCCGGATCACTCGGCGGCGTAAGGGTCTTCGACGCGGGGCCAGTAATTCAGATCACGCCGCTGAAATGGGATCGCTTCGAAATCCGTTCGTAACAGGCCTGGCGTTTCGACATGGATCACCTCGCCGATGAACGGGGCGAACGAGGTCCTGAAGTGCTGCATGGATTTCACGACCAAGCCGCGCAATCCCGCGATCTCGAGACCGAGCCCCGCAAAAAGGTCCACGCCCAAGACCTGCTGGCGCTTGGAGATCAACACGATATGCAGCCCCGCGTCGGTCTCCACCCAAGCGCTGGGCCCCAAGTCAGCCCGGGCGCCAAAGTCGTCCTGGGAATGGTCTTCAATAAAGCGCCGCACCAGCACGCAAAGATCAACCGGATCCCCGGAGGCGACCCCGCATTTCCCCCCAATCCGCAGATGCAGTTTTGCCCCCTCGCCGGCTTCGCGACACAGCTGAACCGCGCCCGGATCCCAGAGCCCGCCAAGCCCAACCGCTCCAATGCTCCGGTCGGCCAAAGCCCGAAGCAGAAACGTGCTGTCGCCCATGGCGCCGCCGCCGGGATTATCGGCGACATCAGCCAAAACCAGCGGCTTGTCGCCTCGCCACGCTTCCAGACGCGCCATCGCTTCCGGCAACGGCGTGAAACGCGTGCCGATGCGCTCTCGCAGGTCAAACAGCTCCAGGGCCAACTGTTGTGCAAGGCGCGCGGCCTGCACCGGGTTGTCGTCGGTAATGACCCAGACTTTCGCTCCCGCCTCGGGCACATCGCCATAAGCCATGCCATGGCCCACCGAAACGGAGAGAATGTCTGGTTGGCGCTCCAACGCCCTGACGCGGTCCACAAACGCCCGGAGCGGACCAGTCAAAGTTGGCCACAAACCCATGGCCCGACAGTCTGCAGCGGCCATGCGCGGCCGAACCTTTCCCTCAGCCGCGGCGATCGCAAGATCCGCGGCGCGCGCGGCCGTTTCAACAATATCAGTGTGCGGATAGTCTTTGTAAGCGATCAGGGCATCGGCCTGCTGAAGCATTCGCGCGGTCAGATGACAGTGCAAGTCCAATGACGCCGTGATCGGAACAGACGGCCCCACCAGCGACCGGACCGCCGCCAACAGGTCCCCCTCGCAGTCGTCGATCGACTGCGAGGTCATCCCGCCATGCAGAATAAGAACCACCGCCGAGACCGGCATCGCGGCCTCAAGATCTTTGAGGATCAACGCTTTCAGCGCCGCATAAGCGGCATCGACCAGCGGTCCCAGAGGTTGCGCCGCCGCCAAGACCCCCTCCGCCACATCCCATCCGGCCGCCTGCGCGCGCGACGCAACCCCTTGCATCGCCGACGCCATGCCCATCGGATCAGTTGGATCATGAGGGCCGAGGCGGAGTTCAAACGCGCCAAAGCCCGTGGGACAGCAGGCAAAGCTGTTCGTTTCCGCAACGAGACCGGCGACAAACAGCTTCATGCAGACGACCTCTCCCGTGCAGTGTTGACAATCCGGGCGCCAAGGGTCAACCCTTTTCCAATCTGGAAAAAATCGCGCTGGGTGGAAAATGGTTGCCGACACAGGCGAACGCGAGATGCAACAGCCCAACGCTCGTTTGGCGCAGGCCTTCGTGATCGTTTTGACCGTCGCCACGGTCATTTCCTTCGTCCATCGCTACCTTCCATCGGTGCTCGTGGACTCGATCCGGGGCGACATGGCGATCACCGATGTGCAGTTCAGCACGCTTCAGACCGCCTTCGCCCTGACCTATGCCGCCGCCACCTTGGGCAGCGGCTGGATTGCCGACCGAACAAACCGCAGAAACCTGATCGTCGCCGGCGTGAGCCTTTGGACAGGAGGCACAATCCTGTTCGGATTGGCCAACGAACTCAGCCACTTCTGGACGGCGCGGATCATGATCGGGCTTGGCGAGGCCGTTTTGGGTCCTGCAGGGATTTCGCTGATCTGCGACTATGTAAGCCCCCGCCAGCGCGGCAAAGCGATCGCGCTCACCTTTTTCGGCGCGACGTTGGGAACCTCGCTGGCGTTCAGCGGAGGCGGATGGCTCCTGGACCGGGCCGAAGCTGGCCTGTTCGCAGGCCTGCCGGTTCTGGCGGATCTGTCCCCTTGGCGACAGGTGGTTTTGACCCTGGGCGGGCTTGGCCTGTTCCTGATCCCGTCGCTTCTCGCCTTCAAAGAGCCCCAGCGCAGCTTTGATCCGAAAACCGCCAGCAAAGGGCGGCTCTCCGATCTCTGGCGGCTGCGGAGTTTGTTCTGGCTCACTTTGTTCACAGGCAGCTCCGTGGCGGTGGCCGATTTCGCCTACACCACCTGGCAAACCTCGCTGCTCACGCGAAGCCACGGCTTAAGCGCCGGCGAGGCAGGCCAGCTTCTTGGCTTGTCGGCCTTCATCGCCGGTACGGCCGGGGCATGGGTTGGCGGCTTTTTGTCTGATCGCGCCCATGACAAAGCCGGCCTGGCAGGCAGGATCGGCCTTGTGCAGCTCTGCGCCCTGGGACTGTTGGGATCGGCGGCTCTGTTGGCTTTCCCTCTGGCCTGGGCCGCGATTGCCGCCTTTGCCCTGTGGCAGGTGGCGGCCAACATCGCCTATGTGGCGGTCGCTGTGACCTTGCAGGACCTTGTGACAGACAGAACGCGCGCTTTGGCGGCGTCGATGTCGGTTTGTCTGAGCATCGGCCTTGGCCTTGGGTTTGGACCCACGACAGTAGCGCTCTTGAACCAGTCCGTTGTCGGCGAGGGCGGGCTCTCCGCCAGCCTTCTGATCGTGCTGGGCGTCATGGGTTTGATAACCCTGAGCTGCGCCACGCTGTTGCGCCGAGGCCTGAAGGGCAGGCAAGCAAGCCACACCAGTTGAGAAAGTTTTTCCTGTTTTGGAAAATTTCTTGACGAATATGCAGGATGCGCAAAAAGTCTCCTCAACCTAGGGGAGGAACCTGTATGAAGAGCGCATTTTGGCCCGCCGTCTCCGTCGCGATGATCGCGTTGACTGCCTCGCCGGCAGTCGCCCAATCCGTCTCTCAGGACGACGAAATCGTTGTAACCGCCTTGAAGCGGGAGCAATCGCTGCAGGACGTGCCCGCGTCCGTGACAGCGCTCAGCGCTGATGCGTTGGCGCAATCCGGCGTCACGAACTCGTTCGATCTCCAACAATTGGTGCCCGGCCTCGCGATCTCCTTCGGCAATCGGGAAACCAATGTCGCCATTCGCGGCGTATCCAACAACGTGCGCAGCGTCGGGTCCGATCCGTCTAACGCAGTTCACTTGGACGGCGTCTATCTCCCACAGTCGAGCATGATCCTGACCGACTTGTTTGATGTAGAACGGGTTGAAGTCTTGAAGGGGCCGCAAGGCACGCTGTACGGCCGCAACGCGACAGGCGGGGCAATCAACGTCATCAGCCGGGCCCCTGAAGAAGGTTTCGGCGCGGAGGGCTTGGTTGGCTTTGGCTCCAACAGCCTTGTGCGTGGTCAGGTGGCTTTGAACGCCGGCGGCGAAGCCGTGTCTGGCCGCCTTGCCGTATCTTATGTGAACGACGATGGCTACACAAACAACGTTTTGACGGGACAAGGCCTCGACGCCCAGGATTTCTTTGCCCTGCGCGGCCAGGTTCGGTTTGATCTTTCTCCGAATGCGGATCTTACGCTGCTCGTCCAATCCGCTCGCGATGATGGAACCGTGGGATACGGGATCGCCACCGACGCCTCTTTCGCCGCGTTCCCGGCAAATTTCTACGCAGTGATCGTTCCCGCAAACCTGCAGCGGGTTGATGAACGCAATATCCGCATCGACTCGCCGGTCTTCAGCCGCCGCGACAGCGATGTCTATGCCGCGACCCTCAACTGGGACTTCGGCGGAGTGGCGCTACGGTCGATCACGGCCCACACCAAGTATGATGCGGCGGACGCCCTCGACTATGACTTCACCGGGGACTTCAACGAGACCTTCACCTCCACCACGGAGGTTGAGTCCACATCGCAGGAATTCCAGCTATACAACACGAACGCCGGAGCGCTGGAGTGGACCGCTGGCGTGTTCCTGTACCGGGACGAGGGAACCCAGTTCATCGATTGGCGCGTGCCCTTCCCCTTTGCTCGCGCCAACACCACGAGCGAGGGTGAAGCTTACGCTGTGTTCGGCCAAGCCACCTATCACTTCAATGACCAATGGGCTGTGATGGCCGGCGCCCGGTATAACGAAGAAGAAAAGACCGGCCGAACCCAAAACCTCATTGCCGCGACCACCGCCAACGTCACCGCGAGCTTTGACTCGTTCACGCCCCAGGTTCAGATTCAGTATCGTCCAACGGACGATATCCTGGCCTATTTCGGAGTGAGCCAGGGCTTCAAGAGCGGCGGCTTCAACCTTTTGGCTGCGGGCCCTCCGACCCTCTACGAGCCCGAAGAAATCGTTGCCTATGAG
>JAGWZH010000191.1 GCA_018971945.1 Alphaproteobacteria bacterium | reverse complement strand
TCAGTTTAGTTCCTCAGGGCGGTTCCAGCGGCGGCAGTTGCAACCCCAATCGCTGCGGTTGCTTTGCCAACGGCAGCGATGCTCGCCGCTGCTCCTGCGACCGCGGCAATAGCAGGAGCGGCGGCGACAGCTACTGCGGCGACCCCAAGAATGGTGAGCGCGGCCCCTCCGACCTGTAGCGCTTGCGCTCCAGTAATCTCGCCTCCCGCAACTTCATCGATTTCCCGCGCATCCAGTTCACGAATTTCCATCACAGCTTGCATTGTTCTCTCCACTTCAAAGCTGAAACTCAGCGTTTGGGTGGCCACCCGCTATTGAGGTTAACGCCAGCTTCGTAAGCGTCAACGCAAGCAAAGCCCCATCACGCAGATGTTAGGATGTGTGAGTATGTGATGAGCAGTGGACGTTGATGACTGATCTTGGTTTAGGTTACCGCGTAGTCGAGGCGTCCTACGTTTAAGCGCGGAGCAGGTAAATGACCTCACTCTTTAGAAGGGAAGCAGTCGAGCATGCGACGCGTCGCCTTTATGGCGAGGTTGCGATCGCCATTCCGGCTTCGGTCACGATCAGCGTTATGCTTCTTGTGGTTGTTGTCGCCGCCGCCATGACCTTTGCGAGCTTTGCGAGCTATGCGCGGAAGGAAACTGTTGCGGGATGGCTTGTGCCCAGCCAGGGGCTGGTTCGCGTGGCGCCGCGGGAGCCCGGGTCCGTCGCGGAAATCTTGGTACGGGAGGGTGATGTGGTGCAGGCGGGAACGCCGCTGGCGCGCCTCCTTGTCACAACCACCACCGCCGAGGGGGACGTGGGCGCGGCCATTGGCGCAAGCCTTGAGGCGGAGGCCGAGGCTGTGGATCGCTCGGCGGACGCGTCGCTCGCATTGCTTCAAAGCGAGGCCGCCGCTCTTCGCCAGAGAGTTGCTCAGTACCAAGACGAACGCAGTGAGATCGAACGCCAGCTTGAATTGGAGGCGGCCCAAAGCGCGATCGTCGCCGACGACTTGGCCCGCGCTGAAGAAGTCGCAGCCCGTGGGTTTCTGTCCAGACGCGACCTAGAAGCGCGCCGCGCCGCTGCGCTCGGCGCTGAACAACGTGTCTCGGAAAACCGTCGGCGGCTCGCGGCCCTCGAGCGCGAAATTGAGACGGCGCGGGCGCGCCTCACTCAGATTCCCCTCGATATCACTGCAGCGCAAGCCCGGACCGACGCCTTGTCCGCCTCGATCACGCAGCGTCAGACAGATGCCCGCGCCCGCCAAGAACAGGTAGTCGCTGCTCCAGTCAGCGGACGCATTGCGGCGATTCCATTGCAGACGGGTGAGGTTGCGGGCCCCAACCATGCGGTCGCGATTTTGGTGCCTGGGGGGTCGCAGATGGTCGCCGATCTTTACGTTCCCTCCCGCGCTGCTGGTTTCATCAGAGAAGGCCAGGAGGTCCGCCTCATGTACCAGGCTTTCCCTCATCAACGCTTCGGAACAGGGTTGGGAAGGATAATCTCGATCTCTCATACGGTCCTTGCGCCCCAGGACGTGGCCATCCCAGGCCTGTTGGTCGCAGAACCAGTGTTTCGGGTTCGGGCTGCCCTGAACGCCATCGCTGTGGAAGCGTATGGTGAGCGGATCGCGCTTCAGCCGGGGATGCTGTTGACGGCCGACATCGTGATCGATCGGCGCACTCTGATTGAATGGCTTTTCGATCCCATCTTTGCCGCGCGTCGGGCCGCATGAGCCTTCAGGAACTCAACCTCTTTCGCCGTCGACGTCTTCCGGTGGTTATTGGCGTCGAGGCGGCGGAGTGCGGCTTGGCGAGCTTGACCATGGTCGCCCGATACTGGGGACATGACATTGACCTCAACGGGCTTCGCCAACGATTTTCGCTCTCCTTGTCTGGGGCGACCTTGCGCAGCATCATGGACCAAGCGGATGCGCTCGGCTTGGCTCCCCGCGCACTGCGGGTGGAGATTTCGGCTCTGTCGAAGGTAAAGCTGCCAGCCATCCTGCATTGGGACCTGAACCATTTTGTGGTCTTGAAGGAGGTCACTAAGAGAAAACTAATCGTCCATGACCCGGCCTTTGGGCGGCGTGAGTTTGGATGGAAGGAGTTCTCCAACCACTTCACGGGGGTGGCGCTGGAGCTGACCCCCACCAAAGGCTTCAAACCAATTGAAGCGCGGGCGCCCACAAGGATCCAGGATCTCTGGTCAGACACCAAGGGCGTTTGGGGCGCATTGGGCCATGTCCTTGTGTTGACCTTTGCGCTTCAAGTGGTCGTTTTCGCCGCCCCTTTTCAACTTCAGCTTGTAGTGGACGAGGCGATATTCCGGGCAGATCGAGATCTCCTCACGGTTCTGGCCTTGGGGTTTGGCGCGCTTGTGGTGATCCAGGCGCTCGTGGAGGCTTTACGCGCTTGGACTTTATCCGCGATCGGACATATGCTGTCCTTTCAATTGGTGGGCAACCTTGTGCGCCATCTTCTGCGTCTGCCAACAAGCTACTTCGAGAAGCGCCACGTAGGGGATATTCTATCCCGCCTCGGATCATCTGCACCTATCCAGGACGCCATCACCCGTGGTGCGATCGCCGCGGTCATCGATGGCGTCGTGGGGCTTATCGTCGGCGTCATTCTCTTCTTGTATTCGCCAATCCTGGCTGCGGTCGTTCTTGCAGCCTTGGTGCTAAATTTGGCCTTCACCTTGGCCGCCTACCCAGCCCTACGTCGCCGGATGGAAGAAGATATTGTGGCGACCGCGACTGAACAGTCTCACCTCATGGAGACTGTCCGAGCCGCCACCATCATCAAGCTCATG
>JAGWZH010000190.1 GCA_018971945.1 Alphaproteobacteria bacterium | reverse complement strand
TATGCAAAACGCCTCCTTCCGAGTCGGGGCAAAAGCGGGCGTCGCGGGTTCGGTCGACGCCTGAGATAACGGACCTCAACGAAGGCCTATTCATCTCCAGGCGGCATGGGGATACCGAGGTCCGCCATCGGTTGACCCGCCGGCGGGCAAACGCCCATCAACGGGGAGTTCCGGCGCAATCTCGAAGCTTTTCGCGCTAGAACGGGACGGGGAGAATATCGCCAACTACGAAATTCGCGGGTGCTGCTTGGTCGGTTCGCTGCCCCTTCCTGCGAAGCAATGCGTATACACAAAGCCGGACCAGACTGCCCTAAGCTTCACTTTCCAGCTTGATCGCTGTTAAGGATTGCGCAGGCGGGAGACGCGGCGATGGCGGAGCTGTTTGAGGTAATTGGGGTTCGGGTGTTGGGGTGGTTGGCGGCCTTGGGCGCGCCGACGATCCCGATGGGGCCCGCAGCAATTGGTGCTGCCCTTATCGGGGGCTGCGGGGCGATTGTTTTCTTTGTCGTGCTTTGGTGGCTCTTGGCCTCTCAAGGCGAAAAGCAGTCTTTCCAAAAGGCGCTCGCGCCGTTTTGGACCACGTTCAAAGCGGCCGTTATCAACCCCGCCAAAGGCGCCCAAATTGGCTTCGAGCAGGCCCAGAAAGTGGCCCAAGACCTGTTAGGGCAACCCACGGGCGGGCCATCTGCGAAAATCCAGGCGGCTTTGGAAGACGCGCTTTGGAAAGCCGCCCGGGCGGAGCGCAAACGGGCGTCGAAAGCGATGCGTGCGCAGATGGACGCAGCGTTGATCAAGGCCGCTGCGGCAGCGCTGCCGATGGACCAACTCGCAGAGCTCTACCCTGATGAAACCAAGATCACGGCTGCTTTCCTGAAGGCGGCGGAGGTAGCGATCGCCGATAGGTGCGATTATCTCGCCGTGCGGGATGTGCTGGCGGCCGTATATCCTGCGCTCTTGAGGCAGGAAGACGTTGTCAATCGTCTGGTTCCGGCGCTGACCGCTGCGGCGCGTGACGCGGGAAGGCGCGCCGTGGAAGCCGCCAACAGTGGCCGTGAGGCGGCAGAAGGGGCGCAATCCAACACAGAAACACTAATGGCTTGGCTCCCTGGTTTTCACCCCACGGGGCTCACAAAGCTGGAGCCGTACGCAATGGCCCGCCTCACCAACAACCGCCCGACTGCCTTGCTCGTCGCCGATTTCGGCGTGATCCCCTATGATGACAGCCGCGGGCTGTTGGGAAAGATCAATGACGGCAAGCCCGAAACGCTGCTTGGTTGGGCGACGGCCGGCGGCGGGGTCGAGGCGCGGCTCTATGCAGCGGCGGGTGGCTACGGCAAGACGCGCCTCGCGCTGGAAGCGGTAGAGGCGCTGAACAAAACCGGCCGCTGGAAAGCCGGCCTGCTCAATCGCAATCGGCTCGCCGAAGCGCTGGCGATGCCGCCGCAAGGCGGGCCCTCGCCCTTTGAGGCGCAGCTTCGGGCGCGCGGCGACAAGTGCCTTTTCTTGGCCATCGACTATGCCGAAACCCGGATCGAGCAATTGAAGCAACTTGCGGAGACCTTGGCCAATGCCCCATCGGGCGGGGCCGTTCGGGTGGTGCTGCTGGCGCGGGGCGACGGCTGGTGGGCGCCATTCCTGGACGGTCTTACGGAGAAGCAAAAGGGCGTGTTCCAGCGCCAGCCGCTCGCCGCTATCGAAACCGAGATCGCGCCGGTGCATCGCCCGGCATTCTTCGCCGACGCCTGCGTGGCGTTTGAAGACAAGCTTCGGGCGGCCAATCCGGCTCTGGTCAATCCCAACTGGCAAACCAGTCCGGCGGACCTGGATCGGTATCTCAACCAGGGCAGCCCGCTGTTCCTGGCATTCCAGGCGTTCCTGCACGTGCGCGGCGCGGCGTTGGACGTAAGCCCGTTGGCGGCGATGGCGGGGGAAGAGCGGGAGCACCTGAGACGGGCTCTGAAGGGCGATGCGCGTCTTGTGGCCGCCGCACAGCGTACAGCGGCGCTCGTCACCCTTTGCCAAGGCTTGAGCCAATCACAGCTGCAAGCGGATGTGCTCACCAAACTCACCGAACTGGCCATAACTCAGGACCCGGCTTTGGTCGGCGATGACGCAAAGGCTAAAGTGCGCAGCGCTGACACGATCAGCGCGGCGCTGACGACGCTGTATCAGTCAGGGCCTTGGCTCCAGCCGATCTTGCCGGACATTCTGGGTGAGCGGATCGTGGCGGAGGCGCTGACTCGGTCGCCCGGCCTACTGGACGCCTACTTCACCGCCCACGATGAAGACGCCCGCAACGCCTTCACGGTGCTGAACCGTATCAGCCGATCTGGTCCGGATGGCGCCCCGGTCCATGACGCCGATGTGATGGAGGCGACACAGGCGGAGGTAAAGGCGGCGCTTGGTGGGGCCGCGCTAGCAAAGCTCGCTGATCCCGCCGCCGCCGCGATGAATGCCGAAAACGGCAATCTGCAGATCCCCGCGCTTGCGGCGCTGAACGTCATGAACGGTCAAGAGCGAGCAACAGCGGCTATGGCCCTGGTCCGAGCGGGGGCTCGCCACCTAAATCCGAACGCAACGCCGGCCCGTCTGCGCGCTTTGTTTGGCGAGGCGGCAAAAGCCTCGGCCGAGGATGTCGCACCCCCGTCGCAATCCAAGGGTGAGGATATCATGCTTCGGCGCCAACGCGCTGACGATGCCGACAGTCGGGCGACGGCGCTATCTAACGCCGGTGATCGCCAAGGCGCGCTCGCCGCCGCCCAAGAGGCCGTGGCCCTCTATCGGGCTTTGGCCAAGGAAAACCCGCAGGCCTTCACGCCCAATCTGGCCGG
>JAGWZH010000189.1 GCA_018971945.1 Alphaproteobacteria bacterium | reverse complement strand
AAGGGCATGCGCGCGGAAAAGGACAACAAGACCGCGCTCACGACGCTTTATCGGTATAATGATCAGATTTTGGGGCTTGTGGGCGGACGCTGCAAAGAAACCGGCACCGTGCAGTTTCCCCGGACGCGGTTGTCTGTCCATCCCAACAACACCACGGTGGACAGCCAAGAACCCTACAAGTTCGCAGAACGGAAGGCCGAAGTGCTGACCTGGAGCGCGGACTTTCTCACTTACGCCATGAGCCCGCCAAACCATTACGGGATGATGGTCTTTGAGGGTGGCGGTCGGATCATGATGGACATCACCGATGTCGAACAGGGCGATGTGGAGACCGGCATGCCGGTGCGCATGGCTTTTCGCATCAAAGAGAGAGATGACGCGCGCGGCTTCACCCGGTACTTCTGGAAGGCGGTTCCTGAACGCTGAGCCGCGGGCCTCCCAGACAAGGCGGGACATCGTCGCCTTATCCCGGCGAATCCAATCAGCCCCCATCGGCGCGCGGTCTTCTGGCCAAAGCTCAAGGCCTAAGCTTTGCCGGAGCGCATATACAAAGGCTTCGGCGCGGATATAGATTGAGAAGCGCCAAGTCTTCATAATGGAAGGGAAAAGCCATGGCTTCCGGCATCCGCGACAAGGTCGCCATCATCGGCATGGGCTGCTCGAAATTCGGGGAACGTTGGGATTGCGGCCCCGAAGAGCTGATGGTGGAGGCCTATCTCGAGGCGATGGCTGACGCCAGGATCGATGCGACCCAGTTGGACGCCGCCTGGTTCTCCACCCACAATCAGGACATCGGCACGGGCCGCTCGGCGACGCCTGCGTCCTTGGCTTTGCGGTTGCCCAATATCGCTGTGACCCGTGTCGAAAACATGTGCGCCTCGGGGTCTGAAGCGTTCCGCGGCGCCGTCTACGCGGTGGCCGCCGGCGCTGCGGACATCGCCCTCGCTATCGGCGTGGAGAAACTCAAAGACACGGGCTACGGCGGCCTGCCCGTAGGCAACCAGGGCACCTTTCTGCCGCAGATTTCCCCCAATGGCTCAGCGCCCGGAAACTTCGCACAGTTGGCCAGCGCTTACCGCGCCAAGCACGGGGTCTCCAAAGAAGACCTCAAGCGCGCCATCGCTCATGTGTCGGTGAAGAGCCACGCCAATGGCTCGAAAAACCCCAAGGCGCATCTGCGCAGCGTTGTGTCTGAAGCACAGGTCATGGCCGCTCCGATGATCGCGGAGCCGTTGGGTCTTTTTGATTGTTGTGGGGTGTCTGACGGGGCGGCGGCGGCGATTGTGACCACGCCGGACATCGCCGCAAGCCTCGGGCACAAGGATCTCGTCACCGTCAAAGCGATGCAGATCTCTGTCTCTAACGGGTTGGAGAGCCAATATAATGCCTGGGACGGCAGCTATTTCCATACCGCCCGTATCGCCTCCAGAAAGGCCTACAAGGAAGCCGGCATCGAGCGGCCCCGGGAGCAAATCTCCATGATGGAGGTGCACGACTGCTTTTCGATCACCGAACTCGTGACGATGGAGGATCTGCATATTTCCGGCGAAGGGCAGGGTTGGAAGGACGTTCTGAACGGTTTCTATGACGCCGACGGCCAGGTGCCCTGCCAGATCGATGGGGGACTGAAATGCTTCGGCCACCCGATCGGCGCCTCGGGATTGCGCATGCTCTATGAAATGTATCTGCAGCTTGGAGGACGGGCTGGAGACCGCCAGCTGAACAATCCCGTATTCGGCATGACGCATAATCTGGGCGGAGGCCCCGCGGTGAATGTGTGCTCGGTCGCGATCATAGGCCAGCAGGGCGCGTGATCGCCGTCGTCGGCGCAGGCCCCGCAGGTCTCATGGCCGCAGAGGTTGCAGCCCTCTCGGGCTTCCGCGTGACGGTCTATGACCACATGCCTCGTCCGGGGCGGAAATTCCTGCTGGCGGGTAGGGGCGGACTTAACCTCACCCATAGCGAACCCCTTGAGGCGTTTCTCGGACGCTACAGGGAAGGCGCGGAGCGGCTTCAGCCCGTGATCGCCGCTTTTCCACCAAAGGCTTTGCGGGATTGGGCCGACGGCTTGGGCGCTGAAACCTTCGTCGGATCGTCCCAACGGGTGTTCCCCAAAGCCATGAAAGCAAGCCCGCTCTTGCGGCGCTGGCTGCAGCGCTTGGGCGCGCTCGGCGTGCGGTTTGAGGGACGGATGCATTGGACGGGCTTTGCTGAAGCCGGGGTTCGCTTCGTCAAGGACGATGTGGAAACGGTCATCGCCGCAGACGCGTTGATTTTGGCCGTTGGCGGCGCATCCTGGCCCGAACTAGGGTCTGACGGCGGTTGGCGCACGCCCTTGCGCGCACTGGGGGCGACGATCACGCCTTTCGAGGCCTCGAATGCCGCCATGCTGGTGGATTGGCCGCCCCTTGTCGCGACGCTCTCAGGGGCGCCGTTTAAGATGATCGATCTTGCCGTCGGCGCTGAGCGTTTTAGGGGGGAGGCGATCCTCACAGCGCAGGGGATGGAAGGCGGCGTCGTCTATGCCGCAAGTTCGGCGATCCGGCGGGCCCTGCAGCATGGGGGCCCGGCGAGGGTGCATCTTGATTTGCAGCCAAACCGGGACGCCGCCTCAATCGCTGCAAGGCTAAGTGCGCGCGACCCGAAGCGTAGCCTGGGGCCTTGGCTGCAAAAGACCCTCGGCCTCAGCCCTCCCGCGGCGCGCCTCATTACTTCCCGCTTGTCCCAGTGCGGGCCAGAGCCGATCGGGCCTTTGATCAAGACTTTTCCCATCAAGGTCCACGCCATGGCGCCGCTTGATCGGGCGATCTCCACCGCGGGAGGTCTTTGCTGGGAGGAACTCGACGACG
>JAGWZH010000063.1 GCA_018971945.1 Alphaproteobacteria bacterium | reverse complement strand
AATGCCCAACTTCGACCACGAGGCTTTCCTCGCGCTCGATAAGGCCGACGCCGACACCATCCTCGGCATTACCGCCTTTCAGTACGACATTGTCTGCAACGGGGTGGAGCTGTCGTCGGGCGCGATCCGGAACCACAAGCCCGAGATCATGATCAAGGCATTCGACATTGCGGGCTATGGCCAGGAGGTCGTGGAGGAGAAATTCGGCGGCATGCTGAACGCCTTCCGCTACGGCGCCCCACCGCATGGCGGTTCCGCGCCGGGCGTCGACCGGATCGTGATGCTGCTCGCAGGCGCTGAAAACATCCGCGAGATTATCGCTTTCCCGCTCAATCAACAGGCGCAGGACCTGATGATGAACGCCCCTGGAGAGGTGACGGCGAAGCAGCTGCGCGAATTGAGCCTGAAAATCGACGTCAAAAAATAAGAGGCGCACGCAACATGTCTGCCGCCGAAAATGTCTCTAAGCGACGCTGGCGGTCTGGATGTCGCGTTCTCGCACTGCGCTGTGCTCGATGGGTGGGAGACGCCTATCGATGATCCGTTTCCGAGATTCTTGAAGCCCATCAGAAAACCAGCGATCGGTTGGATTAAGCAGACGACGGTATCGTGCGCTGCGCCGGTCTTGATGTGCACAAGCAAGGGCGTCAGGCGCCGCGGCGCGTCCAATGGTCGGCTTTTTCCGGACCAAAGAGCGTCTGCTCTGCAGAATGTCGTTCGTGGCTTCGAGGAGTGCGTTGGCCATGGCGATCTGGCTCATCTCGGCCTTGAGGCGTTCGATCTCCTCAGCCCATCGTCACCGTCAGAGCCCCGTCCAACGCCAAGTGCGCCCGGTCGCGCTCTTGCTCTTTTTTTGAAGATCGCAGCTCCGGCCTGGCCTGGGCGTCGCTATCGCCAGCGGCTTGGGAGCGCGCTGGCGCCGCCGTGCTCTCGGTCACACCCGGCTCCAACCGGTTCCTTGGCCCGACGCTCTCGCTTCGCCTATCCGATCGGGGGCGCAGCAGACTGTCGCGGCGAACGGCGCGCCGGCCCAAGGATGCTCATGGGGCCGCTGTCTGGGTCGCGGGGGTCTCGTGGCCCGATGCTTTTCTAACGGCAGGACGGCACGCTCAAGCCGCCGGGTAAGCGGGTTTCGGCGTCACCGCAGGCCGCGTCGAGTTGCGTCTGGGTCATGCCTGTAGCGCTGGAAAAGTCAGAGCCAGACAGGTTCGCGCCCGCAAGGTTCGCCCGCGCAAACCGGGCGCCGCCGAAATAGCTGCCCACGAGGGAGGCTTCCCTTAAATCGGCGCCAGAGAAATCGGCGCGAGAGAAGCGACTGGCGCTGCCCTCGAGGAAGCGGAGATTTGCGTTCGAAAAGCGCACGCGGTCATAGATGCCGGCTGTGAAGCTCGCTTGCATCAACCGGGCGCCAGAGAAATCACGGTTCGTCAGGGTCCGAAAGGACAGGTCGATCTGCAAAAGATCGCAGCCTGGGCAGCTGGCGCCGGATTCCACCCGGGCGATCTGGCTCGCGTTCTGCGCTTGCGCTGACGCTGACAAGGCCGCGACAGCGGCGGCGGCGAGTAGGGCGCGAATCATGGGATGGAACGCTCCGTTTTGGGACAGAGAAAACGCCTGTGCGGATCGCACCCGCAAGTTGGGGGCCATGCGCCGTCAGACGCTTTCCCTGCTAGCCTCCGTCCATCCGCACGCGTCGCAAGCCTTGTCCGTCTCGTGCTCCTGCAGGGTGAAGTTGCCACAAGCCGGGCAGGGATCCGAGAGATAGACGACGCTCTTCTCCGTCCGGTTCCCGCCTTTGGGCCGCAGCATCACAAGATTGTCCGGTGCTTGACCGCGGCTGAAACCCCGAGAGATGAGGCGCGCCGCCTCCTCCATCTGTAGGGCCTGGGCCCCAAGACCGTCGCTCTTCGCCGACAAGGGATCGATCTGGGCCAAGTCGGCGCGCTCAAGGTAGGAAACCGCCAATTCCCGGAACACATAGTCCAAGATGGATGTCGCGTGGCGAACGCTGTCGTTGCCCTTCACCGGACCCGATGGCTCAAACCGGGTGAAAAGAAAGGCGTCAACAAACTCCTCCAAGGGCACGCCGTATTGCAGACCAATCGAGACCGCGATCGCAAAATTGTTCATCAGGCTCCGAAAGGCGGCGCCTTCCTTATGCATGTCGATGAAGATCTCTCCGACCGAACCGTCATCATACTCGCCAGTATGCAAATAGACTTTGTGGCCGCCGACGCTGGCTTTCTGGATATAGCCCTTGCGCCGATCGGGCAGGCGCCGTCGCCCGGGAGGAAGAGAAGCGCCCGGTTTTGACGGACCAGCTTGGGGCGTTTGGCGCGCGAACCTCAAGAGCTGCGCTGCAGCGCCTGGGAGGGCGTCTTCTTCCCATGTCTCAGCCGCTTCCAGGCGCCCCTCAGCCGCCGCTGCGGCAGACGCGCCCGGCGAGGCAGCTGAAGCCCTTGTCGGTATTGCGAGGGCTGGGCGGGCGCCCCCGGAGACCCAAACCAGGCTAGCGCCCGCGGCCATGGCCTGCTGCGCGAGATCAGCGGGGGCGAAACCCGGCTCCGCCTCCAGGCGCAGGGTCAACGCGCCCAGGGCGAACGGCGCCACCGCTTCGGCCATGGCGAGACAGGCGGAGGCCGAGACGGCGCCGCGGTCGGCGAGCACCGACCGGGCGGCCGCGTTCAGCCCTGGCGCGGCGCTGAAATCGCCGTCGCCGAAAAGATGCCGTTCCGCAGCCGCGATCTCGGCGGCGCTGAAACCCAAAGCGGTGAGGAGGTCGTCACGAGCCTCGGCCTCGGCCAGGCCCAGCCTATCCTGGCAGAAGGCTGCGCCGAACACCGCCGGATGAAACGCCGCCCTGACGGAGAATGCGTTGGCGAGCGCCTCTTCGGCCAATTCAAGCTCCAGATCGGTGAAGCCTTTCTCCTTCAGACGCGCGACGCTGACCCCTGGAGCGCTCGCCAGGCCGATGGCGCCCCCGACATGGCGATCGAGAACCGCAAGCGCGTGGCGATCATAGCCAAGTCTGGCCAGCCCCGCCTTGGCATGGGTGGCGAGGCGGCGGCGGCCCGCCCCGGGGGCCTCTTGGGTCAGAGCCGTCGCCGCGGGAGCGGCAAGGAAGGATACGAGATGACCGTTGCGAAGGCTGTCCACCTCCGCCCACAAAGCTGCAGCCCGCGCGGCGGCGCCAGGGCAAATGGCTGCGATCTCGGGGTCTAACGCCAACGCTTCGGCCGCCTGTCGCGCCCGCGCAATCGCATCCATCAAGGGCGCGGCGCCTTCCAAAAAGGCGGCGCAGGGCCCATGGGCCCTGGCCAGCCTCGCGGACGCGGCGGCCGCCGAAGAAGCGATCAAGGCGTGCATCGCGGCCGCGCCGGTGCGGCCTTCCACGCTGTCATAGGCAAAGCCAAGAGCCATCAGGGCTTCGCCGAGCCCCTCGACGCGCACCGCGATCGGACGGCGACGCCTAAGACCTTCGGCGACAGCGCCCGGAGGAGCAGCGAGGTCAAGGAAAGCGTCAAGCGCCGCCACCGCTGCAGCGGTCGTTCGCTCCAATCTGACGGCGTCGAGGCCGCTTGGCCCGATAAAGGCCGCAAGATCGAGATAGCAGGCCGGCCCCGCGCCCGGCTCCTCCAGTCGGAAGAAACCCTCTCGATCGATGAAGGCGTCCGCCGCCTGCGTCGTCGCCCCCGGGCCCGCGAGGGTCAGCCGTGACCGCGCCGACAGCCACTCGTCGGCAAAACCGGCGACCGCGCCCCGGCGCCATACGCCTGCAAGGGCCTCGAGAAGATCGCCGTCCTGGGCGCCCGAATCGCGGGCGGCGCGGGCGGCGGCGGCGACCTCTGGATTGGAAAGATCAGGCCCAAGGCGGGCGGCGGTCAAGGCGAGTCCCGCCAGGCGCGCCTCAAGCGCGTGGCCGCCAGCGGCCAGAGCCGCCGCCGCGGTCGCTTTGCGACGATCGCGTTCAAGCAACGGCCCTCCGGCGGGAGCTTGCACCGCCACCAGGACCCTGGCGTCGTCCGAGGCCATGCCGAGAAGCGCCTCCAGGGCGTCCAGTCCCCTCGCGCTTGGGGCGCCTGTGATCCCAAGGCTCGTCGCTGTTTGCATCAGACGGCTGAAATCGCCAAGCGCGGCGGCCTCGTCCTGTCGTCGGGAAGGCCATGCCATCGCCGCCCCGGAAGCCCCCGCTGGTCCGCCCGCGAGCAGGGGGCGCACTACCGGCGAAGACGGACGCAGGCCGCCGCCGAGCACCGCCTCGACGAAACTGGGCCCTGCGTCCCCCAGGGCGGTCCCGATCATCTGCAGCGCCGCCCTCACCGAAGGACGTCTGACGCCGTCGGCGTCGGGCGCTTCCAGCCAAAGACCGTCGTCATAGGCCTGGCGCAAGGCTTGGTTTGTCCATGCCAAAGGAGCCTCTAGACGAAGATCCTCCGCATCCTCCTCGTCGATTTCAGCCAACGGCCGATCGGCGAAGGCGTGGGCTTTCAACACGGAGGCGACGGACGGGCTCTTGAGCGGCATGGCGGGATCCCTGAAACGAGCGCGCGCTTGCGACGCGACTCAGCGCTCGCGTGAGCGTGCGCGTCCGGCGTTATCTTGACAACAAAAACCACAAAATATGGGGTAGGCGCCTATGTCGCAGTCTATATATAGAGCGGGGTGCGCTGCTTTACGCGGCCAGCGTCAAACGCCATAGTGTCCCCCACGCTTTTTTCGGCCAGAGCCGACATCCAGAGGCCATAGTCAGCCCATGTTGGACAAGATTTTCACTTGGTGGAACGGCGCCACGCTTGGCGCGAGCTATGATATCGGCCGACGTGCGGGCTTTGTCGGCAAGGACGAGCAGGGCAATCAATATTTTGAGGAAAAGCGCCCAAGCCTCGATGGAAGGAAGCGGCGCTGGGTGATCTATCATGGGCTTGCGGAGGCTTCGCGCGTGCCCCCCGATTGGCATGGCTGGCTGCATCACACGTTCGAAGAGCCGCCGACGATCGCGCCGCTGAAGAAAAAGGCGTTCGAGAAGCCGCATCGCCCTAATTTGACCGGAACCATCCATGCCTATCGTCCCCCGGGAAGCTTGGCCCGCGGCGGAGAGCGGGCTCCGGCGACCGGCGATTATGAGGCCTGGAAGCCGGACTAGATGGACCAATAAAGGAGCTTGGCGCGATGAGCCGGTTTTGGAGGGGGACGGCCGCGGCGGTGGCGCTATCGATGGCGTTCGGTCAGGCGGCCGCGGTCCAGGCGGAGGCGCAGCCGCGCGGCGGGGCGTTGCTGCGGGGACTGGACAAGGTGACAGGCCATGCCGCCGACTTCATCGCCCCCATTGGCGAAACCGTCACCTTCGGCGCCTTGGAGGTGGTCGCCCGCGCCTGCGAACGCCGACCCGAGGATCAAACGCCGGAAGTCAGCGTCTATCTGCAAATTTATGACATGGCCCCCACGCCTCGCCGCGGGGCGCCTGAGGACGCGCCAGAGCGGCGGGAGATTTTTTCTGGCTGGATGTTTGCGTCGTCTCCGGGGCTCAATGGGCTTGAGCACGCCGTCTATGACATTTGGGCGATGGACTGCAGAACCTGAGCGCCAGAGGCCGACAGGGGGAAACGAAAAAAGTCCCCCCTCGCCTGGAGCGCGTCCTCCAGCTGCGCCTTGAAGGCGCTGCGGCTTATCTCCTCCAGCCCGAATTGGGCCAAATGCTCGGTGTGGAACTGCGCGTCCAGAAGGCGAAATCCGCCCGCGCGCAGGCGCGCGACCAGATGCGCGAGCGCGACTTTTGAACAATCCCTCTCCCGCGAGGCCATGCTTTCTCCGAAAAACGCGCCGCCCAAGGCTACTCCGTAAAGACCGCCAACGAGGCGCCCGTCCCGGCGCGCCTCGACGCTGTGAGCTACGCCGCGACTGTGGAGCGCGCCGTAAAGGCTGCGAATGGCGGGATTGATCCACGTGCTGTCCCGGCCCGGGCCTGCGCAGGCGCAGAGGTCGAGCACGCCAAGAAAATCCTGATTGATCGTAATGTCGAAGCGATCCTGGCGGATGGTCCTGGCGAGCCGCCGAGGAATATGGAACCGATCAAGGGGAAAGACGCCGCGTCGCTCGGGGTCCACGATAAAAAGCCTGTCGGCTTCGCGGCTCTCTGCCATCGGAAACACGCCCGCCCGATAACACGCGATCAAATCCTCAGGGGTGAAGGCGATCCGCCGACCCACGGCGCAGGCTCCTGCCGTTAAGACGGCTCCTCCGGGTTCTGGCGGAGAAAATCCTCCAACCATCGAATGTGATAAGACCCGTCGACGATGTCTTTTTGCTTCAACAGGCGCTGGAACAGAGGAATGGTCGTCTCTGGTCCTGAGATCACCAGTTCATCGAGGACGCGGCTCAGACGCAGGAGCGCCTCGTTCCGGTTGCGGCCGTGGACAATCAGCTTGCCGATCAAGCTGTCATAGTTCGGCGGGATGCGGTAGCCGGTGTAAATTGCGGAATCAAGGCGTACGCCCAAGCCGCCAGGTTGGTGGAAACTTGTGATCGTCCCAGGCGAAGGCGCGAAAGTGACAGGGTTTTCCGCATTGATCCGGCACTCAATGGCGTGGCCGATGAAGGGGACGTCCTCCTGACGCATCGACAAGGGTTCGCCCGCCGCGATCAGGATCTGTTCGCGGACCAGATCCAACCGCGTGATCATTTCCGTGACAGGATGCTCCACCTGCAGGCGGGTGTTCATCTCGATGAAATAGAAGCGGCCGTCCTCGTAGAGATACTCAACCGTTCCCACCCCCAAATAACCAAGCTTGCGGATCGCGGTGGCGGTGATCTCGCCGATTTCGGCCCGCTGATCGGCGTTGAGAGCGGGGGAGGGCGCCTCCTCCAGGACCTTCTGATGGCGGCGTTGCAGCGAGCAGTCGCGCTCGCCGAGATGAATCACCTCGCCATGGCTGTCGGCTGCGATTTGGATCTCGATATGGCGCGGCTGAGAGAGATATTTCTCGATATAGACGCTGTCGTCGCCGAAGGCCGCCTTCGCTTCGGCGCGGGCGGTCGACAGGGCCTCTGAGAGTTCGGAGGCGTCGCGCGCCACTTTCATGCCGCGGCCGCCTCCCCCCGCCGCAGCCTTGATAAGAACAGGAAAGCCAATCTGCTTGGCGACTTTCTTGGCGACGTCGTCAGAGGTGATGGCCCCGTCCGATCCGGGCACGACAGGGATTCCCGCCTCCATCGCCACTTTCTTGGCGACGATCTTGTCGCCCATCATGCGGATGTGCTCCGCCTTCGGTCCAATAAAGGTGAGGCCGCTTTTTTCGACGATCTCGGCGAATTTCGCGTTCTCGGAGAGGAAGCCATAGCCGGGATGAATGGCCTGGGCGTTGGTGATTTCCGCAGCGGCCATGATCGCGGGGATGTGCAGATAACTCTTCGCGGCGGGCGGCGGACCGATGCAGACGCTCTCATCCGCCAAACGCACATGCATGGCCTCAGCGTCCGCCTGGCTGTGCACCGCAACGGTGGCGATTCCCATCTCCTTGCAGGCGCGATGGATGCGGAGCGCGATCTCGCCGCGGTTGGCGATCAAAACCTTATCGAACATGAAGGGCGTTCCTTCGACCTGCGCAACCGCAGGCCTACTCCAGGATGATCAGGGGTTCGTCGTATTCGACCGGCTGCTGGTCGGAAACCAGAATCTGCGTGACCCTTCCCGACCGCGGCGAAGGGATCGGGTTGAAGGTCTTCATCGCCTCCACGATCAGCAGGGTCTGACCCTGATTGACCATGTCGCCGACCTTGACGAACGGAGACGCGCCGGGTTCAGCCGCGAGATAGGCCGTGCCGACCATGGGCGAGCGCACCGCGCCTGCCGGGATCGCTGCGACGACGGGAGAGGCTGGCGCCGGGGACGCCTGAGCAACCGGCGCAGCGACGGCGACTGGAGCCTGGACCGCATAGCTGATCGGGGCCGGCGCCGCCACAGGGGCGGCTTTCGCTAAGCGGAGTTTGAGTTCGCCCTGCTCCAGTTCGATCTCGTTGAGACCCTGTTCTTGCAGGATCGACGCAAGCTCCCGCACGAATTGCGGGTCGACGCCGCCCCCATTTTTTTTGTCGCTCATGGGCTTTCACGCTCCTTCAGGCGCCGTTTTGGACGCTTTTGGACAGGATCAGGTCCTTGCAGGCTTGCACGGCCAGCCTATACCCCCCAGCGCCGAAGCCCGCGATCACGCCCCTGGCTACGCCGCTGATATAGGAATGCTGACGAAAGGGCTCCCGCGCCGACGGATTTGACAAATGCACTTCTAGGACAGGAGGCGCAATCGCGGCCACAGCGTCGCGCAGCGCCACTGAAGTGTGGGTCAGCCCCCCAGGGTTCAGGATCACAGCCTCCGCTTCATGATGGGCTTGCTGAAGCCAATCGATGAGCTGGCCTTCGTGGTTGGACTGGCGCCAGCTCAGGGACAGACCCAAGTCTTGGGCCAAGGGCGCACAAGCGGCCTCGATGTCAGAGAGGGTCTCGCGGCCATAGATGTGCGGCTCTCGCGTCCCCAAAAGATTGAGATTGGGGCCGTTCAGCACGAAAACCGGGGCGGCGGGAACGAATGAAGGCATGGGCGTGCTTGGGCTCTGTTGCGTCAGGTTGGACGGCGGCCTATTTCGGGGAAGCCGAAAAGGACGCCTGATGCAAGTCACGATCAATGGCGAAACGCGCGTTGCGCGGCAAGGGGACAGCGTGGAGACCTTGCTGCAATCCGTGGGCCTTGTCCCACAGAAAGTGGCGGTGGAGCGCAACGGCGAGATCGTGCCCCGATCACGTTACGCGATCACCATGCTCGCGGACGGGGATCGGCTGGAAGTTGTGCAATTTGTCGGCGGCGGATAGGGCTATGACAGAGAAAAAAGAAGAACTTGACCCTCTGATCGTGGCGGGCCGCGCCTTCCGCTCCCGCCTCATTATCGGAACCGGCAAGTACAAGTCCTACGCCGAAAACGCCGCCGCGCTCGAAGCCAGCGGGGCGGAAATGGTTACGGTGGCTGTCCGTCGGGTGAACCTGACCAATCCAGACGCGCCTCGGCTCGCAGACTTCATCGATCCGCAGAAGACGCTCTATCTGCCCAACACCGCGGGGTGCTTTACGGCGGAAGAAGCCCTTCGCACGCTGCGACTCGCGCGCGAGGCGGGAGGCTGGGATCTTGTCAAGCTTGAGGTTCTGGCGGACCAGAAGACGCTCTATCCCGATATGGAAGAGACGCTGAAAGCCCTCAAAGTCCTCATCAAGGAGGGTTTTCAAGTCATGGTCTATTGCTCTGACGATCCGGTCTATGCGCGGAAGCTGGAAGACGCCGGGGCCGCCGCGATCATGCCGCTGGGCTCGTTGATCGGCTCAGGTCTTGGGGTTCAAAACCCGGTCAATATCCGCCTGATCGTGGAGCAGGCTCGAACCCCTGTGATCGTCGATGCCGGCGTCGGCGCCCCATCGGACGCTGCGATCGCCATGGAGCTTGGGTGCGACGGCGTGCTGATGAACACCGCCATCGCAGAGGCTAAAGACCCCGTGCGCATGGCGCGGGCCATGAAGCACGCCGTCATCGCCGGCCGAGAAGGATATCTTGCGGGACGGATGCCGAAAAAACGCTACGCCGATCCGTCCTCGCCCCTCGCCGGCCTCATCTAGGGCGGTCGCCGACGCTGGGGATCCGTTCCGCGCCGGCGGATAACCCCCAGATCAGCGCGCCAGGCATGGCGACTCTCGTCGCGAGGCCTCGATCCTTGCGGCGTTTGTTCAGACGCTCGCTCAGGTCAAGCCGCGCTTCAGGTGCGGGCTTCCTCAGCCGCTTCGCGGAGGGCTTGGCCGAGAGAACGCTCGTCGAAGCCCGCCACGATGCGGCCATTGATGACAAAAAGGGGCGTGCCCTGGCCCCCGACCCGGGCCGCAAGGTCATGGGTGTCTGCAATCAGGTCTTCGATCTCAGGAGAGGCCATATCCCTTCGCATGCGGGCGACATCGACGCCTGCCCCAGCGGCAAGACGATCGATCGAGGGGTCGTCGAGCGGGCCCCGATGGCTCATCAACGCCTGGTGGAACACGAGGTATTTGCCCTGCCGTATCGAGGCGATGGCGGCCTTGGCGGCCTGCGCCGATTGCGGTCCTAGACTGGGCAGCTCCATGAACACGACACGGACGTCGTCCCGCGCCCGCTGGGTGGCGAAGACCCACGCCATGGCTTGGTGACAATAGGTGCATTGATAATCGAAGAACTCAACGATGGTGATGGGCGCGTCAGGAGGGCCGAGGCTGAAGGCGCGGGGTTCGCTGGTCATGGCGATCATGGATTCGGCCATGCGTTTGTCCTGCAGGGCTTGAAAAGCTTCTTCAAGGACCTCCGGATTGGCGACGAGATAGGCGCGCATGATCGCGCCGATATCCTCAGCCTGCGCAGGGGTGAAGCTCGCGGTCTGGGGCAGCGCCGCCGGCGCAGTGGCGGGCTCCTCTGCGGGCGCACACGCCGCCAGGAGCGCCGCCGCCCAGATGCCGCCAACCGCATAACGCCCAAGCGTCCCAGAACCCAGCATGATGCCGCCCTCGTTTTTATGGACTCGCCGAAGCGCCCCTCACGGTCGCTGTTGCGCCACGTCGCGGAGCCCGTTCCGCGTCAGCATGACCAGATCGTCGGCGCGTCGCCAAGAGACGGTCTGCGGCGCAAGCGACCGGCGGGCGCGCTCGGCGAAATTCTGCGCCATCGGCAAATTGCCGCCGACGAAATATTGTTCAGCGGAGGCCAAGAGCGCCAGACCCTGGTCGCCGAGTTCGCCCTGGGCAGTGGACATTTCCCGCCAGGCGAGGGCGTTGTCGGGCTCGGTGTGGGTGGCTGCGGTCAGCAACGCCACCGCTTCCTCCAGGTGGGCTCGTCCTCCGGCCGCGTTCAACGCCCTTGCGAGATTGACCTGAAACAACGGCTCGCCCGGCAAGAGCTCAAGGGAGCGGCGATGATACGGCAAGGACTCAGCCGCCATCCCCCGCTCGAAAAGCATTTGTCCCATCAATTCCTGGAAATACGGATTGTCAGGATGCTCCTCGATCAGGGCCGCGATCTCTTGGGTCGCCCGAGGGAAGTCTGGTCGACGATAAAAGGCGATGGCCCGAGCGTAACGGGCGGGCAAAGAGAGGTCGGAGGCGGGATAAAGCGAGAATGTTTCGCTCACCGGCCTCAGAAAGCCGATGATTTTCGCCCGCATCATTTGGAAGCGGCGCATGTCTTCAGGGCTGTCCTGCGCGTCGGCGAAGGGCGACGCTTCGACCCGCTGCCGCAAGGCCTCCACCCTGTCGGACGTGAAGGGATGGGTGAGCATATAGGCCGGCACGCGGCGGGTCATGAACTCATTCGGACGGAACTGCCGATCGAAATAGCTGATCAACCCTCTCCCCGACTGGCCAGTGGCGTCAAGAAAAGTCACCGCCGCCTGGTCGGCCGCGCTCTCCTGCACCTGGGTATGGCGCACAAAGGCGCCCTGGGCGAAGGCCGGGGCGCCTGACAACAGGCTGATGCCGGCTTCCGGCTGGCCCGCCGCGATCGCCAAAATCCCAACCCCCATGGCGATATAGGCCGGAAGGGCGGCGTCTTGCATCGCCTGTCGGGAGCGCGCGAGGTGGCCGCCGGCGATATGGCCGGTCTCGTGGGCGATAACGCCGATCAGCTCATTGGGGTTTTGCGCGGTGGTGATGAGGCCGGTGTGGAAGAAGATCTGTTGGCCCCCGGCCACGAACGCATTGGGCACAGGATCATTGATGATCCGAATGCGCACATCGGCCGGATCAAGATTGGCGGCGATGAGAATTGGATCGCTGAAATCCCTTATCGTGTCCTCGATTTCGGTATCGCGGATGAGGCTTTGCCCCTCCGCCGTCGGCGTCAAAAGGGCCGCCAAGCCGAGGGCTGCAGCCACCGGTAGGCCGGCCCAGCGCGCGCGGCGGGACGGGCGGGAAAGCGCACTGAGCGACATCATCAGTCCTCCTTCACCACCCGATCGCGCCAGCCGCTTGCGACGAAACATCCAAGCGGCGAGCCTGACGCGGTAAAGCCCATGCACAGGCTTTGTGGCGCAGGCGTGACCAAACGACTTGCGCCTCAGGCGTCCTTTTTGCCCCAACCCCGCAGCCGGGCGAAGAAGCGGTCACGCTTGGCCTGGTCGGGCTGATAGGCGTCGGCGGCGATCTGCTCGGGCGCGATGGCCACGCTTGGCGCGTCCTCGGCAGCCTGAACCGCCTCGGCGTAAGCAGGCGACGGCTCCTCGGCTGCGCGCGGGATCGGTTCCGGCGCAGGCTGATTGAGAAGCTCCTCCGTCCCAGGCGTGGCCGAGACCGGCGCGTCGGCGGACGGCGTCTGGCGCCGTGCCCGACGCTGTCTGGGAGGAGGCGCCGCGGCCGCTTGAAGTTCATGCGGCTCGGTTGCAGGCTCGGAAGGCTCCTCCATCGGCGCGGCGGCCGCCGCAACCGGGATCGGATCGCTCGCCAGGAAATCAAAATGCTCGCCGCCATCGAAGTCGCCGCCGACCCGGCCTTTCCCGCGCCGCCGGCGCCGTCGTCTGCCGCCGCTGTCGCTTAGACGCGCCGCCCGCTCATGGCTTTCGGCCGCCATTTCCAGGGTGGGGGCCTCGCCGCCGCGTTCCGCCACGGGTTCGCCCTCGCGGCCCCGGCGGCCACCCCGCCGGCCGCGCCGTCGGCGCCGGCCGTTTTCGCTGTCGTCGTCGCGGTCCTTGGCTCGGCCGGACGGAAGAGGAGCCTCCTCTTCCTCTGCCGCTTCGTCGTCAAAGTCGGCCTCTAAGACCGGCGCCGGTTCAGGCTTCACCGAACGGCGCTGCGCAGCTGGCGGCTCCTCGGCGAGATCATCCTCCAAACGCGGCCCCTGGGCGCTGATTTCAAAGTCAGGTGGGGAAAGGTTCGACGCTCCTACGACCCGAATCTTGACCGAACGCGCAGCTTCAAGGGTCTCCAACCAGGTCCGCTTGTCGTTCAACACGTAAAACGCCACCTCCACCGGAGCGCGGACTTCGAGCTGTAATCCCTGGTTCTTGCCGGCCGCTTCGTCCAAAGCACGCAAGAGCGACAGGGCTGCGCTTTCCACCGAGCGAATGCGGCCGGCGCCGTTGCAGTGCGGGCAGACATGGGAGCTGCCCTCGAGAATGCCCGTCCGGCGTCTCTGTCGGGAGATCTCCAGAAGTCCAAAAGGGCTGATCTTGCCCATCTGGACCCGCGCTCGGTCGAAACGCAGGCAGTCCTTCATTCTTTTCTCAACGGCCCGATCGTTTTTGGCTTCCTCCATGTCGATGAAGTCGATCACGATCAGGCCGGCAAGGTCGCGAAGCCGGATCTGGCGGGCCGCCTCTTCGGCGGCTTCAAGATTGGTCTTGAACGCGGTGGTTTCGATGTTGCGTTCCCGTGTGGCGCGGCCCGAATTGACGTCGATCGCAACCAGCGCTTCGGTTTGGTTGATGACGATGTAGCCGCCCGAGCGAAGGTTCACGATCGGGGAAAAGGCGCTCGACAGCTGCCGTTCCGCGCCATGCTGGGTCAGGATGGGCGCGGTCTCTTTCCAAGAATGCACGCGCTTTGCGTGGCTTGGCATCAGCATTCGAACAAAGTCTTTGGCCTCGCGATAGGCGGCGTCGCCCTCGACCAAAACTTCGTCCACATCTTTATCGTAAAGATCTCGAATGGCCCGTTTTACAAGGCTCGACTCCTCATAAATCAAAGCCGGCGCAATGGACCGCATGGTCGTGTCGCGGATGCCTTCCCAGGCCCGCATCAAATACTCATAGTCCCTTTTGATCTCGGTCTTGGTGCGTTTGGCCCCCGCGGTGCGAATGATAAGACCCATCCCCCCTGGCAGCTCGACCTCGGAGGCGATCTTCTTCAGCCGCTTGCGATCCGGCCCATTGGTGATTTTACGGCTGATGCCGCCGCCCCGGGCGGTGTTGGGCATCAGCACGCAGTATCGGCCCGCAAGCGACAAATAGGTCGTCAGCGCCGCGCCCTTGTTGCCGCGCTCTTCCTTGACAACCTGGATCAGCATGACCTGGCGGCGGCGGATCACCTCCTGGATGCGGTAGCGCCGGGTGAGGATCCGGCGGCGGATCTCTTCCAAGCCGTCGTCGTCATCCTCGCCGCCGCCATCTTCGCCTTCCGCGCCGGCGGCTTTGGTGGCGGCTTCCACCTCCAGCTTAATCGCCTCGCGATCCGCCGTAGGGATCTGATAATAGTCGGGGTGAATTTCGGAAAAGGCCAAAAACCCGTGGCGGTTTCCGCCATACTCCACGAAGGCCGCCTGAAGAGACGGCTCCACCCTGGTCACCTTGGCCAGATAGATGTTGCCGCGCAGCTGTTTTCGGTTCTGAACCTCGAAATCAAAGTCTTCTACGCGGTTTCCGGTCATCACGACCACCCGGGTTTCTTCCGGGTGGACCGCGTCGATCAACATTTTCTTCGCCATAAGGCAGCGCTCCGATCAGGGCGCGCGCCAGCCGAAGCCGCGGCGCTGCGCAGGGTGTTTGATGGGGTAGGGGACTTTCGCTCGTCGGCTTGGCCGAGGCGCGCGCACCGGCGGCTTTTCCAGCGGCGGAGGCCGGGGGATTGCCGATCGAACGCGCCGGAACGGCCATGCCGAACTCCGAATAAGGCGAGCGAAGCGCGCTCAAAATCAGCGCGTCCGTTTCGCAGACAAGAGGTCAGCGCCCGGGGTGGAAGGCGGCGGGCGCTGGCGGCGACCAGCCTTGAAGGCGGAAACGCCGCGCACCGCTCTCTCTCTGTCCCGTTCGCCAGAGCTGGGATGCGGTCAGGGGCGCAAACGACTCAAGGAAAGAGCGCGAACGACCCCGTCGCGGAAACACCCTAGCCCAAACCGGTGAATGAAAGAAAGAGGCAGTGCATGAAAGGGGGCGCCCTCTCGCCTCTCGCCGCCGGCGCCAGACGGCGTGTCGGGCCCCCAGGTTCGCGTCAACGGTCTGGCAAGGCGATTTTGTTATGGTCATCGCACAAAAAACGAAGGCCCTCAAAACCAAGCAGGGTGGGTTATGGTGAAGGTTCGGCGCGCGCTCTTTGCGTGCATGCTCGCAGGCGCGACGCTTGCGGCGGGAGCGGAGGCGCAAGCGCCAGGTCCGCAGGCGGCGCACGCTCAAGCCATCCTCGTGGCCGAGACCGCGGGAGCGGTTCACGTCACCGTGGAGCTGAGCGCCCCCGTGACCAGAAGGGCCTTTGTGCTTGAAGGCGATCGGCCGCGCTTTGTCTTGGATCTCACCGGGGCCCGTTGGCGCCCCCGCGGGCTGCCGCCGGGCGCCGGCGCGGGGCCCGGGGCGGGGTTCGCCGAACGCTTCCGGTACGCAGATCATGAGACAGGCCTGTCGCGCCTGGTGCTCGATTTGAGCGCTCCTGGGGTCGTCGGCGAGGTGCGCGAGGAAGCGCTGCCGGGAGGCGGCGTCAGACTGATCGCGTCTGTGCGGCCCGCAACCCCAGCGGTGGCGGCCCCGCCGCGGGCGCTTGCGCAGACCGCGCCAACGGTTTTGGCGACGGCCTCGCAGGACCTCCGGTCGTCCCGACGCGTGATCGTGGTGGACGCCGGCCATGGCGGTCGTGACCCGGGCGCGTCCGGCGTTAACGGCTCCAGGGAAAAAGACATGACGCTTGACGCCGCCCTGCGCCTAAGGGACCTGCTTGAGGCGACCGGGCGCTATCATGTGGTTTTGACCCGCGACGCGGATGTGTTTTTGCCGCTGCCCGAACGGCTTGGGATGGCGCGGGACAACCAAGCGGATCTGTTCATTTCGGTGCACGCCGACGCATCTGACAACCCCGCCGTTCATGGCGCAGCGGTCTACACGATCTCTGAACGCGGCGCTGCGCGCGGCCGACACCTGGCTGAAACTCAGAATTGGAGCCTGACTTCCGGCGAACCTGTTCGCAGCGAAACGGTGGAAGATATTCTACTCGACTTGTCCCAGCGCGAGACCACCCATCTCAGCGCGAGCTTCGCCCAAACCGTGATCGGCGAACTCGCCCATGTGACCCCTTTGCTGCGCAACACCCATCGAGAAGCGGGCTTTTTCGTGCTGCTCGCGCCTGACGTGCCGGCGATCCTTCTGGAACTAGGCTTTTTAACCAATGCTGAGGACGAAGCGCGCCTGTCTGACCCACGGCATCGACAACGTCTGATGCTCGCCGTGACGGAGGCCATCGACGCCCACTTCGCCTCTCGTCCCGCGCGCATGGTTCTTGCCCAGCATTGAGCTCTGCGCGGGCGCCATTGACGGGGGGCGCCGGGTTGCGCCAAGTGACCCCTTTTCCGGGGTGCGGCCATAAACGCGCCGCATTGAGACCCGACCTGTGACACGGCGTTCTATCCTACGGTAGGTTCATGCTTCGGAAGATCCTGATCGGCCTTGCGATCGTCGCCGGCCTCGCGATGGCGGGAGCGGCGGCCTATGTCGGAGCGGCGTTGCAGGGGCTGCCAAGCGTGGAGGAGCTTCGCGACTACGAACCCCCCGTCACCACCCGCGTTCATGCTGGCGACGGCGCCCTGATCGCAGAGTTCGCCAATGAGCACCGCCTCTTTGTGCCCATCGAGGCGATCCCGGAACGGGTCCGCAATGCGTTCTTGTCGGCGGAAGACGAGCGGTTTTACGAGCATGGCGGCGTCGACATGCGCGCCCTCGCCAGGGCGATGATCGCCAATGTCGGCAACGTGATCGCGGGCCGACGGCTCGAGGGAGCCTCCACCATCACCCAGCAGGTGGCGGGGAATATGCTCACAGGACGAGACCGGACTTTGCGGCGGAAGATCCGCGAAGCTTTCCTCGCACAGCGGCTTGAACAGGCTTTCGACGGCGATCAAACTGAACGGAAAAACCGGATCCTTGAGCTCTATCTCAACCAGATTTATCTCGGTCAGAGGGCCTACGGCGTGGCGGCCGCCGCGCTGAACTATTTCGACAAATCCTTGTCGGAGTTGACGACTGCGGAAGCAGCCTATCTTGCGGCCTTGCCCAAGGCGCCGAACAATTATCATCCCGTCCGGCAAAACGAGCGCGCCGTCGCCCGCCGCAACTGGGTCATCGCGCGGATGGTGGAGAACGGCTATATCGACGCCGAGGAGGGGGCCGCCGCCCAGGCCTCGCCCCTCGAGGCCGTCGATCGGCTCTCCGGGGACCAGTACATCGCAGCCACGCATTTCGTCGAGGAAGTGCGCCGCGAGCTGGTCGGGGAGATGGGGGACGACGAAGTCAATGAGGGGGGATTGTCGGTCCGGACCACCGTCGACACCCGCCTTCAGCTCATCGCCGCCAGAGCCCTGCAAAACGGCCTTGAGTCCTACGACCGCAGACATGGCTGGCGGGGGCCTCTCGGCCGGGGCGACGAATCTGGAGACGTCGCCCGGCAGGTCCTAGAAGCCGCCGCCCCGCCAGCGCTCACAGGCTGGGTTCGGGCCATGGTCACAGAAAGCAGCCGCGGCGTGGTGCGGGTCACGACCAGCGATGGCCAAGTTCTCCGTCTGAACGATGAGGACGTGACCTGGGCCAACCGCGCCGCCCGCCAAGACAGCAGCCGCGCTTTAAACGCCGGCGCCCTTGTTTATGTCGAGCCTGGGGCCACACGGGAAGCCAGGGCGCGACTGCGGCAGATTCCGGAAGTCCAAGGAGCGCTGGTGGCGCTCGATCCCCATACGGGCCGGGTGCTGGCCATGGTCGGGGGCTATGATATGCGGGTCGCCGGCTATAACCGC
>JAGWZH010000062.1 GCA_018971945.1 Alphaproteobacteria bacterium | reverse complement strand
CAAGGCGCGGGCGCGTTGCGCCGTCGTTTGTAACCGAAACGGCGCGGCTTCGGGTTGAAAAAACTGCCGCGGGTGGGGCTCAAACACGACCGCTGCAGGCCGCGCGCCCAGGCGGCGGGCTTGGTCCACCGCCGCCGCCGCCACGGCCTGGTGGCCGCGATGGACGCCGTCGAAATTGCCGAGGGCGGCTGCGCACCCTCTCGCCAAAGGCGCCTCGGGAAGAGCAGCCAAAGAGAGCCTGTGGAGGCGCACGCTCAACCGCCGTTGCGTTTCGGCGCCAGCACCACAGCCTCGCCGTCCAGCACGCGCTTGCCATCGACGCTGCAGGCGCAAGCCAAGGTCACTCGCCCCTTGGCCTCATCAAGCGCTGTGATCTCCACACGCGCCTCGACCGAGGCGCCAAGGCGGACCGGGCGGCGAAACTGCAAGGTCTGAGACAGATAAATGGCGCCAGGGCCGGGCAGATGGACGCCCAACAAAGCGCTGATAAAGCTTGCGCTCAGCATGCCATGGGCGATCCGTGTCTTAAAAGGGGTTCCCGCGGCGAAGGCCTCATCGAGATGGACGGGGTTGTCATCGCCTGAGACCGCGGCGAACGCCATCACGTCAGCCTCGGTGACCGTGCGGACAAAGCTCGCGCTCTGGCCGATGCGCAAATCTTCGAAAAACTGGCCGGCCATGGCTTCTGCTCGCTTCCCTTGCAGATTTTACCGAATGTTATGCGGGTGGAGCGTATCTAGCCCAGCCGTATCCTGGGGCAAAGCCCAGGTTGCTGAGGACGAGACCATGGCCGTGCAGAAAGCGACGCCCATCCTCGTGGTCGACGACTACACCACGATGGTTCGGATCATTCGCAATCTCTTGAAGCAACTGGGCTTTGAGAATGTGGAGGAAGCCAGCGACGGCCAAGCGGCCCTCGGCAAACTGCGGATGAAGTCCTACGGGCTTGTGATCAGCGACTGGAACATGGAGCCCATGACCGGCTACGAGTTGCTGCAGCAGGTGCGGGCCGACGACAAGCTCAAGCGGACGCCGTTTATTATGGTCACGGCGAAATCAAGAACCGAAAACGTGATCGCGGCGAAAAAAGCCGGGGTGAACACCTATATCGTCAAGCCGTTCACCGCCCAAACGCTCAAGGCCAAGATGACCGCGGTGCTGGGCGAGTTTTAGGGCGTGTTTGCGTCCTTGTAGAACCAGCTTGGCGAGGCAAAGGGGCGCCGCACGCCATTCCTTGAGCGCATTGCGAGGCATGCGGCCAGGCCCTCATGGTCTTAAAGCTGTCTCTTTTGCGAAAGCCTCACCCGTCCTGGCCCCTCTGCGCGCCTTGGCATCTTCAAAGCGCGGGACGTTGGGCGCGCCGCCTTCCCATCGGCTTCGGCTTGGTTGGATCGCGCGCTTGTCTCGACCGGATCTCGATCCGAACGCAGAATTGGCTGCCACAAGCGCTTAGAAATCCCTGCAGCGGCCGGAATATCGGCCGGTTGCATTGAGAGGCGGCGCGTTGGGCCCTCCGCCTCGCCTGAAACGCCCGCTTCGGTCTTTCGTCCCACGGGACGCGCCCCTTGCCAGCGCCCCCCAAGAAGGACAGCCAACCCCCTGCATCGCCGCGCGCCAGGCCTTTTATGGCCTCATGGCGGCCGTCTCGGCTCTCGCCGCTCCGAACTCGGCTGTGGCCGACCATTGCGGCCAGCGTCGGCTGTTGGCGAGGCTTTGTCCGACGGCGAAGTAGAGTTGAAGATCCTGCGTCGCCCCTGTGAGGTCCCAGCTGTCGCTGAACTCGTCATCGGGCTTGTGGTAGCGATCAGCGATATAGGCCCGGCTCAACGCCTCGCCGCGTTCGCGGCCGCCGTCTACCAGATCGATGCCGCCGCGGGCGTAGAGCACCGGGACCCCGATCCTCGCCAGGGGGAAGTGGTCGGAGCGGTAAAATCCGCCATGCTCTGGGAACGGCTCGGGCGCAATCATGCGGTTTTGGCCGGCGGCGGCCTCCGCCAAGAGCGCATCCATGTCGGATTTGCCAAACCCTGTCACGGTCACGTCGCGGGTCGCGCCGTAGATCGCCCCGCCGTCCATATTGATGGCGGCCGCCGTCAGCGCGGGGTTCATGGCGGGGTGGGCGGCGAAATAGATCGAGCCCAATAATCCCTGTTCTTCAGCGGTGAAGGCCACAAACATGGCGCTGCGCTCGCCGCGGCCCTGCGCCACGCTCCGCCGGGCAAGCTCAATCAGGCCGGCCACGCCTGTCGCATTGTCCATCGCGCCGTTGCAGATGTCGTCGCCGTTGACCGGCGTGCATCGGCCGAGATGGTCCCAATGGGCGGTGTAAAGCACGGTTTCTTCAGGTCGCTGCCGGCCGGGAAGAACGCCGACAATGTTATAGGAGCGGCTGCGGGCGATGGTCGTCTCCAACTGGATCGAGCCGCGCAGGCCCATCTCGACCGCGGTGAAGCCGCGGGTTTGAGCGGCGTTCTTGAGCGTTGCGAAATCGAGCCCTGCGCCGGCGAACATCTCGGTGGCGGCGGCGGCTGAGAGCCAGCCCTCGACGGCGACCCGGGGATTGGATTCGCCCTCGCCGCGGGCGGTGTCGAGTTGCGGGCCGGTCCAGGAGGAGACCACCACCGGCCAGGGATAGGCCGCCGGCGCGCTCTCGTGGATGATCAACGCGCCCGCCGCGCCCTGGCGCGCGGCCTCTTCGAACTTGTAGGTCCAACGGCCGTAATAGGTCATGGCCCGACCGCCGAAGCCACGGTCCTCGCCGACGGCGAAGTCAGGATCATTGATCAAGATCACCGCGATCTTGCCCGTCATGTCGATCCCGGCATAGTCGTTCCATCCCAGTTCGGGGGCGACCACCCCAAAGCCGACGAAAACCAGGGGGGCGTTCTCCAAGGCGATGTCGGGGTCGAGCCGCTTGGTCCAGACCACTTGGTGGGTGCGGTACTCCATCATTCCAGCATAGGCTTCGCCGGCGACGAACAAACGCGGCTCGTTGGCGAGAGTCGCCGAAATCAAAGGCACCTCCTGCCGCCAGCCCATCGCGCCGTCAGGCTGCGGCGCGCCAGGCTCAAGACCAGCCCGGGCGAAAGAGCGCTCCAGATAGCGCAGGGTGAGCTCTTCTGCAGGCTCGGCGGGGGGACGGCCTTCAAACGCGTCGGACGCCAGGATCGCGATGTGCTCTCCGATCGCCATCGGTGACAGCGGCGGATAAGCGAAGGCCCGCATCTCGCCATGGGCGTCGGACGCGTCAGCGGCGGACGGCGAGGGCCGCGCCTGGCCCCGGTCATCGCCCAGGCCCGCACAAGCCGCCGCAGCCAAGCAGGCTGCTGCAAGGAAAACGCCGCGCCACGTCATGAAGCCCTCCCCAGGCCGTCCTTCTTGGATCTCTGTCTTTCTGTGTAGGCCCAGGGACCGCGCTTCGTCCACCCAGCAGCCGCGGCTTCAGCCCGCCGACCGCACAAAGCCGATGGTTGCGCCGTTTTCGGTCCAGGCGGCCTGCAAGAGCGGCGTAATCTGGTCGGCCACCTCTTCCGGGCTTGGCAAGGTCATGGGGTCTTCTCCTGGATAGGCGCGCGCGCGCATGGCGGTTCGCGTCGGGCCAGGATTGAACAGGTTCGCCTTGATGGCGGTGACGCCCAGCTCATCGGCCCAGGTTCGCGCAAGCGCCTCCAGACCGGCTTTGGAGGCCGCATAAGCGCCCCAATAGGCGCGGGGCCGGCTTGCAACGTTCGAAGTCAGGAAGACAGCCCGTCCCGCAGGGCTCGCTTGCAGCAAAGGATGGAAGGCGCGGATCAGCCGCGCATTGGCGATCAGGTTGGCGGCAAGGGTCTCCTCCAGCATTTTCGGCGTCGCCTGATGCATGGGCGTCAGCGCGCCCAAGACCCCAGCGCAGGCGGCCAAAGCGTCGATGCGGCCAAAACGCTCAAACAGAGCGCCCGCCAACCGGTCGAGCCCGTCATAATCTTTCAAATCCAAAGGCACGAGCGTGACGGGTTCTCCGCCGCCGGCTTGAACCGCGTCGTCAAGCGCTTCGAGGGCTTTCTGGCTGCGCGCGATCGCGACCACCTTATCCCCCGCAGCTGCGCAAGCCCGCGCCACCGCGTTGCCAATGCCCCGGGACGCCCCGGTCACGACCGCAATCCGTTGGGAGGTCACTGGGCTCATCCGTGGGCAGTTTCACCGAGAAGCGATGCCTGGAATTCTTTGGCCGCACGCTTGGCGTCTCGGTCGACAAGCCTGGTCGGATAATCGGCCGTGAAGCAATGATCGGAGAATTGCGGAATCGCGGCGTTTCGCCTCTCTTCCCCAAGCGCCCAGTAAAGCCCCTCCACCGACAGAAACCCAAGCGTGTCGACCTCGAGGCTTTTGCGCATCTCGCCCTCTGTGAGATTCGCCGCCATCAGCTCCCGTTCCGTGGGCATGTCGATGCCATAGAAGTCAGGGTGGCGGATCGGTGGGCTCGCGGAGCGGAAATGCACCTCGCGGGCGCCCGCAGCCTTGACCATCTGGACCAGCTGCCGGCTCGTCGTGCCGCGGACAATGCTGTCGTCCACCAAAACCACACGCTTGCCATCCACAACAGCGCGGTTGATCGAGTGCTTCAGCCGAACCTTCAGGTCTCTAATCTCCTGTTTGGGTTGGATGAAGGTCCGCCCGACGCTCGTCGCTCGGAAAATGCCCATCTCGTAGGGAAGCCTGCTCTCAAGACTATAGCCCAGCGCCGCAGGCACCCCGCTGTCAGGCACCGCGACGACCACGTCGGCCTCAACCCCTGTCTCCTGCGCAAGCCTCTGGCCCATGCGCTTGCGGACTTCATAAACCGAGCGCCCGTCCACCACCGAATCCGGTCGTGAGAAATAGATGAACTCAAAAACACAGGGGCGGGACGGGCGGCGGCCCCAAGGAAAATAGCTTTCGGTCACGGGCCGCCCATCGACGCCCAAGCGGGCCACGATCACCTCGCCATTCTCCACTTTCCGGACAAAGCTGGCGCCGATCATATTGAGGGCGCATGTCTCGGAGGCGAACACCACTGCGCCATCGAGCTCTCCGACGACCAATGGCCTGATGCCCAAAGGATCACGGGCCGCGATCATGAGGTCGTTGGTGAGGCACACAAGCGCATAGGCGCCTTCGATCTGGTGCAGGGCCGCAACGAAGCGGTCCACGACCCCAAGCCTCCGGGACTGGGCCACAAGCTGCACCACGCATTCGGTGTCGGAGGTCGACTGGAAAATGGCGCCATCCTCCACAAGCGCCTCGCGCAAAGCGCGCGCGTTCGTCAAATTGCCGTTGTGCGCGATGGCGAAGCCGCCGCCGGAGATGTCGGCGTATAGGGGTTGCACATTGCGGAGCTGGCGGCCGCCTTGGGTGGCGTACCGGGTGTGGCCAAGCGCATGGGGGCCCGGCATGCGGCGGGTGAGGTCGTCGCCGCCGAAATTGTCTCCGACCATGCCCTGGTGGCGTTCATGCCAGAACGCCTCTCCGTCGAAGCTGATGATCCCGCAGCCTTCCTGGCCGCGATGCTGCAGGGCGTGCAAGCCCAACGCCACGTAGGGGCTCGCGTGGTCGGAGCAACCGAACACGCCAAAAACCCCGCACTCGTCGCGCAGCCGGTCGGCGTCTTCCCCCTCCGGCTGGTCGTCAAACCACTGGGTCCAGAGGGGGCGAGACATGGGCGTCACCTTATTTGGAAGCCGGAGCCGACGCCGGCGCGGTCGCGTCCGGCCGGTTCTCTTGCAGGAACTCTTCGCTCTCGTCGATCCACCGCGGCAAAACGCTGCGGAGCACCGCCGCCACCGCATCAAACATCGGATAAAGCCGCGCGCCGGTGATTTCGTCAGGCAAGGCGACGCCGGCAGGCTCGGGGCTCGCGGCGGACGGGTCGGCGGGCCGAGACGGTGTGATCAACGCGATAAAGAGCGCGATGATCAAGACCCCGCGTACAACGCCGAAAGCCAGACCAGCCGCGCGGTCAAAGGAGCCGATCTCCGTGGACCGATGCGCCGAACGGGCGATGATCATGGTCAGGATCGTGATCGCCACGAACACGATCAGAAAGACGCCGAAACCCCCTGCAAGCATCGCCCATATGCCGTCGACCCCCAGCATGGCGGTGGCGATGGGCGCGGCTTGCCCAGCGAAGAAATAGCCTCCCACCAAGGCGGCGACAAAGCCGACGATCGAAAACACCTCCCTGATCAATCCGCGGGCCAACCCCATGATCCCGGACAGAATGATCGCGCCTAGCGCCAGCGCGTCAAACCACGTCAATCCTATTGCTTCCATCATCGCCTCCCGCTCGATCCAGAGGCCGCGGCGTCCCGGGCCTCCCCTAAAGGATCGAGGAAAGCGGCGAGATCGCCTATGCGAGGCGTCTGCCGAACCTTGATCCCGCCCCCTTCCGCTCCACTCGGAGCGATCGCCATCCCAAACCCCAGCTTGGCGGCCTCTTTCAAACGGAGATCCGTGCGCCCCACAGGCCGCACGTCGCCGGAAAGGGCCACTTCCCCGAAAGCGACGCAGTCCTTCGGCAAGGGCTCGTCCGTCAGCGCGGAGATCAACGCTGCGGCGACGGCCAAATCCGCCGCCGGTTCGCTGATCCTTAAGCCTCCGGCCACACTCAGATAAACGTCGCGGCCGCCAAAGCCAAGGCCGCAGCGCGTTTCGAGGACAGCCAGGATCATCGCGAGACGGCCCGTGTCCCAGCCCACCACCGCCCGGCGGGCCGTTCCATAAGCAGCGGGCGCCACAAGCGCCTGTATCTCGACCAGAACCGGGCGCGATCCTTCAACACCTGCGAACACCGCCGCCCCGCTGGCGCGTTCGCCAGAAGGACTTAAAAACAGAGCGCTCGGATTGGGGGTTTCGGACAGGCCGGCCTCGGTCATCTCAAACACCCCGATCTCGTCGGTGGGGCCGAAACGATTCTTCACCGCCCTCAGGATCCGAAAGGGCAGACCGCGCTCGCCCTCGAAATAGATCACGGCGTCTACAAGGTGCTCTACGACCCGGGGACCCGCTATCTGGCCCTCCTTGGTGACATGGCCCACCAAGATGACCGCACAGTCCGCTTTCTTGGCGAAACGGGCGAGCTCGTGGGCGACCGCCCGGACCTGAGCGACGGTCCCGGGCGCAGCGTCCAATCCATCCGCCCAAAGGGTCTGGATAGAATCGATCACGACCGCCTGGGGTTTTAAAGCACGGAGGCTTTCAAGGATCTGGCGCAGATCCGCGCCAGCGGCGAGGCTCACCGGCGCCTGCGCCAGCCCCAAGCGCCGCGCTCTGTCTTGGATCTGGGCTTCCGCCTCTTCGCCCGTGACATAGGCGGTCGCGACCCCAGACATCGCCAGGCCCGCGGCGGCCTGAAGCAACAGCGTCGATTTGCCGACGCCCGGGTCCCCGCCGACCAGGACCGCAGAGGCAGGGACCAGACCGCCTCCCAAAACGCGATCCAGTTCCCCGATGCCTGTTGAGAAACGGTCCGGCGCCGCGCCGGCGAAGGCGAGGTCGGAAAAAACGAGGCCTTTGCCCTTTTTCCCGGAAGGCGCGCCCAAGGCCGAACCCGGCGCGCTGGGCTTGGCGCTTTCCTCCGCAAGCGTGTTCCACGCCCCGCAGGCGTCACACCGGCCGCTCCATTTAGAATGCACAGCGCCGCAGTTCTGGCACACAAAAACGAGGTCGGACTTGGCCATAGCAAGACAAGCCTAGACCGACTCGCGCCCTGTCGTCCCACCCTCCGCCAGGTCAGTTGACCCCCCCCTGAGGTCCTAAAGACCCTCCAGGCTCGCCAAGCCCCCTCAGCTCCCCAAGCCCCCTCAGCCGCCTCGGCCGCCTCAGGCCAGAACCAGACCCGTGCAGATGGCGCTGAAGTGAAGGGCCGCGGCGACGACCACGAAGCCGTGCCAAATGGCGCGCCTGAACGCGAGCGCGTGATTCAAATAGAAGGGCACGCCCAAGGTATAAAGCGCGCCCCCTGCGGCCAGTAGAATGATAGACGGCAAGGGCAGGCGGTCGGTGATGGGACCAAGCAAGATCACCGCAAACCAGCCGAAAGCGATATAGACCCCGCACCAGAATTTGTCGCCCAGGTGCGCGGCGAACATTTTGCCGGCGGCGCCGAGGATCGCCGCCGTCCATACCAGACAGGTGGTCGCGACCGCCCATATCGGCGGTAAAAGACTGAGCGTGAACGGCGTGTAGGACCCTGCGATCAGAACAAAAATGGCGCCCTCGTCGAGCCGTCGCAGAACCCGCCGCGCTGGCGATGGCTTGGTCAGGTTATAGACCGCCGACGCCGTGAGCATCGCCACCAGGCTGAGGGCGTAAAGCGAGGTCGCCGTGGCGATGGGCAGACCGCGCCCCAAAGACAAGACAAACAAAATCCCGCCGCCGATCACAGCCGCGGCCAACCCGATCAAGTGCACGACCATATCCGCTGTGTGCTCGACACGATTGGGATAATGCTCGGCCATTTCCATTTCATTCGGCCTAAAAAAGCGCGCGAAGCTCATGGCCTTGATCCTTGGTAAGAACAATTCCCATGATCGGGCTGAAACCTTCAGATCCCGTGAGAAAGGGTGGTTTCCAATTCTTAGGATTTTCGTCCTGCCTCATCAGGCGTCAGTCTGCTCGCGATGACACGAGGCCAAACCGCCGCACCTGGCGCGTCCACGTGGTGGTGTTGTGATTCGGTCACGCTCAAACCGAAGACTGGCTCCGGTCAAAGCATCCCATCCTGCAGCAGCGGCGCCGTCACCTCGGCGCGGTCAGGCCGCGTCCTCCGCCCCGGCCGCGCGCCGGGACCCTCGCCTCACGCCTATGGCCGCCTGGTCCGCAGTGAGGGGTCGATCGAGGCGATTTCGATCAAGGCGATCGAGAGGTCAGAAGGCGGCGTGGCGATAGGATTTGCCCGCCCGCCCAACACATGTCGTGAAAATCTCATAGGCGATCGTGCCTGCTGCTGCGGCGGCGGCCTCGGCAGCGATCGTGGGCCCGATGATCTCCACCCGGTCTCCCTCCGCCAGAGCAGGGCAAGCGGATGCGTCAACGATCAATAGGTCCATCGAAATCCGGCCCAAAACGGGCAGCGCTTCTCCTCCAAACGCCACTGCCGCACGCCCCGACCCGGTGCGGAAAAAGCCGTCGGCATAGCCGCAGGCGATGATTGCGGCGTCGAGATCGCCAGGCGCGAGGAAGGTCGCCCCATAACCGCAGGTTTCCCCGCTCCGCACCTTGCGGCGCTGCAACACCGGGGCGGTGACGACCGCCGCACAGGCGAGCGGCGTCGCGGCGCAGTCCATGCCGTCCCAACCGTATAAGCCCACGCCAGGGCGGATCATGTCGAAATGGAAAGCCGCGCCCAGTTGGGCGCCGGCGCTGGCGGCCAGGCTGCGCCTGGCTTGGGGAAACGCCGCTGCGGCGGCGATGAACCGGGCGCGCTGCTCTTCGTTCATCGGGTTGGCGGGATCAGACGCGCAGGCGAGATGGCTCATCGCCAGAAAAGGAGGCTCTTCTCGCAATAAAGCAGCGGCCTCCGTCGCCTCCTCGGGACGCAGGCCCAGCCTATTCATGCCCGTGTCTATCTGCGCGACACAGGCGCCGCCGCGGCTCTGGGACCACCTTGCGGCTTGGCCAAGGCTGTTGATGCAAGGGACGAGGCCAGGGCCGCGAAAAGCGCCTTCCTCTCCGGGGGCCGGTCCGTTCAGCACGATGATCGCGGGGCCAGGCCCCAACGCCTCTCGCACCGCCATGGCTTCGCCGATCGTGGCTGTGAAAAAGCTTCTGGCGCCCGCCCGCGCCAGGGCCTGCGCCACGGGGGTCGCGCCAAAGCCATAGGCGTCGGCCTTGACCACGGCGGCGCACTCGGCCGCTCCAGAAAGGCGCTGGAACGTCTTCCAGTTGGCGACGATCGCGCCAAGATCGACGACGGCGCGAAGGGGCCGCAAGGAGGGGTCAGTCGGCAGCGAGGGTCTCGGGTCCGCGCCGGTCGGCGAGGTTTCCAAAGCGGGTGTAGCGGCTGTCAAAGAACAGTTTCACCTTCTCGATGGGGCCGTGGCGGTTCTTGCCGATAATGACTTCGGCGTGGTTCTGGATCTCCGCCAGCTGCCGCGTCCAGGCGAAATGCTCGTCGGTGCCCTCTTTGGGCTCGGCCCTGCGGAGATAATACTCCTCCCGGTACACGAACATCACGATGTCCGCATCCTGTTCGATCGACCCGGACTCGCGGAGGTCGGAGAGTTGGGGCCTTTTGTCCTCTCGAGCCTCGACCTGACGGGAGAGCTGCGACAGCGCGATCAGAGGCACCTTCAGCTCTTTCGCCAGCGCCTTCAGGCCTTGGGTGATCTCCGACACCTCCTGCACCCGGCCGTCGCTTTTCCGAGAGGAGGACGTGACAAGCTGGAGATAGTCCACAACAAGGCAATCCAGTCCCTGCAGCCGCTGCAGCCGCCGCGCCCTCGCTTGGAGCTGCGCGATAGAGATGCCTCCCGTCTCGTCGATATGGAGCGGCAAAACCTGAAGTTCGGCGGCCGCGTCCTTCAGTCTCTCATATTCCTCCTTGGTGATCTTTCCGCGCCGGATCCGATCGCTCTCGATTTGGGCGAAGTCCGACAACAGGCGGGTGGCGAGCTGGTCGCCGCTCATTTCCAGAGAATAAAACGCCACCACCCCGCCCGGCTTTTGACTTTGAGCGTAGTCGGCCCCGAAGTCCCGCAAGGCTTTCAGCCGATTATAGGCGATGTTGAACGCAATGTTCAAAGCGAGCGCGGTTTTGCCCATCGAGGGACGACCGGCCAAAATGATCAGGTCTGACCCGTGCAGGCCGCCCAGATTGCGGTCGAGCTCTGTGAAGCCGGTGGAGATGCCTGAGACGTCGGACTTGCGCTCATAGGCTGCGGCCGCCGTCTCGATCGAGGAGGCGAGGGCTTCGGAGAAGGCGTAGAAACCGCCATTGCTGGCGCCGGTTTCGGCGATGGCGAACAAGGTCTTTTCGGCTTCCTCGATGATGTCGGAAGCGGCCGCGCCCAAAGGCGGGTCTTGGGCCAAAGTCGCAATCTCCTGGCCCACCAGGATCAATTCCCGCCGCAAGGCGAGATCATAGATGAGGTCTGCGTACTCGCGCGCATGCGCGGTGAGCCGCGCCGCCCGCTCCAAAAGCTGCAACAGATAAGACGCTCCGCCGATATCGGCGAGAGAGCCCTGCTTGGCGAAATGCTCTTTCAGGGTCACCCCGTCGGCAAGCTTGTTCGACGCGATCAGCTGCGCCGCCGCCTGAAAGATTTGGCCATGCACGGGGTCATAGAAATGATGCGGCTTTAAATGCTCGCCGACCCGGTGGAGGATTTCGTTTTCGAACAGGATCGCTCCCAGAAGCGCCTGTTCGGCCTCGATATTATGCGGGGCTGCGCCCGGCGTGAGGGACGCCGGCGCGAAGGGCGGCCCGCCGCGCAGGGGAACGTCGCTGTCGTCAGCCATGCGGAGAGTTTGACCCGATTCGGGTTTTTGATTCTTTCTCTAAACGGCTCTTTCCAAACCGCGCGGGACCGCCAGGAGGGCGTCCGTCCTTCAGCCCGCCTCAGGCGGATCCGCAGCGCCGCCGCTCGGCCGGGACAAAAAAGCGGGGCCCTTTTCAAAGGGCCCCGCTTGAATGGTCGGGCTTTTCTGGGCTGATCAGCTCTCGCCAGGGCCCCGCTCAGCGGCGGCCTCGGCGGCGACCGCAGCCAGCTCGGCGTTGCGGGCGTCGCTCTCGGCGCGCTCCGCTGCGGCGTTCGCTGCGATGACATTTTCCCCTTTGGCTTGCCTGTCAGCCTCGTCCTGGCTGCGCGCGACGTTCATGGTGATGGTTTTGACGACCTCCGCGTGCAACCGCACCTTCACCGCGTAGACCCCGATCGCCTTGATCGGCTTCTCCATCTGCACGGCGTTTCGCGCCACAGGGTGTCCATCGGCGATCAGGATTTCGGCGATGTCACGGGCCGACACCGAACCATATAATTGGCCGCTTTCCCCAGCTTGCCGGATCAGCACATAGGACTTGCGGTCAATGGCCGCGCCGTGTTGCTCGGCCTCGGCGCGCGTGGCGGCGTTGCGCGCCTCAATCTCAGCGCGCTGGGCGGCGAATTTCTTCAAGTTCGCTTCAGTCGCGCGCAGAGCCTTGTGGCTGGGCAACAAGAAATTACGCGCAAAGCCCGGACGGACCGTCACCACGTCGCCGATCGCGCCAAGATTATCGACACGCTCAAGGAGAATGACTTGCATGGTCTGCTCTCCCTATTTCACGGCGAAGGGCAACAACGCGAGTTCGCGGGCCCGTTTGATGTGGATGGCCAATTCCCGCTGTTTCTTGGCGGAGACCGCGGTGATCCGCGCAGGCACGATCTTGCCCCGCTCGGAAATGAAACGCTGAAGAAGCTTGACGTCCTTGTAATCGATCTTGGGGCTCGCCTCGCCGGAGAAGGGACACACTTTGCGCCGCCGCCCGAAGGGACGCCTGGTCGGGATATTGGTGATGTTCATCCCGCCGGCCTTGTCGGCGCCCTTTTTGCCTTTAGTGCTCATGGGTTTTGCCTCTTGCCTTACGGATTATTCTTCGCCGGCTTGAGAGAAGTCGTCGCCGCCCTCATAGCCGCCGCTGTCGTCGCGGCCTTCCCGGCGGGCGCGGCGACGCTCATCGCGGTCTTTGCGGGTCATCATCGCGGAAGGCTCCTCATCCAGCGCGTCGACCCGGAAGGTGCGGGCGCGGATAATGTCCTCGTTGATGGACTGGCGGCGACGTAACTCCAACTCGACAGCGGGAGGCGCCTCGATATTGACCAGCGCGTAGTGGCCCCGGCGGTTCTTATTGATCCTGTAGGTCAGAGACTTCAGTCCCCAATATTCTTTCTTGCCGGTCTTGCCGCCGAGTTCTTCCACAGTCGCCGCCACCTGCTCGATGATGGCTTCCACCTGCTGCTGGCTGAGGTCTGGACGGGCAATAAAGACGTGCTCGTAAAAGCGCGTGTCGCTCACACTCTGTTCCTTTCCCAGAAAGTCCGCGGCGCTCGCCCCGCCGGGAGTGCGGGGCGGACGGTGGTTCGCTGATCGGGACAAGTCCCGGCGACCGCGGTCCAAATGAACCCGGGCTTATGACCGAAGGGCGCGCTGAAGGCAAGCAGCGATTGGATTGCTCTTTTGGGGAGCACACGAGTTGTCCAGGTTAGGCAGCAGATGATCTGTCCGGCGCAGGCTGCCGCTCTTCTGGCCAGCGCCTTGGCGGCCCTGCAAGCTCTCGAGACGTTGGGCATGACCGTCGCAGCGGTTCCGCCGCGCCATGAGGTTTGGCGACGCCAGCGCCGACGTTCAAGCTCGGGAAGGACCGTCCTGCGCCCATCATTGTCGGGAGCGCGCGCCGCCTTTCTCGCCCTGACGAACTCTTCCGTCTTGACCCGGCGTGGCCTTGATCGGCCAGCGGTACGGGGTCGCCAGGGCCCCCCCTTGCGGCCGGACCGCCATCGCCGCGGCGGTTGACGGGCGGAGGAAGGCGGCCTCGCTCCTCGCCGCCTGAGACCAAGCCCCGCAGCGGCCGCGTGGCCTTGGCTTTTTCAACCCGCCATCAAGGCCCCCCAAAACCTGCGCTGGCCACTTTGCCCAGGGCCGAGGCCGCAAAGCGTCGTCTTTGCGCCCCGATGGCGTGAGCCCGCGCCGCGCTCTGTCTTGGGATCTTGAACCACGCCGACGCTGGTCCTTGCTCCGCCATGCGGGCCGATTGACCCGCAAGGGGCCTGCGGTTAAGCCGCCCGAATGACCATCGCATTCGTGTTTCCGGGCCAGGGCGCTCAGGCCCCCGGCATGGGCAAAGACCTCTTCGACGCTTTCGGCTCTGCGCGGGAAGTGTTCCAGGAGGTGGACGAGGCTCTCGGCGAGAGCCTTTCGCGGCTGATTTTTCTTGGCCCGGAAGACCAGCTGACCCTCACCGCCAATACCCAACCCGCACTGTTTGCGGTCAGCCTGGCCGTCATGCGCGCTTTGGACAAGGAGTTCCACGTCCCGGTGACCAAAGCGGGCTTTGTCGCCGGCCATTCGCTTGGAGAATACAGCGCCTTGGCCGCCGCCGGGGCCCTCTCCGTCGCGGAGGCCGCTCGCCTGTTGCGCATCCGCGGTCAGGCCATGCAGGCGGCCGTGCCGGTGGGGCGGGGCGCCATGGCCGCCTTGATCGGGAAGGTCGACCTCGCGCTCGCGGAGGAGATCGTGGCGGAGGCGCAGGAGGCCGGCGTGGTCGTCGTCGCCAACGACAATAATATCGGCAATGTCGTCATTTCGGGGACCAAAGAAGGGATCGACGCCGCGATCGCTGCAGCCAAGGCGAAGGCCGTCCGCGCAGTTCCGCTCAATGTTTCCGCGCCTTTTCATTCGCCCCTGATGGCCCCTGCGGCGGACGCCATGCGCGAGGCGCTGTCGGGCGTTGTCATCGCGCCATTGGCGGTTCCTCTGGTGGCCAATGTATCCGCCCGCCCTGTTCACGAGCCCGCCCGTATCCGCGACCTCCTGGTGGAACAGGTCACGGGCCGGGTCCGCTGGAGGGAAAGCGTCGCATGGATGGCCGCGGCGACGGGCGGGGCGGTGACTCGTTTCGCCGAGGCTGGAGCGGGCAAACAACTCTCAGGCATGGTGAAGCGCACCGCTCCCGACGCCGAAACAACAGCGCTGAACGACCCCGAAGGCCTTGAGGCCTTTGCAAAATCTCTCTGACGCCGCGGAACGGAGCCGGAGGGCCGTCTCGCCCCGCTTTTGGACCCCGGCTCTTGGCTGCTTTGCCGATCTTTGCGCTTCCGAGCGACGCGACGGGCGCGCCTATCTTTCGACGAACGGCTTGGCTGCAAGCCTTCGCTGAGGGCTTTTTTAGAGCGGCCGCAGCCCAGCGACGGGGTCAGCCCAGCGACGGGGTCAGGCCAGCGACGGGGTCAGGCCAGCGACGGGGTCAGCCCAGCGACGGGGTCAGGCCAGCGACGGGGTCAGGCCAGCGAAGGGGGCAGCCCGACGGCGAGGTGTGGGCGAGGCGGCCCGGGCGGACGCCGCCGGTCCTGTCAGGCCGCGGTCTTGGAACCCGCCCGACCCTCGCCGCTTCAAAGGGTCTTTCCGCCGGGGGCGGTCGCCATGCGGCCGTGCGCCTCAGGCGCAAGGGCGTCGCCGGGGAGAGGAGGCTGGTCTTGAAGCCGACTGGCGCCCCCCGTCGGTCCTTGTGACGCGATGGACAAAAGCCTCGGCGGAGAGGCGACGGGTTCGCTCCTCGACCGCAGGCGCGGGCGTTGTCCGGCCTTCTCCAAGCGGCTTCGCGCGATCGACCTGTCGGGCTTGCGCCGCCTGCCTGGGACGGCGGAAAACGCCCAACGTCACTCCTTTGGGCGCGTTGCGACGCTTGTGGCCGAGCCCTCGAGGCCCCGTCGCACGCTAGCCTGCCTTCGACACGTAAATCGATCGGGGCGCCATGAACTCCAACAGCCCCTCCATGCCGTTCTCGACGCCGAACCCGCTCTGCTTATGGCCGGCGAAAGGGGTGTCAGGACGCAGATTGAGGTTTTGGTTCACCCAGATTGTTCCGGTCTCCATGCGCTTGGCGATGCCGATGGCGGCGTCGACGTCAGAAGACCAGACGGCCCCGGCAAGACCATATTCGCTTGCGTTGGCCCGCGCGATGACCTCGTCGATATCGGAAAAGCGCATCATGGGCAGGATCGGACCGAACGCCTCCTCCTGCACGACCCGGCTGTCCTCGGGCGGGTCGTCCACGATCGTCACAGGCACAAAATAACCGGATGCAGGGACCGGGCCTGCTTCGATAAGGGTGAGATTATTGGCGCGGGCGTCCTCCAAGAGCCCCATCACCCGGTCATATTGGCGTTTGTTCTGGATCGGCCCCAACACCGTTCCCTGCTCCGCGCCGTCGCCCATGCGGGTCGCCCGGGCGATCGCTGCGAGCCGGTCGCGCAAGCCCTCATAAATGTCTTGGTGGACATAGAGCCGCTTCGTCGCCACGCAAATCTGGGCCGTGTTGAAGAAAGCCCCGAAAAAAATCTTATGCGCCACCTCGTCGAGATCGACGTCTGGAAGCACGATGGCCGCGTCGTTGCCGCCCAGCTCAAGTGTGATCCGTTTCAAATCTTTGGCGGCGGTCTCCATCACCTTCTTGCCCGTGGCGGTCGATCCCGTGAACGAAATCTTTGCAAAACCCGGATGGGCCGTCATCCACGGGCCAAGCGCATCGCCGCCGGAGACGACATTCAAGACCCCAGGAGGCAGGATCTCTTGGAACAATTCGCCGATCTTGAGGGTGCAGAGCGGGGTGAAGGGCGACGGCTTCAGCACCATGGCGTTGCCGGCCACAAGGGCTGGCGCGACCTTCCACATCGCCAGCGACACGGGAAAGTTCCAGGGAGCGATGGCGCAGACAACACCCAGCGGCACATAGTCCGTCTCGATCCGTTGGGTCGGGCTGTCCTCAATGATGTGGCGCGGCGGCGCAGCTTTGGCGACCTGGGTCAGCCAGTATCCTCCCAACTGGATTTCTTGCTTGGCGGCGCCGACGGGCCGGCCCTGCTCAAGGGTGAACAGACGCGCCATCTCTTCGGCCTTGGCCATGAGACGCTGGCCCGCTTCGGCCACCAGCGCTTGGCGTTCGGCGATGGGCCTGGCGCGCCAGGATGGGTAGGCGCGCTGCGCGCTGGCGACGGCGGCGTCCAACTGGGCAGGGGTGCAGTCCGGGGCCCGCGCAAAGGTTTCCCCCGTCGCTGGATTGACCACATCGATAAACGCCTCGCCCGCAATGCTCTTGCCGTCGATGGTCATGGCGAAATGGTCAAAAAGGTTCATGCGTCTCTCCAAATGACGAACGGGTCAAACAAGGCTCCGGTCAGGCTAAGGACATCACCCGATGGAGCATCGCAACCTTGGGGCCTTGACGAGAGGGCTCGCACAGCCGCAGGCGATGTCGGGTCTTCAGGCGGTTTCTCCCCGCGCTGTCCTTCTGTCATGGGTCTGGGTCTCGAAGTCGCTCGCATCGTGACGTTCATGCAGCTGCTTTGCGGGATCGCCCCATGTGCAATTGACCATGCGTCCCCTTTGGACCGCCGGGCGGGCCCCGATCTGGTCGGCCCAGCGGTTAAGGCGCTCATATTCGTGAACGGCCAAAAATTCGCCAGCGCCGTACAATAATCCCTTGGCCATGGCCCCATACCATGGCCAGACGGCCATGTCGGCGATCGAATAGGTCTCCCCGCAAAGATAGGTCTTATCCGCCAGGTGACGGTCAAGCACGTCCAGTTGTCGCTTGGTCTCCATGGCGTAGCGGTCAATGGCGTATTCGATCTTGACTGGCGCGTAGGCGTAGAAATGGCCAAACCCGCCCCCAAGGAACGGCGCCGAGGCGACCTGCCAAAACAGCCACGACCAGCATTCGGCGCGCATGGCGGGATCAGACGGCACAAACGCATCCCCGAATTTGGCCGCAAGATAGGCGAGGATCGCGCCGGATTCGAACACGCGGACCGGCTCTGGCCCGCTCCGGTCGACAAGCGCTGGGATCTTCGAGTTGGGGTTCGCTGCCACAAAGCCTGAGGAAAATTGCTCCCCGCTCATGATGTTGATCAGCCAGGCGTCGTACTCAGCGCCAGCATGTCCAAGCGCAAGCAGCTCTTCGAGCATGATCGTGACTTTGACCCCGTTCGGCGTGCCAAGCGAGTAAAGCTGCAAGGGATGGCGCCCTAGAGGCAATTGCTTGTCATGGGTCGGACCGGCGATCGGGCGATTAATGGCCGCAAAACGCCCCGCCGCGTCTTTGTTCCAGGTCCAGACCTTGGGGGGCACGTAGGGTTCAGGCTCTGCCATGGGGGAAGTCCTTGCTTGGGTGTTGGGTGTTGTCCGACGTCTCCGGGCGCAAGGCAACTCCAACCGCCCGCCCTGCAACCGCCCGCCCTGCAACCGCCCGCCCAGCAACCGCCC
>JAGWZH010000061.1 GCA_018971945.1 Alphaproteobacteria bacterium | reverse complement strand
CGGCGGCGAGCGCTGGGCAATCGAAATCAAGCGATCAAGCGCGCCAAAGATCGAGAAGGGTTTCCACGCGGCGATGGAGGACGTGCAGCCATCGCGCGCCTACATCGTGTACGGCGGACACGAACGATACGCCAAGGGCAATGGCGTTGAAGCGATAGGTTTGCGAGAACTCGCGACAATTCTGTCCGAGAGAACGCGTGGATGAGCGCGGACGAAGAGGATATGCGAAAAGTCTCCGCGGCCGCTGCGGTGGAGCGTGCGGCGCGGGGCAGGGATTGGCTGAAGACGCTGATGCTCTCTGGCGCGCCCAAGCCCGCAACGAAGGATGAGCTCTTCGCGTGGGCGAAGGAAAATCTCGGCGTCAATCGATCGAACTTCGATACCGTGTAAGCGGCGGTGCAAAAGTAGGCCAGGAAGAGGCTGCGACCGCACTGATCGGCGGGCTCGAGGCGGCGGGCGCCACCGCCCTGTGCGATTATTTTCTCTTTGCCACCAGGGCCGATAGCGCGTTTCACTTCGTCGGCCTTCGTCACGCTTGCTTGACCCTGGCCAGAGCCAAAATGGGCGTGACCGCACCGCGGCTAGGCGATAAGCGTTGTTCGGGTCGCGGCTGGAGGGAGAGAGAGACGATCATGGGCCATTTCATCCGCTTGCTCACCCCTTCCACCGCCATCCCCTCCCTCGCCGAATTGCAGGACGCTCTCTCCGATCTCGGCTATGAGGGCGTCAGTTTCGCTGTGGAAGAAACCGGCGAAGACGAGACAGACGCCTGGAGCTTTTTGCGGGTCTATGGTGCGGAGGGCACGCCCCTCTGCGACGTCACCCGAGACGAGCGGGGGGTCGGCGACATCGTCGAGGAAGAACTGGCCGATTTCCACGCGGAGCTGAAAGACGCCAAACCGAAAAACGCCGCCCGTTGGGTCAAAGAGCAGCTTGATAAGGTGAAGGCGATCTATGCTCTGCAGATCCTGATCGCCGCGCCAGACGATGAAGACGAGTCCGACGATGAGGCGTCCGAAGCCAATATCCCCAATGTGCTTTTGGCGCTGTTCCAGGGCTATCTGGGAGGCGTGATCCAGGGCGACGGCGAAGGGTTTTCCAATGAAGACGGGGCCTTGGTCATCTCGCAGTTCGCAGCGGACGACGAAGGAGAATGGACGGCCGCCGTTCTAGGCGCCGACGGATCATGGACGACCTTTCTGCTCAATCTTGGCGATCCCTCCCACCGGGCGGCTTTCGAAGAAGGCAAAGCGCCGCCAGGGGCCGTGCTGATCACTGACGATGACGACGAGACCCTGCAATAAGCCGAAGCCGCGTCTATGCGCTCAGGATGCTCAGGAAGAGGAACGATCATGACGACGCAAACACCCATCAGGTCCGGTTTCGGCGCCCACTCCACCGCCTGGGACGTCCTCAATGGCATCGGGCTCAACGGGCAGCGGGCGATCGTCACCGGCGGCTATTCCGGGATCGGGCTTGAGACGAGCCGGGCGCTCGCCGACGCCGGAGCCGACGTGATCGCGCCTGGACGCAGCCAGGACAAGGCCAAAGCAGCCCTGGCGTCGATCCCACGGGCGCAGCCTGCGGCGCTCGATCTGGCCGATCCCGCCTCCATCGACGCCTTTGCCGACGCGATCCTGGCCGAGGGGCGGCCTGTGCCGATCCTGATCTGCAACGCCGCCATCATGGCCTGCCCGCTCGATCGCGACGGCCGGGGTTATGAAAGCCAATTCGCCATTAATCATCTCGGCCATTGGCAGCTCATCGCCAGGCTTTGGCCAGTCTTGGCGCAGGCGGGACAAAGCGGGGGCGGCAGGGTGGTTTGTCTCTCCTCCCTCGGCCACCGTCTGAGCCCGGTGGATTTCGACGACCCGCATTGGACGCGGCGCGATTATCACAAATGGCGCGCCTATGGTCAGGCCAAGACCGCCAACAGCCTTACCGCCGTCGGTCTGGATTCGCGCGCCAAGGGATACGGCGTGCGGGCCTTCGCCGTTCATCCTGGCGGGATCATGACCGATCTGCAGCGGAGCCTCGCGCGCGAAGAGATGATGGCTTTTGGCTGGATCGACGCCGACGGGAAGGTCGATCCCCGCTTTAAGACGCCTGAGCAGGGGGCTGCCACCAGCGTCTGGGCCGCAACAAGCCCACAGCTTGCAGGAATGGGCGGTCTTTACTGCGAGGATTGCGACGTGGCCCTCGGCGTCCCCGACGAAGATCTGAGCGTCACAGGGGTGCGGTCCTGGGCGGTCGATCCCGCGGCGGCGGACCGCCTCTGGGCTCTCAGCGAAGCCCAAACAGGGGTGAAAAGCCCCCTCTGAGCGCCCCGATGACCCATGACGATGTTCCGACGGCCGGGCGGTTCGAAGCCCGCGCGCACCTTCTGCCAATCCGCATCTATTACGAGGATACCGACTTCACGGGCGTGGTTTACCACGCCAATTATCTCCGCTTTTTCGAAAGGGGCCGGTCCGATTTCGTGCGCTCCATTGGTCTCGCCCACCAGGTTCTGTTGGCCGAGCCTGAGCCTATCGCTTTCTCCGTGACCCAAATCGCGGTGCGGTTCTTGAAGCCCGCGCGGGTGGACGACGCGCTTTTGGTGGAAACGCTCTTCAACGCCGTCAAAGGCCCCCGCCTGCTCATCGCTCAGACCTTGTGGCGGGGCGGAGACGCCCTCTGCGCGGCAGAGATTGAGGCCTGCTGCATCGACCTGAACGGACGGCCCCGCAAGCCGCCTCCCGCGCTGCGCGCCGCTCTTGGCCCCTATCTGCAGCCCAGCTAGCCGCGCGCTTTCATCTCTCTTTCGCCAAAGTCATGCCTCACCACTAGACATTGGCGCCGAAGGGGATCGTCGGCGTGGGGCGCTTCCGCCCGCCAATCGGGGCCTCGCCAGCCATTGTGGCGGAGGCATGAGGTTTGCGGCGGCGGCACGAAGGGTTTGACCGGGCTTTGCAAAGCGGTGTTCGGTGAACCCACAAGGCGGGATAAGGACGGGAAGCGCATGGAAGCCAATGTGCACGCGTTGTCGGTGTGGAGCCTGGTGCAGCAGGCCGACATCATCGAAAAAGGAGTGATGCTCGTCCTGATCGGTTTGTCGCTCTGGTCATGGAGGGTCGCGTTCGATCGGGCCATGCATTTCGGCGAGGTGGAGAAGAGGGCCAAGGAGTTCGAACGCGCCTTCTGGTCGGGGCAATCGATCGAAGACCTCGATGATCGGGTGTCGGATCGGGCCTCAGATGCGCTCGGGCGGGTGTTCGCCGCCGCGGCGCGGGAATGGCGGGAAGCCCGCCGGACGCCGCAAATCACCCAAATCGGCGCAAGCCTTTTGCAGGAGCGCTGCGACCGGCTGATGCAAGGGGCGATCGCTCGGGAGTTGCAGCGCGCCACGAAAGGCCTGCCGGTTTTGGCCTCGATTGGGGCTTCTGCGCCCTTTATCGGCCTTTTCGGCACGGTGTGGGGCATCATGAACGCCTTCACCAATATCGCTCAAGAACAAACGACGAGTCTCGCCGTGGTGGCGCCAGGCATCGCTGTGGCTCTCTTCGCCACGGCCCTTGGGCTGGTCGCGGCGATCCCAGCGGTCGTGTTTTACAACAGTTTCAACACCCAGGCCGAGCGCCTCGGGGATCGTCTTGAGGGTTTCGCCGACGAAGTCGCCGCCCGGATCTCCCGGCGCTTGGGCGAGCGCCTCTGATGGCGGGTCTGGGACCCGCCTCCGCTGGCCGGGGCCGGAACGGCCGTCGCCGCCGCCGCGGCTTGATGGCGGAGATCAATGTCACCCCGTTTGTGGATGTGATGCTCGTGCTGCTGATCGTTTTCATGGTGACGGCGCCGCTGCTTACCGCCGGGATCGAAGTCAATCTGCCCGAGACCCGCGCCGAGCAGATGCAGACCGAAGCCGACCCCTTAAGCGTCACGATCAACGCAGACGGCGCGATTTTCCTGCAAAATGAAGAAACGCCCAAGCCCGAGCTCCTCGCCAAGCTCACCGCCATCGCCGAGGGGGGCTATAATCGCCGGATCTTCATCCGCGCGGACGCCGCAACCCCCCACGGCGCGGTGGCTGAGGTCATGGCGATGCTGTCCACCGCCGGCTATCGCAATCTGGGGATCGTGACTGATCCGCAGGGCGCTGTCGCCCGAAGGCCGGACCCCGAAGCCCTGGAAGGCGGGGAATAAACCATGGGCTGGCCCTCGGCGTTCCTGTCGGCGGCGGTGCATGCGCTGGCGCTGGCCCTGATCCTGGCCCCCTGGCCCGATCCGCTGCGTCGCGCGGGCGAGGCGGGAGAAGTCGTGCCGATCGACATCGTCCTTGGGGAGACCACCGACGTGCAGGCGCTTGCGCCGCTGCTTGAGGAGGAGCCCGAGCCGGTCGCCGCAGAGCCTCCGGCGGAGGAGCAACCCGCGCCGGCGCCCCTCGCGGCCCCGCCCCCGGTTTCGCGCGACGCTCCTCGCTCTCCGCCGCCGCAACTCGACCTCGCCGAGCTCCGGAGCCGGATCAATCAGAACAATGACGCGGACCCCGCCGCCGCGGATCGTCCAGACAACGCCCGCGACAGCGACCAGATCCGGCCCGGCGCAGGCCGCGGCCAGGCCGAAACGGCCCGACTGAGCGATCGCTTCTCAAGCCTGCTTTATCGTCATGTCGTGATGAACCGGTGCTGGAACCAGCTCAATGACACGCCAGAGCTCAGGATCGAGGTCACGGTGAGGCTCAATCGACAGGGTCGGATCATGCCGAACGGCGTGGACCGGCCGGCGCTTGTTTCAGGCGCGGGCGGGCAGGCGGTGCTTGACGAAGCGGTGCGCGCGGCCCGAGCCTGCGATCCCTATCCTTTTCCACGCGAGCCGGAGGGCCCGGACAATTATGATTTGTGGCGACAAATCGAGCTGTGCTTCGGCCCGCGCTGCCCGCGCAGAAACTAAGCATCCCTCCGCATCCGCCTGACCCCAAGAATGGTGACCGCTATGATGAGTGTCTTGATCTCCTGGTTGAGCCGTTTAGGCCTTGCGCTGGCTTTGGTCCTTGGCCTCTCCGCCGCGGCGGCGGCCCAGGTGCGAGCGAGCGTTGAACAGGGTTTCTTTAATCCCATGCCCATCGCTGTGGCCGGTTTCGAGGGCCTTGATCCCGCCGCCGATCAGATCGGCGCGGAGATCGCTGGCGTGATCCGGGCCAATCTCGAGCGTTCGGGCCTGTTTCGGCCCTTGGATCCGGCTTCCTTTATCCGCCGGGAGACGATCGGGGTGCCCCCGGCTTTTCCCGATTGGCGGGTGCTGCGGGCCGAGGCGCTGCTGATCGGGGAGGCGCAATCCTTGAGCGACGGCCGGGTGCGGGTGCGCTTTGAACTTTATGACGTGCTGGGCGAAGAACGGTTGATCGCTTTTCAGTACGCGACCCTGCCCGATAATTGGCGGCGCATCGCCCACCGGATCGCTGATCAGGCCTATGAGCGGCTCACAGGGGTCAGCGGCTATTTCGACACCCGCATCGTGTTCGTGGCCGAAAGCGGCGCTGCAGGCGCTGGGCGCAGCTCCCGGCTGATGATCATGGACCAGGATGGCGCAAACCCGGCCTTCATCACGCCCGCGTCGTTCCAAGCCTTCACGCCGCGCTTCTCCCCAACGATGCAGCAGATCACGTTCCTCTCGCTGGAGAGCGATCGGCCGCGGGTCTATCTCTATAATCTTGAGACCAATCGCCGGGAGCTCCTGGTGGATGGATCGGCCATGACCTTCGCCCCGCGGTTTTCGCCCGATGGCGGCGCCATCCTCTACGCGCAGGACTTTGGGGGCAATATCGAGATCATGCGGATGGACTTGCGGACGCGCCAGACCACCCGCCTCACCAACCACCCCGCCATCGACACAAGCCCCTCCTTTAGCCCGGACGGAACCAGGATCGTGTTCTCCTCAGACCGCTCGGGGTCTTCTCAGCTCTACGTGATGGGGGCGGACGGCTCAGGCGCCCAGCGCATCTCTTTTACGCAAGGCGCCCGCTATGACGCGCCGGTTTGGTCGCCCGCCGATGACGTCATCGCCTTTATCCGTCAGGGGGCCGCCAACGCCTCGGGGGAGCCGTTCCAGCTCGGCGTGATGAACGCCGACGGCTCTGATGAGCGGACCATCGCTGGGGCCTATCTCACCGACAACCCCACCTGGGCCCCCAATGGACGGGTGATCATGTTCGCCCGCGAAACTCGGGGCGGACCCTCGCAATTATGGTCCATCGACATCACGGGCCGTAATTTGCGTCAAATGCGGACCCAGACCAGCGCGGTGGACCCTGCCTGGTCCCCGCTTTTGCCTTGATTTGAAGGAAGGCTTGCTGATGGCGAGTGTGTCTTTAGGGCGGCTTGGCGCCAGACAAGGCAGACCTTTTAACCGCCCAAGACGCGTTTTGACTTGTGGCGTTCGAAAAGGCCCTATTAGCTGAAGAGGGGTGTGGCCAAAGTTTTGCACAACGGCCTTATAGGTCGGGCCGCCACGACCGTGGTCCCTGAGAGGAGCGAAAACCTTATGCGTCAGCTTATCGTTACTGTTCTCATCGCCGCGGGCCTCGCGGCATGCGCCAGCCCCCCCGAGCCGGCGCGCCCGCCGCTTCCCACCGTAGAGGCCCCGGCCCCAGCCGCGCCGGCGCCACGGCCGACAGCCCCTGCGCCCACGCCCGCGCCGCAAGGCCCCGTCCCGGGCTCGGTGCAAGACTTCCAGGCCAGCGTTGGGGATCGCGTCTTCTTTGATTATGACAGCTTCTCGCTGACCGCTCAGTCCCGGACCACGCTGGAGCGCCAGGCCGCCTGGATGCAGCGTTATCCCGCCGTTCGGGTGCTGATCGCTGGCAATTGCGACGAACGCGGCACCCGGGAATATAATTTCGCGCTCGGCGCGCGTCGGGCCGCGGCGGCGCGGGATTATCTCGTCTCGCTCGGGGTGCCGGCAGCGCGGATAGAAACCGTGTCCTACGGCAAGGAACGTCCCATCGATCCGCGGGCGACCGAAGAGGCTTGGAGCGTCAATCGGAACGCCCACACCCAAATCGTGTCGGGCGCGGTCAGCTGATCCTTGCGCGCGCTTGACGGAAACCGGCGGCCTGCCAAATCCTGGCGGGCCGCCTTTTCGTCTGCGCCATCTTGTTTTGGGGATCGCCATCTTTTTTCCGCAACCCAGGCTTAGCCCACATTCCATGACAAGACAGTCCGCCTTCCCAGGCTTGTTGTGCGCGCTTGCGGCCGCGGCCCTTCTGGCGATGCCGGCGTCCGGCGCCGTCGCTCAAGCTCCAGCGCCCGTCCTCACCCCGGATCCGGTGGCCGCTGAAGCCGCATCCCGCCAAGATCGGATTGAAGAACTCGAGTTCCTTGTCACCCAGACCACGGCGGAGAACGAGCGGCTCCAGATGGCGCTCCGGGTTGCGCGGCAGGACGTGGCGAGGCTGCAGCGGTTGGTGTCGGAGATGGCCGAGGCCAACCAGGCCTTGCAGCAAAGCGTCTCAGCGCCACCAGGCGAAGACGCTCCTGCGGCGGGTTATGGGGCCCCGCCATCCCAGGATGACCGGATCGCTGAAGCCCGAAACGCGGCGACAGGGGTTCTGGGCGTGATCCCCGCAGACGCCCCCGTTCCAGCCGCCTCGGCGCTCGATCCTGAAGCCGCCGCCGCCGCCTTTCGAGGCGCCAGGGAGCTTTTGTTCGCCGCGCCCCTGCCGGACGCCGAGGCCGCGTTCGCAGACTATCTGCAGCGCTTTCCCTCCGCCGAAGACGCGCCGGACGCACGCTATTGGCTCGCCTTCACCATGCTGGGGCAGGGCGAGTATCAAAACGCCGCCACAGCCTTCGCAGATTATCTGCAGATGCATAAAGATGATCCTGGGCCCCGCAACCAGGCCGCGGCGGCTCTCCTGCGCCTTGGGATTTCGCTCGCGGGGATGGGGATGCGCGCAGACGCCTGTTTGGCGTTCCGGGACTCAGCGGCGCACCCGCGCGCCTCCCAGACGACCCGCAGCCAGGCGGCTCAAGAACAGCGCCGGAATGGCTGCGGCCCCGGTTGATCCGAACGCATTACGCGCGCTCTGGCGCGCAGGCGGAGACCGCCCTCTGGCGGTCGCAGTCTCCGGAGGCGGCGACAGCCTCGCTCTGCTCGCCTTGTTGCGCCAGGCGTCGCCGCATCAGTCTCTCTTCGCCTTGATCGTGGACCATGCGGTGCAAAACGGCTCGGCGGCGGTCGCGGCGTCGGCGGCGCTGCGGGCGCAGTCGCTCGGGGCGCAGCCCGTCATCCGGCGCCTCTCCTGGGCCGGCGAGGCGGCGACAGACCAGGCGTCCGCCCGCCGAGGCCGCTATCGCGCCCTGGCGGAGGCGGCCAAAGATGTCGGCGCCGTCGTCATAGCGGTTGCCCACACCGAGGACGATCAAGCCGAAACCACCCTGATCAAATACGGACGCACAGGCCTTTGGGGACAAGCCGGCATGCGGGCCTGGAGCCCTTGTCCTGTCTGGCCTGAGGGACAGGGCCTCGTGCTCGCCCGGCCGCTTTTGACGCTCGGTCGGGCTCGGCTGCGGGCCTGGGCGAGGGCGCAGGGCCTCGTCTGGCATGAGGACCAAGCCAACGCCAACCCCGCCTTCGCGCGGGCGCGTGCCCGGGCGATCTTGCAAGCCGATCCGGGCCTTAGCGCCCGACTGGCGGCGCACGGCGCCCGGGCTGCTGCGGCGGCGGCGCGGCGGAACGCCGCCGCTTTGGCCTGGGCGGCGGCGACGGCGCGGTTCGACGATCGGCAGGGTGCGGTGTTGTTGGCGGGTCTGCCTCAGAATGCGATCGAATTGCGGGGTTTCGCCGCGCTTGTCGGCGCTGCGGCCGGCCGTCCTGCAGCGGCAGGGCCCCACGGGGCGGCGCGGCTGGTCGCCGCGCTCAAGGCCGGCGCGCGCGCGCAGACCCTCGGCGGCGCGATCGTCCGGCGCAACCGCGACGGTTTCATGATCGGGCGGGACCCGGGGGCCTTGCTTGGACGCAGCGGGGTTCCGCCGCAAGCGCCCCAGGCCCTGCTCCCCGGGGTCCCCGGAATCGTCGACCGCCGGCTCTGGCTGCAAACCCATGCGGACGGCTATGAAGCGGCAGTCACCCCGTCGGCGCAGTGGGCTCTGCGCAGAAACGGGCGCTGGATCTCCCTCGACGCGGCGAAAGACGTGAGCGCCCGATGGCTGACCGCGGCGCACGCGCTCCATGTCTTGGGTCCTTCAGACCCATTTGCGGACTGCGACGCATTCAAGGGTGTTCAGCTGGCTTTAGGGTCCCTATCTTAAGGTCGTAGTCTTTCCGTTTCCGCGGGCTGGCTGTTTTGAACAGCGGGGTCCTCAAGGAACGCTCGCCTCAGAAGGTGCGCAATGCCTGTGCGTAGTCTGTTTGTTTGGTTTTCGATCCTGTTGGTGGCGGTGCTGGTCTTCTCAGCCTTCCAGGGCGCAGGGGGACGGCGGGACGCCGCAGCCCGGCCCTACAGCGTCTTGATGCAGGATATCGCCGCGGGCAGCATCACCCAGGTCACGATCCAAGGCGACATGATCCGCGGCTCCACGACCTCAGGGGAGAGTTTCGAGACACGCTTGCCTGCGGGCGCCACAGCGGACGTGTCGCAGAGACTGGCCGCGGCAGGCGCGCAGGTCGACGTCCAGGCGCCAAGGTCTGGTCCGGCTCTGGGAGATATTCTGTTCAGCCTTCTGCCCATGCTCCTCCTGATCGGGGTCTGGCTCTTCTTCATGCGCCAGATGCAGGCGGGAGGACGCGGCGCGATGGGCTTTGGCAAGTCCAAAGCCCGGCTTTTGACCGAGACCAAAGGACGGGTCACGTTTGAGGACGTGGCGGGCATTGAGGAAGCCAAAGAAGAGCTCGCAGAGATTGTCGAGTTTCTGAAAGACCCCGGCAAATTTCAGCGCCTTGGGGGAAAAATCCCGAAGGGCGCGCTGCTCGTGGGGCCGCCTGGAACCGGTAAGACGCTCACCGCCCGGGCTGTGGCGGGCGAGGCGAATGTGCCGTTCTTCACGATCTCGGGCTCGGACTTTGTGGAGATGTTCGTCGGCGTCGGCGCGAGCCGGGTGCGCGACATGTTCGAGCAGGCCAAGAAGAATGCGCCTTGCATCATCTTCATCGACGAAATCGATGCGGTGGGCCGGCATCGCGGCGCCGGGCTCGGCGGAGGCAACGACGAACGTGAGCAAACGCTGAACCAACTCCTCGTCGAGATGGACGGCTTTGAGGCGAACGAAGGCATCATCATCATCGCCGCCACCAACCGACCCGACGTGCTCGACCCCGCTTTGCTGCGCCCAGGTCGGTTCGACCGGCAGATCGTGGTCCCGAACCCCGACGTCGTCGGGAGAGAAAAGATCCTGCGGGTGCACACGCGGAGCGTTCCGATCAGCCAGGACGTGGATCTGAAAACCATCGCCCGCGGCACGCCCGGCTTCTCTGGCGCCGACCTCGCCAATCTCGTCAACGAGGCGGCGCTCCTGGCCGCCCGCCGCGGCAAGCGCGTGGTGACTTCCAAGGAATTCGAGGACGCCAAAGACAAGGTCATGATGGGCGCTGAACGGCGCTCTATGGCCATGTCGGAAGAGGAAAAGAAGCTCACCGCCTATCATGAGGGCGGTCACGCGGTGGTGGCGCTCAACGTGCCGGCCACCGATCCCGTGCACAAGGCGACCATCGTTCCGAGGGGGCGGGCACTGGGCATGGTGATGCAGCTGCCGGAGCGGGACAAGCTTTCTATGAGCTACGAGCAGATGATGAGCCGCATGGCGGTCCTCGCCGGCGGCCGGGTGGCCGAAGAGATCATTTTCGGCAAGGAAAAGATCACCTCCGGGGCTTCTTCCGATATCGAGCAGGCCACCCGGCTCGCTCGCATGATGGTCACCCGTTGGGGCTATTCCGAGGAACTCGGGACCGTGGCCTATGGCGAGAACCAGGATGAAGTCTTTCTCGGCATGAGCGTCGCGCGGCAGCAGAACATCTCTGAGGAAACCGCCAAGAAAATCGACGCCGAAGTCAAACGGCTCGTCGACCATGGCTTCAACGAGGCCCGCCGCATCCTGACCGACCGCCGGGACGAACTCGAACGCATGGCGCAGGCGCTTCTGGAATACGAAACCCTGACCGGGGAGGAGATTCAGAAGGTGCTCCGGGGCGAGAGGCTCGAGCGTCCCGATGACGTGCAGGTCCCCGCGATGCCGCCCAGCCCAAGCCTGCCTGTGATCGATGATGAAGAAGACGACCCCAGGCCTGCCCGCGGCTGGGGGCCTGAGCCGCGCCCCGCCTGATGGCGCCGGCTCCTGAGGCTTGAACCGTGCGCGGAGCAGCCCTTGTCCTGGGCGCCGCTTCTGATGTCTTCGGCCAGCCTCTAAGGGGCATCGGCGTGCTTTGCGCAGGTCTCGCGATCACGCTGATCGTGGGGCTTGTCTGGGCCGCCCTGACCTATCTTGTGCCGCTCATTCCCTGGCAGGGCTGGGTCGGCTTCGGCGCGGAAGCCGCCGCTTCGGTCGCCGTCGTCGCGCTGGCGGTGGTGTTGGCGCCCCTGGTCGCCATGATCCTTGGCGGGGTTCTTTTGGATGTCGCCGCCGGCCGGGTGGAACGTCTGCGCTTTCCTGACGAACCCGGCGGCAAGAGCCTCGCCTTGCCTCAAGCCTTGGCCGCCGCGCTGCGGATTGGGTGTGTGGCGCTGCCATTGAACCTGCTCGCGCTGCCGCTCATGGTCGTTCCAGTCTTGGGTCTTGCCGTTTACTGGCTCTTGAACGGGTATTTGCTTGGACGGGAGTATTTCTCCCTGGCCGCGCTCAGGTTCCGCCCGTGGCCCGAGGCGGCGGCGCTGCGACGCAAATCCTGGGGGGCCATTTTCGCTGCAGGGCTCTGTCTTGCGGTGTGGATGACGATCCCCGTTCTGAACGCGTTGACGCCGCTCTTCGGGATCGCCCTCATGGTGCGATTGCACAAGGCGGTCAGCCCAGCCCAGACCGCGGCTTAGCCCGCCTGGAGGCGGAAGAGGCCTTTTCGCATGCGCTTCTCCGGGCCTTTCGCCGCAAGCTTGAGGACGACGGCTCTCTCGCCCAAGCTCGACCCCTTCCTGGTCGACAAGGCGCAGACAGGCCGCCTCTCTGGAGAGGCGCTCAGGCAGCGCCGCGGTGAAGCCTGAAGAGGGCCAGATCGCCCCCGCCTTAACCCCTTTTAACGGACTTGGGTCGGATGGCGTGGGTCGAGCCCTGGGTCTTTTTGATGAGCGCTTGGCGCGCCCCACCGGAGCAGCCTAAGATCGTCCCGCCTTCCACCGGAGCGCCCCCTTATGCTCAAAGACGCGATAATTCAGGCGATGGTCGCCACCAGCCGTCCGGAAGCCTCAAAACAGTTTTATCAGGACATTTTGGGCCTGACGCTCGTCAGCGAGGACCAGTTTGGCCTTCAGTTCGCAGGCAAGATAGGGTTTTTGCGGGTCGCCAAGGCCCCGGGAACTCTGCCTGCGGCCCACGCCGTGATGAATTTCATGGTGGAAGACGCCGCCGCTGCGGCCCGCGCCCTCTTGGCCAAAGGCGTCAAGCTGGAGCGCTTCGGGTTTCTGCAGCACGATGAGGATGGGCTGTGGGCCTCCCCGGATGGGGCGAAGGTGGGCTGGTTCCGCGACCCTGACTTCAATCTCTTGGGACTTGTGCAGGCGCCGTGAACGACCACAAGCCCAGCCCGCTTCTGATGGGCATCGTCAATGTCACGCCGGACAGCTTTTCCGACGGCGGACGGTTTTTCTCTGTCCAGGCCGCGACCGACCACGCCTTGAGGCTCGTGGCGGAGGGGGCGGATTGGCTTGACATTGGAGGAGAGAGCACAAGGCCCGGGGCGGCGCCGGTCACGGCGGAGGAGGAGCTTGACCGCGTGCTGCCGGTGATCGAGGCGCTTGCCCGCCGCGTGGCGACCCCGCTGTCGATCGACACCATGAAGCCCGCCGTGGCCGAGGCCGGCCTCGCCGCGGGCGCCAGGCTTTGGAACGATGTGACGGGCTTTCGATCGCCGGCGAACCTTGCGAAGGCCCGCGCCCTCAAGGCGCCTGTCGTGGTCATGCACATGCAAGGAGAGCCGCAGACCATGCAAGCCGCGCCCCGCTACGACGACGTCGTGGCGGAGGTGGCCGCCTTCCTCAAGGCCCAGGCCGAAGGGCTCGAAGCCGCCGGCGTCCCCGAGATTTGGATCGATCCCGGCATCGGTTTTGGGAAAACGCTGGCCCACAATCTCGCCCTCATTCGGGCGATTCCCACGCTCAAGAACGAGACCCAAAGGGCGCTTCTGTGCGGCGCGAGCCGCAAGAGCCTGATCGCCAAAATCGACCCCAAGGCCGAGGCGCCGAACCAGCGGCTCGGGGGATCCCTCGCATTGGCGCTGGCCGCCGCGGAGGCGGGCGCGGACATGCTGCGGGTGCATGACGTGGCCGAGACCCGCCAGGCTCTGGCGGTGGCCGCAGCGCTGCGGGCGTGATAGACAGCCGCATGGTCGTTGAACCCCTCTTTTCGTCCCCCGCATGCGGATGCGCCGCCGCCCTCCGAGCGGCAACCGCGCGGTTAGCCCGGGAGACGCGCTGCGCGCGCGTGACCGGCCGCGCTCCCGGCGCAAAGCGAAGGGCGCCAGAGCAGGGGCGCGCACATGGCTTCTGAAACAAAGGGACGCGTTCTGATCGTTGCGGGATCCGATTCAGGCGGGGGCGCCGGGATCCAGGCGGACCTCAAGACCGTCACTGCGCTGGGCGGCTTTGCGATGACAGCTGTGACGGCGGTGACCGTCCAGAACACCCTCGGCGTCACAGACGTGCACCCGATCCCGTTGGCGCTTGTGCGCGCCCAGATTGCCGCGGTGACAGCGGATTTGGGCGCAGACGCTTGGAAGACCGGGATGCTCGGCACGATCGAAGCGGTGGAGAGCGTCGCCGCCGCCATCGACGCCCACGCCGCCGGGCTGCCCGTGGTCGTCGATCCGGTGATGGTCGCCAAGGGGGGCCATCGGCTCTTGGACGAGGAGGCTGTGGCCGCCGTCCGCGTCCTGATGACGCCGCGGGCCGCCCTGATGACGCCCAACGCTCCGGAGGCCGCTTCTCTGGTCGGCTTTCCTGTCGAGGACGCCGCCGCTCAGGAACGAGCCGGGGACGCTTTGCTGCGGCTGGGGGCGAAGGCGGTTTTGGTGAAAGGCGGGCATATTGCGGGGCCTGTCGTCCGCGATCTTCTGGTCACCCCTGATCAGAGCCATTGGTTTGAGAGCCCCCGCCAGCACACCCGCGCCACCCACGGCACAGGGTGCACGCTTGCGAGCGCCGTGGCCATTGGGCTCGCCCAAGGCCTTGGGCTGGCGGCGGCGACGGATCGCGCGCGGCGTTATGTGGCCGAAGCCATCCGTCTCGCCCCCGGCTTTGGCGCAGGCCATGGCCCCCTGGCTCACGGGTGGACGGCGAAACCGTTCGACTGAGCGCCCCGGGCGCGTGTGCGCGCTGGCGCAGCTCTGGCTTCAGGCCCATACTCTATGGTCGGGTGACGTTTGAGGGCGGCCTGCTCGGGGGTCCGACAGGGCGAGGATCCAACCGCTTCGCCCGAGAGGAGAGCGCCATGCGCATCTGGGTGGTCGACACCTTCACCGATCGGGTCTTCACCGGCCACCCGGCGGCTGTGGTTCCGATGGAGCGATGGCTCCCGGACGTCACGCTGCAGGCCATCGCTTCGGAAAACCGCCTCTCGCAGACAGCCTTCGTGGCGCCGGCTGGTCTGAAGGGCAATTATCAATTGCGCTGGTTCACGCCGCGCGGGGAGTCCCCGATGAGCGGGCACGCCACCCTTGCGGCGGGCGCTGTGATTCTTGGCGAACTGGAGCATGGGCTAGAGCTTGCGGTGTTCGACACCCAGGCTGGCGCTCTGATCGTGCGGAAAACCAAGGACGGCTACACGCTCGATCTGCCGCGTCGGGTGCGCACGCCCTGGCAACCCCCAGCGGACCTCGCTCCAGCCCTTGAAGACGCGCGGATCGTGGACGCATTCACCGGCGAGTTCGCCAATGTGGTCCTCGACAACGAGGACGCCGTCAGGACCATGCGTCCCGACTTCGCCGCCATCGCCAAACTGATCCGCGGTCCCCGACAGGGTTGCCTTGCGGTCACCGCAGCAGCGGACGAGGACAAGCCCTATGATTTCGTGTCCCGCTTCTTCTCACCCGGCTTGCACGTCAACGAAGACCCAGTGACAGGGGCGTCCTTCGCCGACCTCGCGCCCTATTGGTGCGACCGCCTGGATTTGGACAGCGTCGTAGGCTTCCAAGCCTCTCGTCGCGGCGGCTATGTCCGCGCCATCCAAACGCTCTCCAGCGTCCGGCTTCTGGGACAGGCGGCCGTCTATCTCCGCGGCGAACTCGATCCCTCGATCGGCCGGTTGCACAATCAGACCGTCATCGAGCCCGATCCCTTGCCCCGCGCGCCGCGTCAGGGGGGCCAGCTTGCAGCCGGGATGGCCGCGCCCCTGGCGCCGATTTTTGAAAATCCGCCTATCGCAAGAGGCGCGGGGGAAGCGCGTTCGGAAACCCCGCGGATCGTGGTGGTGAAAGAACGCGCCGCGCCGCGCGGGCCGCGGATCGATGAGGAGGCGCTCGCGAAAATCGTCCGGGACGTGGATCTGGGCGAGGCTGAAACCATCCATGTCTATGAAATCGACGAGCCCGAAGAGGACCCCGGAGCCGACATCGTGCCGGTCGAGGATACGACCCGTCCCGCCAAAGTGGTTATTGTCGGGCGCGCCGATGGCCTCACCGGGCCGCGGGGGACGACCGGCTGATCAGGCGCAACGCCGCCTTAAGACCGCCCTGGGCCACAAACAAGCCAAGCCCGATCAAAGCCAGTGCGGCGAACGCCTGAGGCGCGAGCCGTTCGCCCAAGGCCACAGAGCCCAGGATCACAGCCCATAAGGGGATGGCGTAGTTGGTTTGGGTGACGAAAGTCGGACCTGTCCGCTGCACGAGCCAGAAATAGCCTATGCTCGCAAGGGCGGTGGGGCCGATCGCGAGCGCAAGAATGGCGGCGAAGGCGACAGGATCCGGCCAGGGCTCTGCAGCAAGAGCGTGAAGGGCGAAGGGCGTCGCCAACAGGGCGCCATAAAAGGTCCAGCCGGCGCTCGCCTCCAAAACCGGGATCGGCTTGCCGGCGCGCGCCATCAGACCATTGACGGCATAGGACAAAGCCGCCCCGGCCGCTGCGAGCTGGCCAAGCAGAGCCAAACTCCCGCCGCCGCCCAGCCCGCTGAGGGCCTCCGGTCCAATCAGGGTCAACACCCCGGCGAAGCCAAGGCCCAGGCCCGCGGCCCGCGTCCAGGTCAATCTTTGGTCTTGGCCAAGAAGCGGCGCAAGCCCTGCGACAATCAACGGCGTAATCGCCGCCAGGATTCCCGCCAGGCCTGAATCGATGTGCTGCTGGCTCCAAGAGAGCAGCGAAAACGGCAGCGTGGTTCCGAACGCCCCAAGCCAAAAGAGTTTGTATTGCGCCCCAGGCGTGCGGCCCGCAGCCACGCCCTGCTTCCGCCTCCAGAACCAGAAGGCGTGCAGCATGGCCGCCGCCATCCAGAGTCTTCCCGCCACGATCACAGCCGGCGCTGCGTGGGCTGCGAGCGCCGTCTCCACAAGCGCATAGGCTGAGCCCCACAGCGCCACGCACAAGAAAAACACCGCCCATTCCTTAGCGCCGATCGGTTCATGGACCATGGCCTCTCTGTGTCCTCCCTTCGCGTGGCGTGGCGCGCGCGCCGTCGATGTCGCCCGCCAGGCGATGGCGCGCAAGCCTAGACCGCCGCGATCAACATGCCGATTGCGCCCCATCCCGAAATCGTGTTCTTGGACGATGGGCCACCCGCTCCCAACGGCGGGCAGCCCATCTGTAAGGATGGGAGACAATCAAATGAGCGCAGTCTCGCCTAAGCCGGGCGTGAAACCGGCCGACGCCCGTTTTTCTTCGGGCCCCACCAAAAAACGCCCTGGATGGCGCTTGAGCGTGCTGGAGGACGCCGCCCTGGGCCGGTCGCACCGCTCCAAAGAGGGCAAGGCGAAACTCAAAGAGGCGATCGACCGCACACGGGCGCTGCTGCAGGTTCCAGAGGACTTCAAGATCGCCATCGTGCCGGCCTCCGACACGGGCGCGGTCGAAATGGCCATGTGGTCGATGCTCGGGCCCCGGCCCGTGGACGTCTTCGCCTGGGAGAGCTTCGGAGAAGAGTGGGTCACCGACGCCAAGGAACAGTTGAAGCTTCCCGACATGGCCCTTCATGTCGGACGGCCTTACGGCGCCCTGCCGGATTTCTCGAAGGCCCGCAAAGGCGCCGACATCGTCTTCACCCAGAACGGCACCACGAGCGGGGCGAAAATCCCGAACTTTGATTGGATCCCCGCCGACCGCGAAGGCATCACCATCAACGACGCGACAAGCGCGGCCTTCGCACAAGCCATCGCTTGGGACAAGTGCGATGTGCTGACCTATTCCTGGCAAAAGGTGATGGGCGGGGAAGCCGCCCACGGGATGATTATCCTCAGCCCCCGCGCGGTGGCTCGGCTTGAGAGCTACACGCCCGACCGTCCGCTGCCGAAAATCTTCCGCATGACCAAGAAGGGCAAGCTCGACGCCGAACTCTTCGAGGGCGCGACGATCAACACCCCAAGTCTTCTGTGTACGGAAGATTATATCGACACGCTGAAGTGGGGCGAAAGCATCGGCGGGCTTGAGGCTTTGCAAGCGCGGGCGAACGCCAACGCAAAGACGCTCTACGATTGGGCGGCGAAAACCCCATGGATCGCTCCTCTGGCGGACGATCCCGCCACCTGGTCGAACACCGGCGTGTGCCTCAAGATCACCGATCCCGCGATCAACGCGTTGGATGAGGACGGCAAGGCGGCGTTTGCTAAAAAGCTTGTGGGGTTCCTGGAAAAGGAAGGCGTGGCGCTCGACGCTGCGGCTTATCGGACAGCCCCTCCAGGCCTGCGCATCTGGTGCGGGGCCACGATCGAGCAGGCCGATGTCAAGGCCCTTATTCCCTGGATCGAGTGGGCCTTCGCGCAGGCGAAGGCGGCTTAGGTTCGATACTCTTGACCCCCCTTCCTCCCCCCCTGGCCCCGGGGGGGAGAGGCGACGTCTCC
>JAGWZH010000188.1 GCA_018971945.1 Alphaproteobacteria bacterium | reverse complement strand
GCACATGCCAGGCGATGACTTTTTCACCGTCGGCGGTCTCCAGAACGAGGTCCTGCGCTTGGGGCAAGCCGGCCGCGGCCGGCGCCACGCGCTCGACCTGCGGCACCGGATACATGATCTCACGTTGCATGAGGTAAAGCGCCATCAGCAGGCCGCCATAGCCCAGCACGACGACGATCCCGGGGATGTCCCGTTCAATGTTGAAATTGGAGGGCAGGCGTTGCTCACCTTGAGCCTGTAGGCTCGGGGTGTCGAATCCACAAAGGAGAGCAACGCCATGAAGAAATCTACCACATCTCCCGCCGCCGTGCCGACGGCAATCGTTGAAGAGGCTTGGCAACAGGTCAGCGTCAGCTTCGAGCGGTTCTGCCTGACGGCGGGCATCGCCACTTTGGCCCGCATGATGGAGGAGGACGCCGACGGGCTCTGCGGTCCCCGCTATGATCATGGTGATGGCAAGGACGGTCACCGCTGGGGCAAGACCAAGGGCAAGGTCGGCTTCCACGGCGGCAAAGTCGAGGTCGAGCGCCCCCGTGTCCGCGCCCGCCAGGGCGGAGAGATAAGTCTGCCGAGTTGGGAAGCCGCCCAGTCCGAAGACCTACTGAGCAAGTGGGCGCTGTCCCAGATGCTGATCAACATTTCGACGCGCAAGTTCGGGCGATCTGTTCGTTTGCCAGAGGGTGACATTCCTGTCGTCAAGGGCACTGGCGTGTCCAAGTCGGCGGTGTCGCGCCGGTTTGTGGCGTTGTCGGCGGAACGGTTGAAGGACTGGATGGCGGCGGACCTGTCCAGACTGGACCTGCTGATCATCCAGATCGACGGCATCCACATCGAGGAGGATTTGATGCTGCTGGCCGCAGTCGGCATCGACGGCGGGGGAGTGAAGCATCCGCTGGGCGTGCTGGAGGGGCCGACGGAGAACACTGCCGTGGTGCAGGCCCTGCTCGACAATTTGATCGAGCGAGGTCTCGACCCTGCCGTCTGCCGCTTGTTTGTCGTCGATGGAGCCAAGGCGCTGACCAAGGCGATCCGCAACACCTTCGGACACCATACTCCGATCCAACGCTGTCAGGTCCACAAGGCCCGCAACATCACGGATCGTCTTGCCAAGCCCCTTCACGCCAGTGTCCGCAAAACGCTGCGACAGGCGTGGGAACTGGATGACGCCGACAAGGCCGAACGCCTGATCAAAAACCTGGCCCGCCGCCTGGAACATGACTATCCCGGCGTTTCCGGCAGCATCCTGGAGGGGATCGACGAAATCCTCACCGTCACCCGCCTTGGATTGCCGGTCGAATTGCGCCGGTCGCTGGCCTGCACCAACATCATCGAGAACATGAACGGGACCATCCGGCAGGTCTGCCGCAACGTCAAACGCTGGCGGGACACCAGGATGGCGCTCCGCTGGACCGGCGCCGCCATGCAGGAGGCCGCCAAGGGCTTCCGGCGGCTCAAGGCGCACAAGCAACTACCGACCCTGCGGGCGGCTCTACTGGCCCATCAGGCCAGGCACGCCATCAGCCCAAACCTTGAACTGCACGCCAAGGCCGCTTAGCATTACAGTTGCGGTTTGTTTTGGGTTCTGAATCCATAGGCCCCCATGATTCGGGGGATTATGGATGGTCGGAGCATCGATTGAGACGACGCTTGGGCTTTGGGCGTCGTCGTTGCGGGATGTGAAGACGCGGATTCGACCGTTGTTCCGCCAAGAGCGGGTCGCGGCGTCTGCATGGAATTTCCTGGATGGGTTGCTTGGGAGCGAACCGCGCAAGACCGGCTGGATGCGCGCGGAAGCGGCCGGGGATCTCGGCCCGTGGCGTCAGCAGGCGATACTGGGCCGCGGCCAGTGGGACGCGGAAGCGTTGTGCGACATGGTGCGCGATTATGCGCTTGAAACCTTGGCTGATGAGGAGGCGGTTCTTGTTATCGACGAGACCGGCTTTCTGAAACAGGGCAAGGCGTCGTGCGGGGTTGCGCGCCAGTATACCGGCTCGGCGGGCAAGATAACCAATTGCCAGATCGGCGTGTTCGCGTCCTATGTGTCGCGCCATGGCCATGCCTTCATCGACCGGGCGCTTTATCTGCCGAAGGTATGGACGGACGATCCCGAACGCATGGCGACGGCGCATGTGCCGGATGATGTGTGTTTTGCGACGAAACCGCAAAGCGCGTGCAGGATGATCGTGCATGCGATCGCCGCAAAGGTACCCTTCTCTTTTGTTGCGGCGGACAGCGTGTATGGCACGGGAGAAATCGAAACCGCGCTCCGCAAGGCGGGCAAGGGTTATGTTCTGGGCGTTGCCGCCAATCGTGTGTTCCATTCCTGGGGCAAGAAGCAGATGGTTAGCGGGAGCGCCGCGAAGATCACACAAAATCTCCCCAAAAGCGCATGGCGGCGCCTGTCAGCAGGCGATGGAACCAAAGGCGAGCGCCTGCATGACTGGGCCTATCTTGAACTGGCCGATCTCGATGCGGGCGAATACAATAGGACCTTCACCGGAAAGTGGACGCGGGGTCTGCTGATCCGCCGGAACATTGCCGACGGTGATCTCGCTTTCTTCTCCACATGGTGTCCCAAGGACACGCCCATGAAAAAGCTGGTATCGGTCGAAGGCCATCGCTGGGCCATCGAGGATAGTTTCGAAACCGCCAAAAACGAACTCGGTCTCGATCACAACGAAACCCGCTCCTGGCATGGCTGGCATCGTCACGTCTCGCTGGTCATGCTCGCCTTCGCCATGATGGCCGTCATCCGGCATCGTGCCAATATCACATCGCCGCCCAAAAAAATGATGCTCCGTCTCCGGACAAAGCAGTGTTCCTGATCCGCTGGTCGGTCCAAGAAATTCGCCGCATCATCATCAAGCTTGCACAACGGCGCATCCAACCCGCGCAAATCATCGCATGGTCGCTCTGGCGAAGAGCCCATCAAGCCGAAGCGCGCCGCGCCCATCTCAAAAGGAGAATGCAACTGTAATGCTAG
>JAGWZH010000060.1 GCA_018971945.1 Alphaproteobacteria bacterium | reverse complement strand
CTCTTCTCCCAGCGCCTCCCCCGGCCGCAAAAGACCTGAAGGCTTCAGTTTGAGCCTTTTCAAGACGCCTTCAATCTCCGCCTTTCCGGGTTTTTCTTTAAGATAAAGATAGATGTCGACGGCGACGCCCTTATCTTCGAGATAGGCCAGTGCGTTTTTGGACGAACCGCACCCGGGATTGTGCCAAATCGTGACTTTGCTTGCCATCAGAGATCCTCCTGGGCCCAGGGGAGCATGGGGCCGGGCCGGCTACGCGCGCCACCGTCGTTTGGATCACGGCTTCTCGCTTGCCAAGTCGGAAATTCGTTGGCACGTTGAACGCCGCTCAAGCACCGGCGCGCATCGTTAAAGACGCTGGGCGAGCATGGAGGAGACGCACATGGAAGCACACCGCTCCTGGAGCGAAGCATTTTGGGCGATGGCCCTGATCGGCGGTTGTCTCGCCGTCGGCTATGGCGCGATGGCTTGGATTTCCGAACGCAGCCTGGTCATCGCCAGCCTGCAATAGGGATCAGAGGGCTTTCGGCACGCCTTGAGCGCGGCCCATATCCGCAGCCCGTATCCGCGGGCCACATAAGCATCCCTTGGGCGTGTGACCATCAACCGGCGCCCATCGACTGGCGTTTATGCACCCGCGCCGACACGCCAAGCGTTGCTGAGAGACAGCGCTCATCCAGCGCTGTCGAGCAGGATCCGGGCGGAGGCGTCAAGCCGGGCTCTCGCCTCCTTCGGGCCCTGCAAACGAAACAAGCCGATTTACATACGAAACACGCCGAAGCGTGTTTCCTCGATGGGGGCGTTGAGCGCCGCCGCCAATGAAAGCGCGACGATGCGCCGCGTATCTTTTGGGGCGATCACGCCATCGTCCCATAAGCGGGCCGTGGAGAAATAAGGCGACCCCTCTTCCTCGTAACGGACGCGCACCGGGGCTTTGAATGACTCCTCCTCTGGTGGGCTCCAGGTCTGACCCTTGGCCTCCAATGCGTCGCGACGGATGGTGGCCAAGACGCTCGCAGCCTGCTCCCCGCCCATGACCGAGATGCGGGCGTTTGGCCACATCCACAAAAACCGTGGACCGAAGGCGCGGCCGCACATGCCGTAATTGCCGGCGCCATAAGAACCGCCAATGATAACAGTGACCTTCGGCACCTTCGCACAGGAAACAGCCATGACGAGCTTCGCCCCATCCTTTGCGATCCCGCCCGCCTCATAGGCCGATCCGACCATGAACCCTGTGATATTCTGCAAAAACAGAAGCGGAATATTGCGTTGGCAGCACAGCGCGATGAAGTGCGCCCCTTTGAGCGCGCTCTCAGAGAACAAAACGCCGTTGTTCGCGATAATCCCGACGGGAAATCCGTGGATCTTGGCGAAACCGCAGACCAGAGTTTCCCCGTAAAGCCGCTTGAACTCGTCGAGTTCAGAACCATCCAGAATCCGGGCCAGGACCTCGCGCACATCATAAGGTCGGCGGATATCGGCAGGCACGACGCCGTCGATCTCGGCGACGTCGAAGAGCGGTTCCCGGGAGGCTTTTGGCGCGATCGCCAAGGTCTGTTCGGGCAGATGGCCCACAAGCCGGCGAGCGAGATAAAGCGCGTGCTCGTCACTCATGGCGTAGTGGTCAGCCACCCCGGAACGACGGGCGTGCACATCGGCGCCTCCCAGATCCTCCGCGCTGATGACCTCGCCCGTCGCTGCCTTCACCAGAGGAGGGCCGCCGAGGAAGATCGTGCCCTGTTTCCGCACGATGATGGTCTCGTCGCTCATCGCAGGCACGTAAGCTCCGCCTGCGGTGCACGAGCCCATCACGACCGCGATTTGCGGGATCCCGAGGGCGCTCATCTGCGCCTGGTTGAAGAAGATTCGACCGAAATGCTCACGGTCGGGAAAGACGTCGGCCTGGTAAGGTAAGTTCGCCCCGCCGCTGTCGACCAGATAAATGCATGGGAGCCGATTCTCCCGCGCCACCTCTTGAGCTCGGAGGTGCTTTTTGACCGTCATGGGGTAGTAGGCGCCCCCCTTGACGGTGGGATCGTTGCAGACGACGACGCAGGTGCGCCCCGCCACTCGACCGATGCCGGTGATGATCGAAGCGCCATGCACGTCGCCCTCATACATCCCGTGGGCCGCAAGCGCACTCAGCTCCAGAAAGGGGCTTCCGGGATCGAGGAGCCGCTCCACCCTCTCGCGTGGGAGCAATTTGCCTCGATCCGCGTGCCGCTTCCGCGCTTCTTCGCTCCCGCCCAGGGCGGCCCGGGCGGTGCGAGACTCGAGGTCCATCACAAGCGCCTTCATGGCGGCGGCGTTGGCGGCGAATGCGGGACTATCCGGATCGATTGAAGAGGCGAGCGTGGTCATGCGTTCTTTTGACCTTGATCGCCCCGCCCCGTCAAAGCCCATAGCTAAGCGCAAGAGCGAGCGCCTTGCTCTCAACCTTAATGTCACGCCTTCTGGTGTATAGATCAGATCAGAGCGGCATGGCGGCCGCATTGAGAGAACGCGATGAAACCGAGCCTTGCCCAGGCGCCGTTTTTGGCCGGGGCCCCGGAAGACCTTCTGGCGGCGGTGACCGAGGCCTCCGCATGGTTCTCGGTGCCCGCAGGCTGTCCGCTGTTTCTCGCCGGCGAGACCAGCGAGGCGATGTATTTCCTGATGAGCGGCTCGCTTGCGGCGTTCCGCGCCAAGCAGGGGCAGGAGCCGGCCCTGCTCGGCTATATCCGTCCTGGCGAACCAGTAGGCGAGATGAGCCTGATCGCTGGCGAGCCGCATTCTGCCGACGTCTACGCCATCCGCGATTCCGAACTTCTCCGCGTCGACCGCGACCAGTTCGAGCGCCTAGCCCAGAACCATCCTGGCCTGATGGAGCGCATCGCCCGTCTCATGTTGAGCCGCGCGCGGGCCGAACCCGGCCGCAGCCCCCGCGCGCAACCGAAAATCTTCGCCCTGTTCAGCTCCTCGCCGACGATCGATCTGCGTTTGCGGGCGAAGGCGCTCCAGGCTGCGATCCAGGATCTCGGCCGGCGCTGCGTGATCGTTGGGGAGGAAGGCGCCGCCTTCACCTCGGCCTGGTTTGACGCGCTTGAACGCGAGAACGACATCGTCTTGCTGTTCACCCCTATCGCCGACACGACCTGGTTCCGGATCGTTCTGCGCCAAGCGGATCGGATGTGGGTGTTAGCGCGGGGCGACGCCCTACCTTCCATTCCCCTTTTTCCCGACGAAGGCGCTTCCCCTGCCCAACGGTTTAGGCTTGTCGACCTTGTGGTTCTGCATCACGGGATGGACCGCAAGGCCGCCTCCACAGAGGTCTGGCGCGCCGCCTGCGACGCCACGCGGGTCTTCCACTGGCGTGGCGTGGAGGGACCCGACTGCCAACGCATGGCTCGGGTGATGACTGCGGCCGCCATCGCGCTGGTGCTGTCAGGCGGCGGCGCGCGGGCCTACGCCCAAATCGGGGTGATCCGGGCCTTTCGCGAGGCGGGCGCCGCCTTTGATCTTGTGGGCGGCACAAGCATGGGAGCGGTGATCGCGGCCTGTTACGCCAAGGGCTGGAACGACGAAGAGATCGAGGTGCGCATTCGCCGGGCCTTCGTTGAGTCAAATCCCTTGGGCGATTACACCTTGCCGGTCGTGGCGTTCTCTCGCGGCGGTCGTGTGGACGACAGGCTGCAGGAGCATTTCGGCGAGAGCCTGATTGAGGATCTCACGGTGCCCTTTTTCTGCATCTCCACCGATCTGGCGGCCGCGCGCCCGCGCGTCCACCGCTCCGGGTTGCTGCGCAGAGCGTTACGGGCGTCGATCTCGTTGCCTGGGGTGTTGCCCCCTGTCGTGGATGAGGACGGCGGGCTTTTGGTGGACGGCGCGGTGCTGAACAACTTTCCCGTGGACGTCGCGCAGAGCCTTCATCGCGGCCCGATTGTGGGAGTGGACGTCGCCCGACAGCTCACAATCACACCGGAGGATTTCAAAGACCCTCCGGGTTTTTTCAGCTGGGTGGCGGCCCATGGGCTTCAGACAGCCCCGCCTGTCGCTTCGCTCCTGATGCGAGCTGCGACGCTGGCCGTCGATCCCTGGATCGGCCGAAAACAGACCGACATTCTGATCCTGCCAGAGATGGCGGACATCGACCTGCAGGACTGGAAGCGCTTTGATGATGCGGTGGCGGCGGGTTACGAAGCCGCGACCGCCGCCCTCGCTTCGAGCCAAGATGGTCTTCTCCCTGGCCAAGCGAGCCCATACGCGGCAGGGGCGTCCCGCGCGGTGGAAGCCGTCGAATAGGCGGTTGGGCCGACGGCGCTCTGATGGCGCGCGCGCGGATCGCGAATGTCGGGTTCATGGACGCTGGCGCGGTCAATGCTTGGGGCTGGCGGTGGTGTGGGGTTCGCTTATAAGACCGATTGTGATGCGTTGTTTTCTCTTGACCTTGATGTTCGGGGCGACCGTTCTGAACGCCTGTGCGCCCGCCCCGACCACCGCCGAGGGCTGCGCAGTGGTTCAGACCCACGCGATCGCCTTTAGCGGCGCGTCCACTTCCGACCTTGCCGCCGGAGACATGGTGGAGGCGCGTTCCTTCGGCCCCGATTGCGCCACCGCCATTGTGACGCTGACTTTCCGCGCCGCCGATGGCGCGCCCCTTTGGACTTTCGCCGCCCCTGCCCGCAAGGTGTTTCCCGAGACCACCGCCGGAGCGATGGACTCCGTGGCGGCCCTCCAAGGCATGGACACTCAACTCAGACGCTGGGTCCGGGTCATGGTCTTGACCACCGCTGACCAACCGCGCTGGGCGCCCATATCGGCCGCGGCCGGATCGCCGCCCCTGCCAGAGACGGGACCGCCGGCCCCGCCTTGGTCGACCCCGTTCGACCAAGCGACCTATGCAGATCTCCGGGAACGCGCCCTGCCGATGGCGTGTTTTGAAACAAGCCCGGACGCCGCCAGCTGCGTCTATTGGGAGGCTGCAGCTGGCGAAGCGCTCCTGTTTTTGGAGTTCCAGCGCTAGGAAGGCCGCCGCTGCGATGCAGAAGATCATTCCAATCCTGTTGACCATTCTGATCGCCGGCGCTGGCGGCTTTGCCGCCGGCCGCGCCACAAGCGGCTTTGACGCGCGCATGGCGGCTTCCGGAGCGGCCATCGCCGCAGAAGACGGCTGTGCGGCCTTGGCGCGGAGCGAGTGGCCGATCGGGGTTCGCGGTCTGCGCCTCGAAGCGCGGGCTTTCGGACCGGATTGCGACAACGCCACAGCAGTCTTTGTGGCGTCGACCGAACAGGGACCACTCTATCAAGCGGCCTTCGCGACGTCGCAGGTTTTCGGACTTGCCGAAGCAGAGACCCAGGAAGCGATGACCGTCGCGCTGAGCGATTGGATCGCCCAGCGCGGCGCACGGTCCACAGCCTTGTTGCCGCCTTGGCCTGCCGGGGCCGGATCTCCGGAGGCGGGCGAGTTCCCTTTTACGCCCGCCCCTTGGCTCACCCAAGCCGCCTATGAAAACCTCCGCGCGGAGGATTTGCCTGTCTTTTGTATGGCCCAAGGCCTTGAGACTGCGCGTTGTCTTGTCGCCCGCGAGGATGCGATCGAGGACATCGGGTTGCAGAGCTTCCCTGGCTGACGGCGATGTAGACGAACGGTTAAGCCCAGAGACCCTATCAAACGGGGCGATGAATCTTCCTGTCGGCCTTCTTGGGTCTCTTTTCCCCAGCAATACGCTGATCGGCCTTGCCACCGGCGCCGGGCGGACGACGCAATCCAATCCTGCTCTGGCTGTGGCGGCCCTGCGCTCGGCGCAAGCCAACGAAGCCGCGGAGGTGGCGAGGAAAGCCCGGGAGCCGCAGGTCTCTCGGGATCTGCAACGCTTCGCCGATGTTCTGGCGCGCGCCACAACCCCCGAAGATGTCTTGAACGACCGCACGGCCCGCAATGTGCTTCTGACCGCGAATGGCTTGGGCGCTTCTTTGGATGCGCTCGGCCTCGCCAAGCGGGCTTTGTTAGGCGACTACACGGCCGAAAATCACCCTGCCCAGCAGCTGAAAGACATGACGCCCGCGTGGCTGGGGACAGCCCAAAAATATGACTTCACCGCGAGCGGCCTCGCAAAACTCCGGGATCCAAGCGCGCTCGCGGAGATCAGGACCAATTACACCAATATCAGATGGCAGGAGGACCTTGAGCGCCGCGCGCCGGGTCTGTCCTTCGCCATGACCTTTATCAAGACGGGCGGCGACCTTGACCGCGCCGTGGAGATTCTAGGCAACCGGGTTGCGCGCGAGGTGGTGACCGGCGCTTTCGGGATCCCGCGCCAAATCGCATTTCAACCCCTTGAAACCCAGATCGCAGTGATCGAGCGGCGGATCGACGTCGCCCGCCTCGCCGACAAGAGCTACCGCGAGGATATCGCCCGCCGGTATCTGATCCAAAGAAACGCGAGCCCGATGGGCGCCGGATCCATCGCACAGCTTTTCGCCTGATGCGGCGGCCGCCGCTGCGGCAAAAATCGCGCCGTCCTCTCCCGCAGAGCGCGTCTCCGCTGCAGTGCGGGGGGTTTTTTGGCGCTTGGAGCGCCGATCAGGCCGCGATGAACTGCAGGGCGACGCCATTGTTGCAATAGCGCAGGCCTGTGGGCGCGGGGCCGTCGGGGAAGACGTGGCCCTGGTGGCCCAGGCACCTAGCGCAGTGATACTCGGTGCGGGGATAGCCGATCAGATAGTCAGTTTTTGTCCCGATGTGGTCGGCAATAACGTCATAGAAGCTCGGCCAGCCGGTGCCGCTGTCGAATTTCCATTCCGACCGGAACAGCGCCAGCTCACAGCCTGCGCAGACGAAGGTCCCGGGGCGATGCTCGTCGTTCAGGGGGCTGGTGAAGGGGCGTTCGGTGTCTTCTTCACGCAGGACGGCGAACGCCGCAGGGCTGAGCCGGGCGCGCCATTGCTCGTCTGTCAGGGTACGCCAGTCGCTGTCGGCGAAGCGGGCTGTGGCGGCGTCGGTGACGGTCCGGTTCGGTCCCGCGGGGGCCGCGCAGGCGGCGGCGAGGGCGGCGGGGGCGAACAGCACCATGCGGCGGGAGGGGGCAAAGCGGATCATGCTCTTGATACGATCGAGCGGCGGCGGCGGTTTCAAGGGCATTGCAGCCTGTGACGGGGGTCACAGCGACAGGGTGAAGGGGCGGTTAGGGTCATTTCATCGAAACGCGGCGAGCAGAAGCCGCCAAGCCCTGGAGAGACCACGATGACCATGACCACCCGGATCGCCGCTTTCGTCGCCGCCTGCTTCGCCTATGTCGCGGTTGCGATGCCGGTGTTGAACCAAGCCAGCCAAATCGTCGCCTAAGCCCCTGCCCAGCTGACCCTTCTTCGAAAGACCAAGACCATGACCGCCGCCGCTTCCTTCTCCCGCCCCCTGCCGCTTCTGATGACCCTGGCTTTGAGCGCTGTGTTGGCCATGCCGATCCTGAGCCAACTCGCCGGGATCGCGGCGTGAGAGCCGAAACGCGGCGCGGACACCGCTTCCTGACACCGCCCTCCTTGATCCAGCCCTAGACGGCGCTTCTGACCCCAGAAGCGCCGTTTTGGTGATTGGGGGGCAGGAACGAAGCTCGATGAGCCGGTGGCCGTTTGCCACTAAGGGTTCGACACTGGGCCAAGCCGTCTCAAACCGCATCAGCAGCGGACGGGTCAGTATGGTCCCGGTCCCTACCCACAGGACTTGCGGCCCGCTTGGCAACCTCCCCGCCATGGCGGCGAAGTCTTCGTCTTTAGTGACAATGACAGAGCCGCCTCGGTTTCGGCGTAGGTCCAGATTTCGGGATCATCGGCGTCCCTCAGTCCCACCTCCCGCAGGGCGACAGCGTGATGTCCTTTTGTGCGAAGCCATGTCGCCAGCCGTGGCGGCAGTTGAGCATCCACGACGAATTTCATCGTCAGTGACCTACTCTGCGGCGGCAACGACCGGATGGCCGAGCTGCGTCACCGCATAGGCAAGCGCTGCGCGGATATCGTCACGCTCCAGATCGGGAAAGTCGGCAAGGATCTCATCTTCGCTGGCGCCGCCGGCCAGCATTTCGGGGATATCGACCACACGGATGCGCATCCTGCGGATACTAAGGGCGACCGCGGCGCCGCTCAGCGCGGATCGTGATGCGGGCGAGGAGGTCCGGTGTCATGAGGTGAAGTCTAGCACAACCAACGAATGGTTGGGAGCGACGGCTGTGGTCTGACGAATTGGCGCACCGTCATGCTGGTTTTGCGGTGTAGCCGCAAAGACCGGCATCCAGGCGTGTCTCAGAACGGGACCCCGGGCCCGCCCTTCGGGCGTCAAAGGGTGACGGCGCTCAGGCATACCCGGCTCGCATCGCCACCGCCATTTGCCTCCCTCCATCTCCCCTCTTTCTAGGGGGAGAGTGCGTTCGGCGGCGACGGGGCTCCTCCCCCTAGAAAGGGGCTTCAGAGCGGTTCGGTCCGGCGGGCCGATGAGCCGCGAAGCGGATCAAGCGAAGAAGGCGCAGTAAAAAGATCAAAAGGGGAATCGCAATGGGGAAGAAGTCAGGACTCACAGCGGAATGTTATCGTGCTTCTTCGCGGGCCGGGTCACTTCCTTCGTCTTCAGCGCCTTGAGCGCCCGGATGATCCGCCGGCGGGTTTCGCGGGGCTTGATCACGTCGTCCAGATACCCGCGGGACGCCGCGACGAAGGGGTTGGCGAAGCGGTCTTCGTATTCCTTGGTGCGCTCAGCGATTTTGTCGGGCTCGCCGCGGAAGATGATCTCCACCGCGCCTTTGGCGCCCATCACCGCGATTTCCGCGCTCGGCCAGGCATAGTTGATGTCGGCGCGCAGGTGCTTTGAGCCCATGACGTCATAGGCGCCGCCATAGGCCTTGCGGGTCACGACCGTCACCTTCGGCACGGTCGCCTCGCCATAGGCGAACAAGAGCTTTGCGCCGTGCTTGATGAGGCCGCCATATTCCTGCTTCAGGCCCGGCAGAAAGCCTGGCACGTCCACAAAGGTCACGATCGGGATATTGAAGGCGTCGCAGAAGCGCACGAAGCGGGCGGCCTTTCGGGAGGCGTCGATGTCCAACACGCCCGCCAAGCTCATGGGCTGGTTCGCCACGAAGCCCACGGTGGAGCCATCGAGCCGGCCGAAGCCAACGACGATGTTTTTACCGAAATCGGGGCTGATCTCGAAGAAGTCGCCCTCGTCGGCGACCTTTTCGATCAGCTCCTTCATGTCATAGGGCTTGTTGGGGTTGTCCGGGATCAGGGTGTCGAGGCTTGGGTCTTCCCGGTTCGGATCGTCAAAGCTCGGCCAATGGGGCGGCTTCTCCTTGTTGGACAGCGGGAGGAAATCGATGAGCCGGCGCATCTGGGCGAGAGTCTCAAAGTCGTTCTCGAAGGCCCCATCGACGACGCCAGATTTGGCCGCATGGACGCGGGCGCCGCCCAATTCGTCGTGGGTCACGGTTTCGTTGGTGACGGTTTTCACCACGTCCGGGCCCGTCACATACATGTAGCTCGTGTCGCGGACCATGAAGATGAAGTCGGTCATGGCGGGGGAATAGACGTCCCCGCCTGCACAGGGACCCATGATCACGCTGATCTGGGGGATCACCCCGGAGGCCCAGATATTGCGCATGAAGATCTCGGCGTAGCCCGCGAGGCTATCGACGCCCTCTTGGATGCGGGCGCCGCCAGCGTCGAAGATGCCGATGCAGGGGGCGCCGTTTTGCAGCGCCATGTCCTGGACTTTGACGATCTTTTCGGCGTGCGCCATCGAAAGCGAGCCGCCGAAGACGGTGAAGTCCTTGGAGAAGACATAAACGACCCGGCCGTTCACCGTGCCCCAGCCCGTCACGACCCCGTCGCCCGGCACCTTGTTGTCCTGCATGCCGAAATCGGCGCAGCGGTGTTCGACAAACATATCGAACTCTTCAAAAGACCCCTCGTCCAGCAAGAGCTCGATCCGCTCGCGTGCGGTCAGCTTGCCTTTGGCGTGCTGGTTGGCGCGGCGTTTGGTTCCGCCCCCGTCGATGGCGGCGGCGCGTTTGGCTTCGAGGCGCTCGAGGATGTCTTTCATGGGGGCCCGTCGGGATGGGAGGAAACATCGACCGGAGTTGAGCTAGCGGGATGCGGCAAGGGTGGCAAGGGTTTGCGCGGGAGTGGTTAGCGCAGCGACATGCGGATCCGGATCCTCAGCTCTAATCAGCCCCTTGCCTAAATTGGAACAAACCCGCGAGCGCCCCTAGACGATCGATAGGCGCTTGGCGTCCAAACAGCGCGCCCGCAATGGTGGTAAAATCTGCGTCTGAGCGCAGGACGAACTCTGTCGCCGCCCCAGTCTCTGTCACACCCCTGACCGAGCCGCAGTATGTTACCGCATTTATAGCTACGCCATCCACACGCCGCCGTTCAAACGCGACAACCTGAACGCCTGTGGCGCTTGGCGCGTCCCACGCGAGACCCTCGCGCGCACTCCTGCCCTCCATGAAGTCATTGCGTTCCCTCTGAGAGCGACCGGCGAGCTGCGCAAGCGACCCCTGGGCCTCAACCCACAACTGGACCTCCGTGACGAGGTCTGGCCCGGGCGCGAACGGCATGAGTGCGGGTTCTGGCGCATCGGGGTCAGGAGAACCGGCGCCCACCTGTCGGGCCATGCAAGACCAAAGGGGCCATGGGGGGCAGACCATCGCTCGGATGCTGCCTGCTGTGCTGCCGCCGAATCGGCCACTCTGATCACGCGCCAGTCGCGCAAGAACCAGCCGTCGCATGCCGCCTTTTGTAAACGCCATCACGGCCCCAAAAGGCCTTATTCATCGCCGAAGCGACGGTGAATGGATTGGTTTCGGGGAATGTCGCTTCCGGCAACCCGGTCTCCAAGGCCGCGTCCAAGCGCGCAATCGCGAAGGCCTCGCCGAACAGTTCGTCGCGCCTCCCTTTCAGTCGGGGATTTGCATTCTTACCCGCTCAGCCCCCAGCGCCAAGAACCACTCTTCCAGCGCCGCCAACTCGCCCTTCAGCCGTTCCAGCCGAGCGGTCAGCTCTGCGTCTTCGCCCCAGACCTCCTGACCCCAGAGCTCATCGAGAGCGGCGGCGGCGAACAACGCCTCGCCCCGGAACTCCGCCTCGCAGGCGAGGGCAAGGCCCAACACTGCCGAACCCGTCACGCCCACAGCGTGGGCGAGGCCTGTGAGCGAGAAATCATCCAGGGCCAGCGCTGCGGCCGCGATCCGGTCCAGCGAGGCCGGGTGCTGCTCGGTCGCCATCACGCCGGCGACGGGTACGAGCGTAACGCCCAAGGATTGCGCCGCCCAGGCCAAGGGGGGATCCCAGGCCGAGGCCTGGCGGGCGACAAGACCTTCGGGGCGGTCGGCGCGATGACACAGAAGGTCGGTTTCGCCATAGCCGCGGATCATGGCGGCTATATCCCCTCGGGCTTGGGGTGTGCGGTCCAAAGCCACATTGGCGAGCCGCGTCAGCGGCATCGTTTCGGGACGCACCACCTCACCCTGCCCCGCCCATTCAGCGACGATGGCGGCCGCAAGGGCTTCTGTGGGCAGAACCAGGGGCGCCTTCATCGGCGTGCGCAGGGTGCGAGCGTCCAGAAGCACGGCGTGGCCGCCGGCCTCCGCGTGGCTGACCACGGCTTCTTTGTAGAAACGGCGGATCGGGGCGGTGGGTTCGCTCATGGGGAGCGGAAGGTGGCGAGGGCTGCAGTGAGTTCTGTGAAATCGTGAGCGATGTCGTGGGCGCCGCCCTTTTCGATCTCGTCGACGGTATGAAAACCCCAGCTCACGCCTTGGGCATAGGCGCCCGCTTCCCGGGCCATCATCATGTCAAAGCTGGTGTCGCCGATCATGATCGTGTCGGCGGCCTTGGCCTCAACGGCTTTCAGGTTCAGCAGCAGCATGTGCGGATGCGGCTTTCCTGGGCCGTCCTCGGCGCAATAGGCGGCGTCGAAGACGCCGCCGAATTGGTGCCTTTCCAGGAAGTGCTCCACGCCGCGGCGGACCTTCCCCGTGGCGACGCCCAAGAGCCAGCCGTCCGACTTCAAGGTTAAAACAAGCTCTTTGGCGCCCTCATAGAGGGGCTCTGTAAGACCCCTCTCGCGGTTGGCGACGAACGCCTTGCGATAGGCTTCAGCCAGGGCCGGATAACGCTCTTCTTCCAAATCCGGCGCAAGCGCCTGGATCGCGGGCGCGAGCGAAAGGCCGACGATCTTGCGGGTCTGCTCATAGGCCGGCGGCTCAAGCCCCACCGCCGCAAAGGCCTGCGCCATTGCCTCGCCGATAGAGCGGCGGCTGTCGACAAGGGTGCCGTCCACGTCGAACACGGCCAGTTTTCTGATCATGGGCGCACATCTAGGCCAGGACGACGCGCGGCGCTATCGCAAACGCAGCGTCCCAACACCACCGAACGCCGCGAGCACTGGGCGCCAGGAACCGGCCTCATGGCCAACCGGCCCTGACGAGGGCTAGCCCTGAGGATAACCAACGCCAGCGCAAAGCGGCGCGCAGCAGAACGGCGGTTGCATGCGCCCATCATTACATGCTTGCATGGCGATGAACTCGCTGAGGCGAAAGCGCATGCGGTGCGGAGAGGGGATGGAGGGAGCAATGGGCTTTTATTTTACCGGTGAAGGTCGCGTGTCTCGGAAAGACTTCTGGCTTCGCTGGGTGCTGGTTTATATAGGCCTGGTCGTTCTCGCCGCGGTGGTCGATCATGTCGCGTTCGCCGACATGACCGAGCGGCTCAATGGCAGCGGTCCTTTAGGCACCATTCTCAGCTTTCTGCTGATCTGGCCGAGCTTCGCTGTTGCGGCGAAACGATTCCATGATCGCGGCATGAGCGGCTGGTGGCCGCTTTGGCTTATGCTGATCTTCATCGGACTGGTCATCGTCATGATCGTCGGTCTGGTGATGAGCGGGTTTGACCTCGAGGCGCTGGCGGCGGGCGTCGCGCCTGACATGAACGAACTGAATGGCGGCGGCCTCGCTGTTTTCCTCATCAGCGTGTTGGCCTTGTTGGGCGTTGGGCTTTTCCAGCTGATCGTGCTTGGGTTCTTGCCCGGGCAGAAGGGGCCCAACAAATACGGCCCCGACCCCCTGCAGCCCGAGCAGAGCCAGGCCGCCTGACCAGGCGGCAGCGTCTAATCAAACGCCGAAAACGGGTTTTTGCCGTCGGCTTCCTCAAAGCCGACGGCCTTGAACGTGGTTCTCATGTGGTCTGGTAAAGGCGCGATGATCCGGAGCGGCTTGCCCGTCTCCCGCGGCAGCTCGATCGCCCGCGCGTGCAGATGCAGCGCGTTAGGCAACTCCCCTGGCGTCGGCCGATCGCACCGGTATTTGGAGTCGCCCAGGATCGCATGGCCGATCTCGGCCATATGAAACCGCAACTGGTGGGTGCGCCCCGTGACGGGCCGCAGCGCCATCCAGGCCAGGCGTTGGCCGGCGTCAGCCATGAGCGCATAGTCGGTGACGGCGTGCGCCGCGCCCTCGTCCTGCTGCAGGCAGCGCTGCACCATTTCGCGGTCAGCGTCACGCGCATTGGCTGACTTGCGCATCCAGCCCCGGATCTGGCCATGAGGCGGGCGAGGACTACCCAAGACCACCGCCCAATAGACTTTATTGAGGCTCCGGCCCCGGAAATAGCTCGACACCCGCGCCGCGGCGGCAGGGTGCCGGGCCAACACCAAGAGGCCGCTGGTGTCTTTGTCCAGCCGATGGATAAGTTTTGGCTTGTCCTCGCGTTCGAATTTCAGCGCCGGCAGGAGCGCATCCACATGCCGGACCGTCTTGGTTCCGCCTTGGACCGCCAACCCTTGAGGCTTGTTCAGAATGATCACGTCTGCGTCGCGATAGATCACCAGACTTTGCGCGAAGTCTCTGTCTTTCGCGGAGAGCCCGCCGTCAGATTTTGGCGGAGGCGGATCCGGCAGCGGCGGCGCCCGCACCACCTGCCCCGGCCTGACCCTGTCGGCGGCTTTGGCCCGTCCGCCGTCAACCCGCACTTGCCCCGTGCGGATCAGCTTCTCGATCTGACCCTGGGTCAATAAGGGAAACCGCCGCCGTAAAAAACGATCAAGGCGCGTTTCGCCATCCTCGTCGCGCACCGGAATAAGGGCGACCGTCTTCATGCAAAGCTCCGCGCCAGAACCAAACCGGCGTAACAGGCGATTGTCGCTGCGACCACCGACGCTAGGGCGTAGCCCAAAGCAAGCCCTGCGTCCCCCTGCTCCATCAGACGCACAAGCTCGATCGAGAAAGCTGAGAACGTGGTGAAGCCGCCCAGGAGGCCGACGCCCCAAAACAGATGGGCGTTTCGGTCGCCCATGGGAACCCAGCCCACGAGCAATCCCATCGCAAAGCCGCCAAAAATGTTCACGCCAAGCGTGGCGATAGGAAAGCCCGCGCCAACAATCTTTGCGGCCCAAAGACCCGCTCCATAGCGGAGCGCCGCGCCCAGAGCGCCTCCCAGCGCGGCCAAGATGAACCCCTTCACGCTGGGTTCTCCTGGACGGCCTGCGCAAAGCCCAAGGCCTCGGCGAGGGCAGTGAAAGACGCGGGCGGTGGTGCGCCGACATCGAGCGTTCCGCCGAGAGGGTGGGGGCAGACGAGCCGCGCGGCGTGAAGCATCAAGCCCGGAACGGCATGCCCCCCAAGCGTCGACAATCCGCCATAGCGTTGATCTCCTGCGATCGGACGCCCCAGAGCCGCGCTATGGGCGCGGAGCTGATGCATACGGCCCGTCTGGGGGCGCAGCCGGACGAGCGCGGCAGCCGGGGAAGCCGCAAGGGTATCATAGTGCGTCAGCGCGCTCACTGCTGCGTCCGCCTCTGGGCGAGCCGGACGCATGATCGTCTGCCGCGGTGTTTGGATCTTCTCGAGCGGGACTGCGATCGATCCCGTCGGAGGCTCCGGCGCTCCTCCGCAGAGGATGGCGAGGTAAGTTTTCTGCGCCGCGCGATTGGCGAAAGCCTCATTTAAATGGGCGATGGCGGCTTTTGTGCGGCCAGCGACGATCACGCCGCTGGTCTCCGCGTCCAGCCGATGCGCAAGGTGGGGTCGTCGCGTTGTGGAGACGGCGAAGTGGACGAGAAGGCTCTCAAGGTCTTGGACCTGCCCGCGGCCGCCTTGGCTTGCAAGGCCCGCCGGCTTGTTGAAAGCGAGGACAGCCTTGTCTTCATAGAGAAGCGCCATTTGCAGCCAGGCGGGCGTGGCGCTCATGTCCCGCTCCGCTCGGCCCGCAGGGTCCGCCAATAGGTCAGGCGCTCTTTGACTTTAACTTCGAGCCCCTTCTCCTTGGGCTGATAGAGATCTTGCCGAGGCACGCCATCGGGGAAGAAATTCTGGCCCGAAAACCCCTCCGGCGCGTCATGGTCGTAAGCATAACCCTGGCCATAGCCCAAATCTTTCATCAGCCGGGTGGCGGGGTTTCGGATATGAAGCGGCGGCGGCGACGCCCCCGTTTCGGCGGCGAGCCTCAGGGCTTGTTTCCACGCGACATACACAGCGTTGGATTTTGGGGCCGAGGCCAGATGCAGGACGGCCTGCGCGAGGTGAAGTTCGGCTTCGGGCTGACCCAAGAAATCGACCGCTTCCTTGGCCGCATTGGCCACCAGAAGCGCTATGGGGTCCGCCGCGCCGATATCTTCGGCGGCCGCCCGGATAAGCCGTCGGGCGATAAAGAGCAGATCCTCCCCGCCGCTGATCATGCGCGCCAGCCAGTAGAGCGCGGCGTCAGGATCAGAGCCGCGGATCGATTTATGCAGCGCTGAGATGAGGTCGTAGTGCGCCTCCCGGTCTTTGTCGTAGAGAGGCGCCCGTCGTTGCAGGCGTTCGCTCAGGGCAGCGGGGTCCAAGACGCCCTCCGACCCATCCACTGCGAGAGCCTCGACCAGGGTCAGAAGATAGCGGCCGTCGCCCTCGGCGAAGGCGATGAGCCTTTCCCGGGCCGCCGACGTCAGGGGCAGGGGCCCGCCCAAGGCCGCCTCCGCGCGGTCAAGAAGCAAGGCCAAAGCGGCATCGTCGAGGGACTGCAACACAAAGACGCGCGCTCGGGACAGCACAGCGGCGTTGAGCGCGAAGCTCGGATTTTCAGTTGTCGCGCCGATGAGCACGGCGTCACCCTGCTCCATGGGTCCCAACAGACTGTCCTGTTGCGCCCGGTTGAAGCGATGGATCTCATCCACGAACAACGCCACGCCTCGGCCCTGCCCTTTACGGGCTCGGGCCGACTCGAAGGCCTTGCGCAGCTCTCCCACGCCCGCCTGCACTGCTGAAATCTGCTCGAAATCAAGCCCCGCGGCGGAAGCCACGAGGCGCGCGATCGTCGTCTTGCCTGTCCCCGGAGGCCCCCAAAGAATAAAGGACGACAGCCGTTTGGCTTCGACCATACGTCGCAAGGGCGCGCCCGACGCCAGAAGGCGGTCTTGCCCCACAACCTCGTCAAGCGTTTTGGGCCGCAAGCGTTCCGCAAGGGGTGGAAGAGGGCCTAAGTCAACCCCGGCTTGCCGAAACAAATCCATCGCCGCCCTCTTATGGGCTGTAGCGAAATGAGCTGCGCTCACGATTGCGTTCGATCTCAATCTCCCAGCCTTCTGCGCGTCCGGCGCGCAAGGCCCGCTCGAGTTCCGCTGTGGTCCGGACGGCGGCGCCGTTGACCGTTCGGATGATATCGCCGCGACGGAGATCAGGCCGCGGCCGATCGGTGTCGCGGACCACGACCCCGGAGAGGAACGGATCCAAGCCCTCGCCTTCGGCCGCGGCGGGAGACAGCGTGATCACAATGGCTCCCGACAGGGGATGCCGACCGCTCAAAACCCTCTCGTCAGCCTCGATTTCCGGCGGCGGGGCGGCGATGGTCGCGACGTCCACGGTTTGCCCTTCGCGGCGCAGGCTGAGAGGCACGGTCTGACCGGGGGGGTGGGTTGCATACTGATATCGCAGGCCTTGCTCGTCATTCACCTCGGCGCCCGCCACCTGCAGGATGACATCGCCCGGCCTCAGGCCAGCCTGATCAGCGACTGCGCCAGGATACACCTCCGCCACGATCACGCCGGTCGGGCGGTTCAAGCCAAAGGACCGGGCGTTCGCTGCGTTCACCGCCTGAACCCGCACCCCGAGCCAAGGCCGCACCAAACGGCCCTCGTCCAGAGCGCTTTCCACCACCCGCCGGACCATTTCGGCGGGGATCGCGAACCCGATGCCGTTTGAGCCGCCGTCTTCGGAATAGATCGCGGTGTTCACCCCGACGAGAGCGCCCGTCATGTCGACGAGAGCGCCGCCCGAGTTGCCGCGATTGATCGCGGCGTCAGTCTGAATGAAGAAGCTGAAATCGCTGACCCCGACTTCGGTGCGGGCGAGCGCTGAGATGATCCCGCTTGTCACGGTTTGCGAGAGGCCGAAGGGATTGCCGATGGCCAGCACCATATCGCCCACTTTCACCCCCCTTGTGTCGGCAAAGGGCAGCACCGCAAAGGCTTCCTCCCCCCCGATGATCCGGAGGACGGCGAGGTCGGTCAGTGGGTCGGCGAGAACCAAAGAAGCCTGAAACTCTCGTCTATCGCTGGTAACGATCCGCAGCGAGTCCGCGCCCTGGATGACATGGTGATTTGTGACGACGATGCCGTCAGATCGCACGATCACTCCAGAGCCCAGGCTCTGCGCCGCGCGCTCAGGCTCCAGTCCGCCGCCATAGCGACGCATGGTCGGGTCGTCATAAACCCGCGATCCGTTGCGGGTCGCAAACCGCGTTGCGAAGACATTCACCACGGCGGGGGCGGCGCCTTCGGCGACGGGCGCCAGCGACATCATCATCGCCCCCCGCGTGGAGGGCACGACGCGCTCCATCACGGGCGGATTGACGACGATGCCCGGATCGGGCGCATCGGCCGCCTCGTCATCGGGCGAAGCGGCGGGCTCGCCCTGGCACGCCGCCAGGGACACAGAGCAGAGGACCAAAAGTCCTAGGCCGACAACGGCATGGATCACGCGCTTGACCATAATGGCCTTCGATTCGTCGCCAACGACGAAGAATGCCCCGCGACGGCAGAGAGCGCCAGCGGACTTATTCCTCGCCGCCGCCCACCGGCTCAGGCCGCGGGCCGCTGTCTTGACCCCGAGCGCTTTCGTCACGATCGACGAATTCGATGACCGCCACGGGCGCGTTATCCCCGTGACGGAAGCCGGCCTTCAGAACGCGCGTGTAGCCGCCAGCGCGGGTCTTGTAGCGGGGTCCAAGCACGTCAAACAGCTTCTTGGCTTGCGCTTCGTCCCGCAGGCGCGACGCCGCCAATCTGCGCGCATGGAGGTCCCCACGCTTAGCGAGCGTGACAAGCTTTTCCACAACCGGCCGCAACGCCTTCGCCTTTGGCAGTGTGGTGATGATCTGCTCGTGCTTGATCAGCGCCGCCGCCATATTGGCGAACATGGCGGTCCGGTGGCTCGCGGTGCGGTTCAGCTTGCGGTGGGAGAGACCATGACGCATGACTACAAGAGCTCCGAGAGCGCCCCTTCCCTGGGGCGCGGGCGGTAAGGATTAGACGTTTTCTTCGTATTTCTTGGCGAGTTCGTCGATATTGTCCGGAGGCCAGTTCTCAACGGCCATGCCGAGATGAAGCCCCATCGTCGCCAAGACCTCTTTGATTTCATTAAGGGACTTACGACCAAAATTCGGCGTACGGAGCATCTCCGCCTCCGACTTTTGAATGAGGTCGCCGATATAGACGATATTGTCGTTCTTCAGGCAATTC
>JAGWZH010000059.1 GCA_018971945.1 Alphaproteobacteria bacterium | reverse complement strand
CACCCTGGTCCTGCCCCGCCGTGCCGATAGTCCAATTGCAGATCTCGCCTGCGCCGGCCTCTTAAGCGTCGCCCTCCGCGCCCCCGCCCATCCCTTGGCGCGCGGCCTGATAGAAAACGCGGGCCGGCCCCTCGCTGCTCCCAGCGCCAATCGGTCCGGACGGATCAGCCCCACCGATGCTTCGGACGCCGACGCCGAGTTCGGCGGCGCCATTCCCACCCTCGATGGCGGCCCCTGCCCCATGGGCTTGGAAAGCACCATCGTGGCGCTTGCGCCCGACGCCGCGCCGCGTCTTCTGCGGCCTGGCGCGATCCCGCGATCTGCGCTCGAAGCCGTCATCGGCCCTCTGCGGAGAGCCGAGCCGGGCGTCGTCAACGCGCCCGGGATGCTCGCAAGCCATTATGCCCCGACAGCGCCAGTACGGCTCAACGCCCAAGAGGCGCGCCCCGGCGAATTATTGTTGGGGTTCGGCCCCATGGCCTGCGACATGAATTTATCGGCGAAGGCCGACCTGAGTGAAGCCGCCGCCCGGCTTTATGCGGCGTTGCGGGCGTTGGATGGACGAAGCCCTGAGGCGATCGCAGTGGCGCCGATCCCGCAAGACGGGTTAGGTGAAGCGATCAATGATCGACTGAGCCGCGCCGCTGCGCCCCGTTGAGGCGCCTGGCGCGCGCTGCAATGAAGGCGCAGCCTATGACCGCAAGCACCGTTTTGCTCCAATCCCTCGCAGCCCTGTTGGGCCCCGAGGGGCATTCCACCGACCCTGACGTGATCGCGCCAAAGCTGGTCGAATGGCGGGGCCGCTATCGCGGGACCACGCCTTTTCTCGCCAAACCCCGCAGCGCCCAGGAGGTCAGCCGCGTGGTCGCGCTTTGCGCCGAAGCTGGAGCAGCGATCACCCCGCAGGGCGGCAATACCGGCCTAGTGGCGGGGCAAATACCCAATGGAGAGATCCTGCTTTCCCTTGAGCGCATGCAAGCGATCCGCAACCTCTCAGCCCTTGATGACAGCATCATCGTGGAGGCTGGAGCGACGCTGCAGAGGGTCCATGACGCGGCCGCAGGGATCAACCGGCGTCTGCCTCTGACGCTCGCGAGCCAGGGAAGCGCAACGATCGGGGGCCTGATCTCCACCAATGCCGGCGGGGTCCACGTGATGCGTCATGGCATGATGCGGGAGCAGGTTCTCGGCCTTGAGGTCGTCCTCGCCGACGGCCAGATCCTCGAAGGCCTCGACACCCTGCGCAAGAACAATACCGGCTATGATCTCAAACAGCTCTTTATCGGCGCGGAAGGCACCTTGGGGATCATCACCGCCGCAGCGCTCAAACTTGCCCCGGCGGTCTCTTCAAAAATGGTGGCGGCGGCAGGGGTCGAAAGCCCGGAGAAGGCGCTCGCGCTGTTCCACCGCGCCCGGCGCGGGGTGGATGGGCTGTGCGCGTTCGAACTGATGAACCGGCAAAGCATCGCTTTGGCGCTCAAGAATGTGCCTGGACTGCGTGAGCCGCTAAGATCGGCGACGCCCTACACGGTGCTGTTGGAGTTCGAACAATGCGGGTCGAGCGGCCTCGAGGACGGCGTGGAAGCGCTATTGGCTGACGCCCTGGAACATGGCGAAATCACGGATGCGGCCCTGGCGCGCTCCATCCTCCAGGAACAAGCCCTCTGGAAGTTGCGGGAAAGCCTTTCCGCAGGCCATCGCACCGGCGAGCCGCAGGCCAATCACGACATATCAGTGCCTGTCTCGGAGACGCCGGCGTTCCTGGCGGCGGCTGAGCGCGAGGCCCAAGCCTTGGTCCCGGAGGCCCGGATCGTGGCTTTCGGCCATATGGGCGACGGCAACATCCATCTGACGGTGATGCCGCCCGCGGGCGCAAAGGATTTCCCAAGCGAGGCAGTGCTTCGCGCCATGCATGATCTGGCGGTTTCCATGGGGGGCTCGATTTCCGCGGAGCACGGCGTGGGGGTTGCGCGCCGCGAAGAGCTGACGCGGTTTAAAGATCCTGCGGCGTTGCGCATGATGCGCATGCTGAAAACCACGTTGGATCCCAAAGGCGTCTTGAACCCGCGCGCTCTGATCTGATGGTTCGGTCTCTTTCAGCCGATCGCGATCCAAAGAGCGTCACACCCTGGTCGAGGGCCGGTGAAGCGCTTATCTCGCGACCATGCTGATTCTGCTTTCGCCTGCCAAGAACCTCGACTGGTCCGCCCCGCCCAAGTCTCTGCCCCGGACCACGCCGCGCTTCGCCGAAGACGCCGCCGCCCTCGCCGCGATCGCAAAGAGCCTGAAAGCCGCTGATCTTAAGCGCCTGATGGATCTCTCCGATAGGCTCGCCGCGCTCAATATGGACCGTTTCAAAGCCTTCGACCCCGATGCTGCTCCCGAAGCGGTCAAGCAGGCGGCGCTCGCCTTCAACGGAGATGTCTATCAGGGCCTGAAGGCCCAAACACTGGAAGCGGACGATCTCGCCTTCGCCCAGGAGCATGTGCGGATCTTGTCGGGTCTCTATGGGCTTCTGCGCCCCTTGGACGCGATCCAGCCCTACAGGCTGGAAATGGGCGTCAAGCTCGCCAACCCGAGGGGCGAGGACCTCTATGATTTCTGGGGAGACCGCATCGCCAAAATGATCGGCGAAGACCTCGCAAGCCACGCAGACCAAACGATCGTCAATCTCGCTTCGGAGGAATATGTCTCGGCTGTTCAGCTCAAGGCGCTCAGGGCGAGGGTCGTCACCCCACGATTTTTGGACGTAAAGGACGGCAAGGCTCGGCCCGTCTTCATGTTCGTCAAACGCGCGCGAGGGTTGATGGCCCGCTACGCCATCGACAAGCGGATCGTCCGCGCCGATGATCTGAAAAGTTTCACGAGCGCGGGCTATCGATTTGAACCGGAGGCCTCCGACGCTCATTCCTGGACCTTTCTCCGGCCGCAACCGCAAGCCGGAGCGACCCGGACGGGCGGGGAGGAATAATGGCGCTTGATCCGCCCATTAAGACCTTGCTCGACAAGCTCGGCCGTTTGCCGCCGAAAATCGACTGGCGGATACCGGACTGGAAGAGCCTAGATTGGCGGAACAGCGTCGAGGCCGCTCGGATGCAATTCTGGCAGGCTGCGCATCAATTCGAGGCTGAAGCGCCAGGCTTGGCCCGGATCGACGCCGTGACGGCGCAGGGCGCAGAGGGCCGTCTCGCAGCCCGGCTTTACACGCCTTTCGCGGCCGGGGCGCCGACCGGGCCGGGCCTTGTTTTCTTTCATGGCGGCGGCTTTGTGGTGGGCGATCTCGACAGCCATGAAATGCTCTGTCGACGATTGGCGGCGGCGTCGCGGGTGCGTGTGCTGTCGGTGGCGTATCGTCTGGCGCCCGAGCACCGTTTTCCCGCCGCCGTCAATGACTGCCTCGCCGCCGCCCGCGACGCCTTCGCCGAGGCGCGGCTCTATGGCTTTGATCCCGCCCGGCTCGCCGTCGGCGGCGATAGCGCCGGCGGCAATCTCGCCACGGTGGTGGCCCAGGCCTTCAGGCGCGATGGCGGCCCCGAGCTTCGGGCCCAGCTTCTGATCTATCCCTGCACCCAATTCGTGCAGATGACGCCGAGTCAGATCCGCCTCAAGGAAGGCTACCACCTCACCCAAGCAGCCCAGGACTGGTTCAAGGACGCTTATCTCACGCGCCACGAAGACGCTTTCGACGTGCGGGTCTCACCGCTTCTGGCCGACGACTTGAACGGTCTACCGCCGACGCTTCTCATCACTGCGGGATTTGATCCGCTCCTCGATGAGGGCAAAGCCTATGCGGATAAGCTCATGGCCTGCGGAGTGCCGGTGACTTATCGGAATTATCCAAACCAAATCCATGGTTTCTTCAGCATGACCGCCGTCTCGTCTAAAGCCCGCGCCGCTATCGAAGACGCAGGCGTCTGGCTTGCCGATATCCTTGCCAGAACCGGCAGGGATTGAAGACCTGCTGGTGTCGAATGGGGGTGGAAAGAGCATGCATGAAGACGGCGACTGCGCCCCGAAGAGCCTGTGCTCGCTTGGATCAAGCGTTTTATGGATTAAGGGCGGCGGGGCGCGCGATGGCCGGCGTCAAGGCGAGGACCAATAAAGCAGCCCCGAGAAAAAACGGCGCCCCTGGGCCAAGCCCATCAAAGACCGGCCCTGCGATCACCGCCCCGACCGCTCGGCCCAAAGCCGACGCCGATTGGCTTAAGCCCATGACCGCGCCCCGCTCAGAGGGAGCGGCCTGCGCTGCAATAAGGCTCTGGAGAGCGGGCTGGGCGAGCCCTGCCCCGACCGCCAGCAAGCCAAGACCCGCGAGTGCTGTCGGCGCGCCTGAAGCGAACCCCAAAACCAAGAACCCTGCGACGAACGCCAGAACTCCCGCATTGAACACGCGCGGCTCGCCATATCGCCGCGCGAGCAGGCCCGCCGCCCCGCCCTGCATCAGCACGGTGAGCAGCCCCAAGGCCGCCATCAGATAGGCCACCTCCCGCATGCGCCAGCCGACGCGATGATCAGCCCAAATGCCGAAAATCGTCTCCATCACGGAATTGGCCGTGATCAGCAGAAACATCGCCAGGACAAGCTGGGTCAGAAGCGGCCGGGTCCGCAGCAGGCGCAGCCTGGGCGCAGGCCCCGAAGCGCGCGTTTCCGCCAGGGGTGCGGTTTCCCTAAGACCCAACGCCGCAGCCAAGGCCGCCGCCCCCGCAAAGCCGGCCGCATAGTGACATAGGCGATGAAAATCGTCAGCTGTCGGCTCCGCCCCGATGGCCAAACCAGCCAGCGCAGGGCCGACGATGAAACCAAAGCCAAAGGCCGCCCCCACCACGCCCATATTGCGCGCCCTGGTCTTCTCGTCGGCCAAGTCCGCGGCGGCGGCGAAGGCCGCGCCGATATTGCCCGCCATCAGCCCGCCGAAGAGGCGGGCGAGCCCCATCTCAAGGATCGAGCCTGCCAATGTGATCAAAAGATAAGAACCGGCCGCGCCCAAAAGCCCCAAAATCAAGACAGGCTTGCGGCCTATCAGGTCGCTGACCCGTCCCCACAAGGGGGCCGCGATCAGCTGGCCGACCGAATAGGCGCCCATGGCGAAGGTGATTTCGGTCGCGCTGGCGTTGAGATGCAGCCCGATGAACGGAAACATCGGGATAAAAATGCCAAAGCCGGTCATGGCCACGAAAACGACCAGGGCCAAGGCCGAAAGGCTCACATCTTGGGACCTTTTGGGAAGCGACATTCAACAGACCATGCTTGATAGGACCCTATTGACCCTAAAAGGTCCGCCAGGCGAGCCTTTTTGACCCGGTCGGCACCGTGGCGGTCATGACCACGAAGCGCAAGATCGCGCCCCAGTCCGGGCGCCCCAGTCCGGGCGCCCCAGTCCGGGCGCCCCAGTCCGGCGCCCCAGTCCGGCGCGTCAGTCCGGCGCGTCGGTCCGGCGCGGTCAGGCCGCACGCAGAGCCTGCAGGTGAGGCCGGCGTCCCAGTCTGTTGCAGCGATCATGCGCCTCCACGCCAGACCATCCTGTTAAGCCGCCGTCCCAATGGGGCGCGGTCCCGTCGGGTTGAGATAGGCCCGCAAATCGCTCCATGGGATGGCGATCTCCTGCCCGCCTTCGATTTGCGGACCTGCAAAGCTATAGGGCGGAAACAGGATGACCAGAGCGTTTTCCGTCACAAGCCATTGCGGCGGCTTGGTCACCGTTTCCCTCACATCGGCTTCAGAGGGCACAAAATCGGTCCCCTGGAAGGCGCGCGCCAAGGCCACCACCGCGCGCCGCGTCAGGAAATTCTCCCATCCCGACCCCGGTCGGAAAACATCCGCCTCCGTCAAGGGCGCCCCTTCCCGCATATTGACCGTGACCGCCTGCACCTCGACCGACCCGTGCGGCGCCATAAGCGGCTCATGCAGAATGTCAAACCGCACGGAGATGAGGTCCTCGCCAGCATAGACGATCGTGTAATTCACTGTTTCGCTTGTCTGGTCCTCCAGACCGAACCGGGGCTCCTGACGCACCAGCGCGTTGAAACGGCGGATTTCCGGGCCGTCTCCCGTCAACTGCGGATAGGAAATGTCGCGGGTGATGGCTGTGGGCGCGTCCTCGCCAAGACCGCTGGCTGCGGCGGCCGCGGCCGTCACGGGATCGGCGTCCACCGCCTCAACCCGGAGAAAGGTGAACGGGCCCTGCTGATCGATCGCGTCCCCGATCGAATTGAGCCGGTCACGCAACGCAGCCGTCAGGCAAATGAGCTGAGCCTCATCCGGCATCGTCTCGGCTGTGGGCGCCCCGCAGCTGATCCGAGCGGCCTCCAGCCAATGGTCTTGCTCCTCATTGAGCGCGGCAGCCACGGCCGGATCAAGGCCGCCCGCTTCCGCAGCGATCGCCTCGCGCACGGCGTTGTCGAGCGCCAAAAGACCCTCGTTGCGGCAGACGACAAGGCCCCGGAAGCCAGTGGCCGCCGCACATGGGTCGGCGCTCGTCTGCGGCAGGGCAGCGTCTTCGACGGGAACCTCCCGCGGCCCGCAAGCCGCCACAGCCGCCACCGCCGCCAGGGCGGCTGCGGAACCCGCCACGCTAGCCCAACGCGCAATCGCCATCATGCGCAAGTCCTCCAGAGCGCTCGCTTTTATTGTGTTGCCACAGGCGGCCTTCCGCGTCACGCGGTCAACGCGTCGCTGAAAGCGAGCCGCAACCGAAGGAGTGCATTGGCGCGTTCGTTTCCCGCCAAGTTCGGCTAAGCATCCATCCATGCCCGTCACGACAGACTATCGCCCTGATCCATTGTACCTGACCCTTGGCCCAGGGTTCGCCGATCCCGTCAAACCTGCGGATTTTCCCGCATCTCTTCTGCGTTTTCGCAACCAGAGATGGGCCCGGTCCATCGGGCTTGATGGACTGACGGACGCCGAATGGACGGATCATTTTCATCGCTTTGAGCCATTGCCGGGAAACCTCCGCGAGCCCTTGGCCATGCGCTATCACGGCCATCAATTTCGTTCCTATAATCCCGATATTGGCGACGGTCGCGGCTTCTTGTTCGCCCAAATGCGCGATCACGCCGGCAGACTTTTGGACCTGGCCGCCAAGGGCTCTGGGAGAACCCCCTATTCGCGATTCGGCGACGGGCGCTTGACGCTCAAAGGCGGGGTCCGCGAGATCCTCGCTGCCTCGATGCTGGAGGCCGTCGGCGTTTACACATCAAAAGCGTTTTCGCTGTTCGAGACGGGAGAGGCGCTGGAGCGCAGCGACGAACCCTCGCCCGCACGGTCTGGCGTCTTGGTGCGCCTTCAGCATAGCCATATCCGCTTCGGCACATTCCAAAGGGCGGCGTTCTTTGAAGACAGTGACCAGATCAGGGCCCTCGTCCGCCATGTTGGAGAGGCCTATTATCCCGAGATCCTCGCCGTGTCCGAAGCCGATCAACCAGCAGCGCTCCTGCGGGCGGCGACGACGGCCACAGCGCGGATGTGCGCCCAGTGGATGGCGGCCGGATTTGTGCATGGCGTGCTGAATACCGACAATATGGTCGTGACCGGAGAAAGTTTCGATTACGGACCCTGGCGTTTCCTGCCGCAGAGCGCGCCGAACTTCACCGCCGCCTATTTCGACCAGACGGGTCTTTATTGTTTCGGCCGCCAGCCCGAGGCAAGTAGCTGGAACCTCGCCCAACTGGCAGGCTGCTTGGGTCTGATCAGCGAGCAAGCGCCCTTGATCGAGGCGTTGCAGGGCTTCGCCCAAGCCTATCACACAGCCATGCGCCAAGCGGCGCATGCGCGCCTTGGTCTTGAGCCTCTGGACGAAGAGCGCGACTTGGTCTTCCTGCAGACGCTTTTTGGTTGGATGACCGAAACAGGAGCCGGCTGGGACCAGACTTTTCACGATTGGTTCTGCGGGTCGGCGAGCGCCGAACGGGCCGCGGCGAGCCCGCAGGCCGACTTGTACGCCGCAAAAGCCTTCGCCCCCGTCCGGGACGGGCTCTTCGCCCGCAGCCCCTGGCGTCCGGAACGTTTGGCCCACCCGGTTTTTCAGGCGCCGACCCCGATAAGCCTCGTCATTGAGGAGGTGGAGGCGCTCTGGACGCCCATCGCCGAAACTGACGACTGGAGCGCATTCAACGCGAAATTGGCCGCGATTGACTCGCTGCGCGAAGGGCTGGACATCGCTGTCGCCCCTGCGCTCTGAAAGGGGGAAGTCAGCGGCGGGTGGGGGGCTGTCATGGGACCGTCATCGCCTTTCGCTACGGCGGGCCGGAGCGGTGCAGGCCGCGGCGAACCCAGACACGAGGGCGATGCGATGTTGAAGACCTTTGTTGCGCGACCCACCCCTATGCGCGAACTGGTGACGGAGCGTTTATCGCGACGCGGCCTGCTCCAGGGCCTGGCGGGCTTGCCTTTGTTGAGCCTCGCCGGCTGCGCCACCCCCACGGGCGGCGGCGGTCGCGCCTCCCTGCCGCGCTTCGAACCCGTGCCGCCGACGAATGCGGACACCGTGACTGTTCCCGCCGGGTTTCGGGTGCAGACCCTGATCGCGTGGGGCGACCCCATCGTCGAAGGTCTTGCGCCTTTTGATCCAGACGCCCTCACGCGCTTTGACCAGGAACAGCGGTTCGGCATGCACAACGACATGCTGGCGCTGTTTCCAGAGACGTACGCGTTCCCCACGCCCCGGGACCAGGACGTCTATTATCTTTGCGCCAATCATGAATACGCCAACGCCGAACTCATGTTCCCCACAACGCTCGCCTCGCCCGCAGCGATGACGCGGGCGCAGATGGCGGCCCTTTACGCCTCCATGGGTTGCAGCGTCGTCGCCATCGAACGCGACCGACCCGGCGGATCATGGGCGGTCAAGCATGGATCCGACAAGAACCGGCGCATCACGCCCTTCAGCCCGGTTTTGTTCGAAGGACCTGCAGCCAATCACCGTTGGGTCAGGCAGGCGGCGGCCGGCTTCAACAGAGAGGAGCCGTTCGGCCCCGAGGGCAGCGTCCGCTGCGGCACCATGGCCAATTGCGCAGGCGGTCAAACGCCTTGGGGCACGTACCTGACAGCGGAAGAAAACTTCAATTTCTACTTCCACAATTCAGGCGGCGATGACCGCGCCCTCGCCGCGGCGCGCGCCGACGCCGCCTATCAGCGCGATTGCGCAAGCTTCGGCGCGCCCCTGACCCAGGAAAGCGAACGCGCCTCCCCTCGTCAGTTCGATATGGGCGAGAACCCCTACGGTCCGGTTCTTTATGGCTGGACCGTGGAGATCGACCCCTATGATCCCGATTGGACGCCCGCCAAGCGCACGGCCTTGGGCCGTCGCAAGGGCGAGTGCGCCACCACAGCGCTCACCCGCGACGGCCGCGTCGCGGTCTATTCCGGCGACGATCAAACCAATGAGTTCGTCTACAAGTTCGTCTCCACAGGCGCCTTCAACCCGCAAGACAGGCGCGCCAATCGCGACCTCTTGAATGAGGGCGTTCTCTATGCCGCCCGATTTGAAGCCGACGGCGCAGGCGTTTGGCTGCCCCTCACAGTGGAGACGGCCAACGCCGCAGTCGAGGCCGCAGGCCTTGGCGCAGATGTCCGTTTCCGCGATCAGGGCGACGTGGCTGTCCGCGCCCGCGATGCGGCTCGCCTGATGGGCGCCACGCCTATGGACCGCCCGGAGGACGTCGAGGCCATCCTCGACGACGCTTGGATCGGTCTGGGCCCAGTTCTGATCGCCTGCACCAATAACCGCACCAATCTTGGCGAGCGCCCTGGCGCCCCAAGGCGGGAAGGCGGCGAAGACAGAGCCACGCAGCCGAATTTGCCCGGCCATATTCTGCGCATTGACGAAGAAGGCGGCGACTGCGGCGCGATCCGCTTTGCTTGGGACGTGTTCGCCATCGCAGGCGATCCTGATGCCGAGACCCCCCTCTCGGCGACACGGTCAGGGCAGCAAGCCAATATCGGCGTCGAGGGCACCTTCGCCGGGGACCGCTTCGCGTGCCCGGACAATCTTTGCTTTGACCGCCAAGGCTGCGTCTGGATCGCGACCGACAGCTCCGACGGCATCTTCGCCGACTGCAATGACATGGTGCTTGTCGCCCCCGTCGCCGAGATCCCAGGGCCGCGGCCTGTGAAAAGGTTCCTGGTGGGGCCGGTCGGAGCCGAGATTTGCGGTCCGACTTTGACGCCCGATGAGACCGCGTTTTTTTGCGCGATCCAGCACCCCGGCGAAGGCGATGTGGCGGGCATTGACTATTCTCGTCAACGCTGGGCTGGCGCAGGCGCGAAGCCCCCCTCGAGCTTCCCAGACGGGGACGGCGCCTGGCCCCGCTCAGCGGTGGTGATCGTCTCCCGAGAAGACGGCGGCCCCGTGACCGTCTGATCGGGCTCAAGCGCGCCGCACAAACCCCTGCCGAACCAGGATCCGCGCCACGTCGACGGCGGCCCTAACCTGCGCCACGTCTCGGCTCTGCTCGTCCGCGGTCAGCGCGCCCCAGGGCTTAAGATTGGGGTGGGTCAAGAGCTCATTATTGCGCGGCCCCGGGCGCCAGCCGGACAAAAGCCTTTCCGCGGTCCAGCGGTCGTGCTCCCGCCGCGCCATCATGGGCAGAAGCTCGGGGTCGATCATAGGCGCGGTCTCCCCGGCCGCCCCGAGCCCGGCCGGCTCCCAGCCGGCATCCCATAGCTTCACCAGCGCGCTGTCCGCGGAACCACGATTGGCGGCGCGATATGTTTCGAGGATGGCCCCCCAGCCCTTAGCGGCCGCCTGCAACGCGCGCATGCTGGCGAGGTCACGATGGCCGATATTCTCGACATAATAAGCATGCGCCACCGCCGCGCCGCGATCCGCGGCCCCTTCGAGCACAAGCTCCCGCGTCGCCAGGCTCTGCCGCGCGCCAAACGCCTCCAAAAAAGCGTCCTGCTTGGTTGGCGTTTTGTCCCCTGAGGCGTACTGACGAGAGAATTCTGAGACGCTGTCCTCGTGCAAATAGATCGGGACCGGCCAGAAGCCTTGCAGATTGCAGGTTCGAAGCAACGAGAGCCCGATGCGGATATTGACCTCGTCGTCGCCTGTCGCCACCACGCACGCGGTCGCAGGCCCTCGGGTTTTGTCGATCTCGGCGAGCATGGACTGATCGATCGGCGCCAGGGTCCAATCGCCGTGCAAAAAGGCGATGTCCGGCGTCCAAACTGACGGATTGCCGAGCGCCTGCGGATAGCGCGCCCGAAAGCGCAGCTCTGTCTGCCGCGGGTCTGGGCTGATAACGGTGATGCGTGGCGGCTCGAAATGCGCCGACCACACGGTCATCAAGGTGCGCACGGCCACGGCCTCCGCCACCCCGTCAAAACCGAACAGCGCCAAATGCACCCGACTTTGTCCCATCGCCTTCGCCAGGCTCAACCAGCTCGGGGCCCGGGCTTGGATCAAGCGCCGGGCGGCGAGTTCGTCCAATGAGAACGGTTTGGCGTCGATCAGGACACGTTGCCCCTTGGCCGCCTCGCCTTTGGCGCGATCCAGCGCCGCTTGCTCCCGCGAGCGCATCTCGCGCGCTTCTTGCAGCAGCATCGGCGTCGCCATGGCGGTATGCACCGCCAGGCGCGATCGCCGGCCCCGCGACTGCGCGACGGTGCGCATCGCGGCCTCCACGTGAAGATTGCGCGCCTCGCTGTCGTCAAAAGCCACAACATGAGCCGCCTTGTGCGCCCTCGCGACCCGCAGCACCTCGGGCCGGACCGCGTCGCCTTCGATCACGGTCACCCCTTGGGCACGCATGATCAGGGTCGTCTCCTCCATGATCGTCGGCGCAATCAGGGTCACGATGTCGCCATTTTTGACGCAATCGTCGACCAAAGCCAGCGCCGCGGGCCCGTTCCCGGCCACCACCACGTGATCAGCCGCGCCGTAATTGAAAATCTGGGCCACGCTCCGTCCCAGCTGGGCCGAAAAAGCAAGCAGAAGACCGACCAGAGGCAAAGCGATGCCGGCGAACCGCGCCACATCCAGTTCGATGTTCGGCGGCGACAAATAGCTGCCTTCTGGCCCCAGCGCCGCCACCGTTCGATAGGCGGCTTCAGCCAAATCGACGCTGCCGTCCGGGGCGACCGCCGCGCCTTGCTTCACCCAGCCATGGTACCCCGCAAAGATCCACACCATCGCCAAAACGAAGATGACGCCCCAACGAAAAGCCGGCGCCCGTTGGTGGCTTATCCCTACAAAGCCGGCGCCGAGCCGGGCCCACACATTGCCGTATCGCCGCGCCATTCTTGCTCTCCCCGCTGACTTCAGGAGCAAAGCGCAAGCGGGGCTTGCCTGCAACATGGAGCGACGCCCCACAGATCTTTGCCGGTTGGAGCCATAAGCGCGCGGGCGATGAGACGCCCCGCTGACCTTCATGCCCCCTCAGAGCGCCCCTATCGCGGCCTCCCAGAAGTGGACGACCCCCTCCGCGACCGCACCGCCCTCGTCGCCACCTGCGGGCCTATCTGCATGCGCCGCAACAAGATCAACATCTCCCGATCCTTGGCCGGCCCGCGACGCGGCGCCAAAGAAAGCGACGACGCCCTCTGGCTCGTCTCCCTCGTGGACACCGATCTCGGCTCTATCGATCCGGAGCAGAGAACCCTACACCCCTCGACAACCCGTTCGGCCCGCGGGTGTCACCCATGTGACCAGAACAATCCGTCACCCATGTCTTCGGTCTGTACCCCTGAGAGCGTGGCGGCTCCGGAGGGATTCGAACCCCCGACCCTCTCCTTAGGACGGAGCAGCTCTATCCATCTGAGCTACGGAGCCTTCTGCAATAAACACCTACGGATTTCGCGGTCGACGAACAAGGGCTTCTCGACGCGCATGCGGCAGCCGAGCGTGGCCCCTTAGCGAGACGAAAAGCGGGCGTGACGAAGGGTCAAGGCGCACGGGCCGCAGCCGGGGCGTAGCGGTCCCGCAGGCGGGTTTGGCGGGACACGAGTGAAGTCTCCAGACCGTCGATCATGACAAGGACCGGCGCGCTCATCACCTCCAACGGATCGCCGTCCCAGATGACCACATCAGCAATCATGCCCCGCTCCAGCCGGCCCAGGGACCGGCCAAGACCGAAAATCTCCGCCGGCGCGCTCGTGATCGCGGCGAACGCCGCCTCCCATGGCAGCCCGGCGGCCACCGCATTGCCTGCGAGCTGCAACACAAGGCGCGACTGGTGGGCGTCGACTGCGCCAGGCGCAGGCCCGATCGCCACGGTCACGCCCGCCGCATGCAACAGCGCGGCGTTATCGGCGCGGGCGGCGAGCCGTTCCAGCCGATCGGGAAGATTGGCGAACGGATCGACGATCACAGGGATCCGCGCGGCCGCCAGTTCCGGCGCAACTCGCCAAGCCTCCGCCCCGCCATGGATGGCGAAGGACAAGGACGGATTGGCCTGTGCGAAGGAAACGAGTTGGCGGATATCGGACGCGCGCTCGATGCGCACAAGCAGCAGCCCCTGTCCCCGTGCGAAGGGCTGGATCGCTTCGGCGTCTAGCTCGTTGAGGACGGCCCCGCCCTGACCGGAACGATACCGCTGCGGATACTCCCGCGCATCCCGCAAGGCGGCGGCGAACGCCGGCCAAAGAGCCGCCCGCGAGCCGCCCGCGCGCCGCGCCCCCGGCTCGCCGAGGTCGACAACCTGGAAAGCAGCAGCGTCCATCACCCCGCCGGGACGGCCATCGAGCGCCACGACTGCGCCAAGGCCGGAGAACAGAGCCTCCGAATGGCTTGGGGCGATCGCCGCCCGCGTCACGCCCTCGATCCGCGTGACCGCAATGGCGGTGGCCGCGGGATTGAAGGCCAGCCGCGCATCCGCGGCTGCGGATGCGATATCGCCCGAAACATTGGCGTCGTTTGGCGCGCCGGAGCCGCCGATCTCATTGAGCCCGACCTCGCTCGCCGCAGCGAACACGCCCGGCGTCACCCAGCGGCCCCGCGCATCGACCACGCGCGCGCCCGCGGGCGGGGTGAGTCGCAGGCCGACAGCCTCGATGCGGCCGTCGACGATCAAGACGTCGCCATTCTCGATCACGCCAGCCGCGCCGTTGGTGACGACCTTGCCGCCGCTTATGAGCACGGCGTCGGCGCGTGCGACCGCCGTCGACGCAAGCGACAGCGCCCCGACAAGAAGCAGGGCGGAAGACAAAGACCGCAGGCTCATGGCCGCTCTCCATGGCTTTGGCCGAGTTCGAAATCGGACGCAGGCGCTTCTGAGACGGCCCGGTCGTAGGCGAGCGCGCCATCCATGAACACCAGATCCGCGCGGGCATAGACTGAAAACGGATCGGCTGACCACACCACGACATCGCCTGCTTTGCCCAGCTCTAAACTGCCTGTTTCCGCCTCAATCCCCAATGCGCGCGCCGGATTAAGGCTCAGCCAGGTCCAAGCGCGGGCGCGACTGATGTCGAGCCCAGCCCGCCGTCCGTCCGACATCGCCTTGGCGGCCTCCTGGTTCAGCCTCTGGATCCCGACCTCGCTGTCGGAGTGCACGATGGCGCAGCCCCCAGCGGCGTCAACGAAGGGGATGTTTTCGCGAATGCCGTCATAGGCCTCGAGCTTGAAGCCCCACCAATCCGCCCAAAGCGCCGCGCATACCCCGCGCTCGGCTAAGATATCGGCGATCTTGTAGGCCTCCACCGCGTGATGGAACGCAGAGACCTGGAATCCGAACTCACGGGCCACTTCAAGCGCCGTGACCATCTCGTCGGCGCGATAGCAGTGCCATTGCACGGTCAGTTCCCCGTTCAGCACCGCCGCCAGGGTCTCCATCTCCAGATTGCGGTCGGGCGGGGTAGGCGCCTCCTCGCCCCCTTCCGCCAGCGCGGCGAAATACTCGTCCCAGGCGCGCCTATATTCCTGCGCCTGGGCGAAAGATTGCCGCCAGCCCGCGACATTGGCCATGTCGCTCGCGGGGCTGGTGTTGCGCGAGCCATAGACGCGCGCGGGGTTTTCCCCGCAGGCCATTTTGAGGCTTTGCGGCGCGTCGAGAAATTTCATTTCCTGGGTGGTGCGCGCGCCGAGCACAGGCCGCAGGGTCACCCCACGGCCGCCGAACAGATTGGCTGAGCCGGGAAGCACGTGCAGCGCCGTCACCCCTCCGGCCACCGCGCGCGAAAAACCTGGATCCATCGGCCAAACAGAATGCTCAGCCCAAACCTCGGCAGTGTTCGGCTGGGTCGCCTCATTCCCGTCTGAGGTGGCCTCGATCGATGGCGACGGATAGACGCCGAGATGGGAGTGTGCGTCGATGATGCCCGGCGTCACGAACCGGCCCGCAGCGTCGATGACGAGGGCCCCGTCAGGTGCGTCGAGCCCAGGGCCCAATCCGGCGATTCGCCCGTCCACGATCAGGACGTCCGCCTCGGGGAACTCCTGCCCCGTCCCATCGATCACGAGCCCCCCCCGGATCAGGGTGGGCGGCGCTTCCACGCGGCGATAGGTCGACGCGAAAGCGTCGGTTACGAAGGCATGCCCAGCTGCGTCGCCATAGACGTCGCCAGAGGGGGCGCCAGAGGGGGCGCCAGAGGCATTGACGGAAGCGCCGCCAGGCTCGTTCGACGTGGCGCAGCCGCTGACGCCTCCAGCGGCTCCGATCGCAACGCCGACCGCAAGCGACGCCGTCCAGGCCCGCAGGCGTCCCGCAAAGGCCTCGCCGGAATCCCTTTGCAGCCGCTTCGCGTCCCGGCGGGATATCCTAAGGTCTGTCGTCATCGCCGCCCCTTTACGCTCTGCTTCGCATGCCGCGGATTCAACGGCGCAGATTTCATTGTGCGGGGCGAAACCGCGCGCAGGCAAGAGCGCATTCTTAAGACGCGAAGACATGCTCCGGGCGCAGGCCAAAGCCGGGCTTTTCGCATCCCACGCGCTGGACCAACCTCCACCCAGCGCCACCACTCGTCCTCGCCGTTGATCAAGCGGCCAAGGCGCGGCCGGGGGGAGGCGAACGCGATAGAGGCAAACACCGGCTGCGCAGACAAACAAAGACGGTCCCGCGACGGCGGGGCCGCTTTTGCACAAAGCGCCAGGACGGACACAAGGCGCAATCAGGCGAAGCCGATCCGGGCGAAGCCGAGGGGTGAAGGGGCCAAAACATGTGGAGCCGCCAGGGGCGGACCGCCCAGAACCGCCGCTGACGCGCGCCGCGCGTTGCGCCACGAACGCCCGGGGATCGGCTTTTGTCGCTCTGAAGCTGCGCCCGCGCCATGGCGCGCGCGGTGGCAAGGCCCCCCTTCAAGAACACCGCTTGGGCGGAGGCCCCGATCCAGGCTATGAGCCCTGCATAGACACTCAAACAGCGGCGGCGGCGATGGATCGACGGACCTTATTGACGAGCGTGGCGGTGGGAGCCGCTGTCGGCGTGGGGGCTGGAATGGGCTACGCCAGGGTCGCCGGCGACGGCGGGGAAAGCGCGCAAGGCCCGACGGCGCGCGCAGGCAGCCGCCCCGCCGGATCAGTGGTCCGTCTTAACATGGTCACCTCCTGGCCGAAAAACATGCCGGGCCTCGGCGAAGCCGCCGAGCGCGTCGCAGCGACCGCCTCGGAGCTCTCGGGCGGGACCCTGGAAATCAAAGTCTACGCTGCGGGCGAACTCGTCGGCGCCTTCGAGGTTTTTGACGCCGTCGCCACCGGCGCGGCCGATCTCTATCATGCTGCGGATTACTATTGGCAGGGAAAGCACCCGGCCTACCCGTTCTTCACCGCCGTTCCGTTCGGCATGACCGCCCTCGAGCAGCTCGCTTGGATTGACTATGGCGGCGGCGCGCAACTCTGGGAGGAACTCGGCGCGCAGTTCGGGATTGTCCCGATGGCGGCGGCCAATACTTGCCACCAAACAGGGGGCTGGTTTAAGCGCGAGTTGAGTGGGCTTGCCGATCTGCGCGGCCTGAAGATGCGCATACCCGGCATCGGCGGGGAAATGATCCGTCGTTTGGGCGGCGCCGCCGTCGCCATTCCGGGCGGAGAGATTTTCCAGTCCCTGCAGTCCGGCGTCATCGACGCGGCGGAATTCGTAGGACCTTGGAACGACATGGGTCTCGGCTTCTACCGCGAGGCCCCTTTCTATTACGGCCCTGGCCTGCATGAGCCGGGCGCGATCCTGGCCGTCGGGGTCAACAAGCGGGTCTTCGACGCGCTATCCGCAGAACACCAGGCGATCCTGCGGGCCTCCTGCCGGGCGGTTGTGAACTGGTCCATGGGCGAGTTCACCTGGCGTAACGCTGAGGCGCTCCGGGTCCTCGCCCGCGACCACGGCGTTCGGATCAGACCCTTTCCCGACGACATCATGGCCGCCGCCGCCGCGGTCTCTCGCGAGATCTGGGCCGAGGCCGGCGCGACCGACGCCATCGGACGGCGCATCTATGAAAGCTTCACCACCGCGCTGGGCGTTCTGCGGCCCTGGACCGAGGGCGTGGAAGGCCGCTACTACCCTCTTCGTCAAACCTTCCTGGAAACTGACTGAGCCGATGACCCCCGCCGAAATCGGCCAACCTCTTGGCGTCTTCTTCACCGTGATGGGCCACGCCCTCGCGCCGTTCCTTCTTCTGCCGCTTCTGATCCTGGCCTTGGGCGAATCCGCCGCCCGCGTCGCTCGTCCCGCCATCGACCTCGTCGACCGCATGGCTTTGGCCTTCGAAGCCTTCGCCCGCTGGTGCCTTTTGATCATGGCGCTCGGCATGCTGGCCACGGTGATCTTGCGCTACGCCTTCGGGCAAAGTTTCACCAAGCTGACCGAGGGCGTTCTCTACGCCCACGCCCTGGGCTTTCTGTTGGCGGCGCCGGCGGCTTTGTTGCGCGACGCCCATGTCCGGGTAGACATTGTCTATGGCAGGCTCTCCGAGCGCGGCCAAGCCCTCGTCAATCTTCTTGGTTACGTGCTTTTTGCAGCGCCTGTGCTTCTGATGCTGTTGATCGCCGCTGGTCCCGTAGTGGATCTTGCATGGCGCGTCGGCGAGCGCAGCCCCGAAACTGACGGTCTGCCGCTGGTCTTCCTGCTCAAGACGGCGATCCCGATTTTCGCTGCAAGCCTCTTGGCCCAGGCCATGGCGCAAGCCTGCCGCGCAGCGATCGCGGTCCGCGGCCTCGCCCCTGCAGCCCCTCCTCCCCAGAGCTTGCCCCAAGCGGAGGGCGCCGCATGATGGAGATCCATAGCCTTCTCGACATCTTGATGTTCGCCGCCCTGATCATCGCGATCCTGTGCGGCTACCCCGTAGCCTTCACCTTGGCCGGCGTCGCTCTGGCCTTCGCCCTGATCGGCCTGTCTCTCGGCGTTTTCTCCCCAGCCTATCTGGCCGCCTTCCCGCAGCGGATTTTCGGGTCGATGACCAACGCCACGCTCACCGCCGTGCCGCTCTTCATCCTGATGGGCGTGATCCTCGAGCGATCGAAAATCGCCGAGGATCTTTTGTCCACCATGGGCGATTTGTTTGGGCGCGCCCGCGGCGGCCTCCTTTACGCCACAGCCCTTGTCGGCGCCCTCCTCGCAGCCTCGACGGGCGTCGTGGGCGCGACCGTGGTGACCATGGGTCTGCTCGCTTTGCCCGTAATGCTACGGCGCGGCTATTCAAAATCCCTCGCCGCAGGCTCCATCGCCGCCGCCGGCACCCTTGGTCAGATCATTCCGCCGTCGGTGGCGTTGATTCTGCTGGGCGACGTGATCGGCACAGCCAACCAGGAAGCCCAGCTGCAGATGGGCGTCGCCTCGCCGACGGTCGTCTCGGTCGGAGATTTGTTCGCCGGCGCCCTGATCCCCGGCCTT
>JAGWZH010000187.1 GCA_018971945.1 Alphaproteobacteria bacterium | reverse complement strand
TCCGCGTCTTCGGTCCGGCCCCGCCGGCGCCGCCGCCAGCGTCGTCGCAGCCCACAAGGGGGTGCGTCAGGCTCTTTACGAGGCCCAGCGGGCGTTCGCCGCCGACCCCGCCGGCGCGGTGCTGGATGGCCGCGACATCGGCACGATCATCTGCCCTGACGCCCCTATCAAGCTCTTTGTCACCGCAAGCCTTGAGGCGCGCGCGGTCCGCCGGCATGCGGAGTTGCTCGCCCGAGGCGAATCGATCTCCCTGGAGGCGGTGACCTATCAGATCGCGGAACGAGACGCCCGCGACCAGAGCCGGTCCGTGGCGCCCCTGCGCGCCGCGGAGGACGCCGTCTTGCTAGACACGACTGGGCTGACTATAGAGGACGCCGTTGCAGCCGCCCGGCGACTGATCGAGGCGGCGCTTCAAAGCCTGGGGCGATAGGCTCCGGGCTTTGTGCGTTGTCTTGTGTGTCGGCCCCTGCTTGGGCGTCGGTTTCCGCGATCCCGCAGGGGGCGCGTCCGCAAAGCGCGGCGCCGCCCATGGCTGGCCTCCTGAGAAATCCGTCGTTTTTGTCATGGGTCGCGGGCTGCCGCGATGACCGTCGCCGAACAGGGGCGTCCTATTCGGACGGTCCCCAGACCGCCGGAGCCAACCGGCCGGCCAGTTAATGAACCAAATTTGTGGAGTCCTGAAACGCATGCCCGAAACCGCTTTGAACCCCACCCGCGACGATTTCGCCGCTCTGTTGAACGAAAGCATGACGAGCCGCGGGATGGTGGAGGGCCGGGTCGTCCCGGCTACTGTCGTCGCCATTGAGAATGATTTTGTGGTCGTCGATATCGGCCTGAAGACCGAGGGACGGATCCCGCTGCGGGAATTCATGATCGATGACGGCGCCGGGGCGCCCAAGCCCGGCCAAATTGTCGAAGTCTATCTTGACCGCATTGAAAACGCCCTGGGCGAAGCGGTGATCAGCCGGGAAAAAGCCCGGCGCGAAGAGGCCTGGAACCGCCTTGAAAAGAGTTTCGCAGCCCAGGAGCCTGTGGACGGCGCCATTGTCGGGCGCGTCAAAGGCGGCTTCACCGTCGAGCTCGGCGGCGCCAACGCCTTCCTGCCGGGATCGCAGGTGGATATCCGTCCCGTAAGGGATGTGGGTCCTTTGATGAACATCGTTCAGCCCTTCGCCATCCTGAAGATGGACCGCGCCCGGGGCAATATTGTGGTCTCCCGCCGTGCGGTTTTGGAGGAGAGCCGCGCCTCCGAGCGCGCCGAGATCGTCGGCCAGCTGCAAGAGGGCGAGATCCGCGACGGCGTGGTCAAGAACATCACCGACTACGGCGCCTTTGTCGATTTGGGCGGCATTGACGGTCTGTTGCACGTGACCGACATGAGCTGGAAGCGCATCAACCACCCGAGCCAGGTGCTCAATGTGGGCGACACGGTTCGGGTCCAGATCATCAAAATCAACCCCGACACCCAGCGCATCAGCCTCGGCATGAAGCAGCTTCAGGCTGATCCTTGGGAAGGGGTGGCGGCGAAATATCCCCTTGGCGCCACGTTGTCAGGCCGGGTCACCAACGTCACCGATTATGGCGCGTTCGTGGAGCTCGAAGCCGGGGTGGAGGGTCTGGTCCATGTCTCTGAGATGAGCTGGACCAAGAAAAACATGCACCCCTCCAAGATCCTCTCTTCGAGCCAAGAGGTGGGGGTGATGGTTCTTGACGTCGACAGCGACAAGCGCCGCATCAGCCTCGGCATCAAGCAGGTCATGGAGAACCCCTGGGAAGCCTTCGTGCGCGAGCACCCGGTGGGCTCAACCATTGAGGGCCCGGTGAAAAACATCACCGAATTCGGTCTCTTTATCGGCCTCAATGCGGAGCTGGACGGCATGGTCCATCTCTCCGACATTGCCTGGAACGCGCAGGGCGAAGAAGCGCTGCAGCGTTTCAACAAAGGCGATATCGTCGAGGCCAAGGTGCTTGACGTGGACGTGGAGAAAGAGCGCATCAGCCTTGGCATCAAGCAGGCCGCCGCAGATCCGCTTCAGGGCGCGGAATATCGCCGCGGCCAGCTGATCACTGTGGAGGTGGTCGAGCAGACCACGGGCGGCATCGAGGTGGCCTTCGGCGAGGATGGCCAGCTCCGCTCCTTCATCCGCAAGGCCGATTTGTCACGCGACCGCGCCGACCAGCGTCCCGAGCGCTTTGCGGTAGGCGACCGCATCGACGCCATGGTCACCGCCTTCGACAAGAACGCCCGCAAGGTGTCTTTGTCGATCAAAGCGATGGAGCTGGCGGACGAAAAGGAAGCCATCGCCCAGTTCGGGTCGTCCGACAGCGGCGCCTCTCTTGGCGACATTCTGGGCGCGGCGCTCCGCGACAAGGCCGGAAAGTCCTAAGCGGGCGGGCGCCCCTATCCGGGGGCGAAACCTTCAAAAGAGCCTCCGGCCTTCTTGGCCGGGGGCTTTTTTTGGCGGAGCAGATCACGGTTTTGTTTGACGCGCGCCCCGACCGCTCCGCTAAGCTGGCGCGCGGTTCATAGGGGGGACCACGCAGGAGTGCAGGATGCTGAGATCAGAGCTTGTCGCCAAATTGCAGGCTGAGTTTTCCCATTTGCGACCGGAATTGGTGGAGCAAATGGCCACGGTCGCCCTTGACCAGGTGGCTGAGGCCCTTGAGCAGGGTCGTCGGGTCGAGCTGCGCGGTTTTGGCGCCTTTTCGGTGCGGCGACGCGAGGCGCGCCAGGGCCGCAACCCGCGGACAGGCGCGACGGTCAGCGTCGCGGCCAAGCGCGTTCCCTTTTTCAAGCCTGGCAAAGAACTGCGCGACCGGGTGAACGGCGGCGACGCCTGAACCGGGTCCCGCGCCCAATCCGTCGCCTAAGTCACAAGCCATACCCCCAAAACCCATGGGCCCCGACGGGCGCATGGCCCTCCTCAAAGCCCGCCTTCAACACCGCTGCGCCCCGCGGTCGATGCTTCTATGCGCCCTCTCTTCTCCAAGGATCCCCGATGCAAAGGATCCCGGTTGAAAGGATCCCGCGGTCCAAGGCCCCCCAATCCAAGGCCCCCCAATCCAAGGCCCCCCAATCCAA
>JAGWZH010000058.1 GCA_018971945.1 Alphaproteobacteria bacterium | reverse complement strand
TGAAAAGCGTGTCGAAGGGCTATGCCAGTTTCGACTATCAGTTGATTGACCACCGGGCCGGCGACCTTGTCAAAATGAACATCCTCGTCAATGACGAGCCGGTGGATGCGCTGTCGATGCTGGTACACCGGGCGCGGGCGGAAAACCGCGGCCGGGCGATGTGCGAAAAGCTGAAAGAGCTGATCCCGCAGCACCTGTTCAAGATCCCGATCCAGGCCGCGATCGGGGGGCGGATCATCGCGCGGGAGACAATTTCGGCGCTGCGCAAGGACGTGACGGCGAAGTGCTATGGCGGCGACGCGAGCCGAAAGCGGAAACTCCTCGACAAACAGAAAGAGGGCAAGAAGCGAATGCGCCAGTTCGGGAGGGTGGAAATCCCACAGGAGGCGTTCATCGCCGCGCTGAAGATGGATGGGGATTGATGATGGCTTGGATCTGAACCGACCCGGCTGAGGGTGGCCCGATGTTCCCGAGGCTGACGCACGGCGACGGTTCACGTGAAGTCTGGCGGTTTTTCCCACATAAGCTGGGTTGAGCGATCTTTGGCGCCTTCCCAGCATGGATGGCGCGCTTCTGGTTTTGGTTTTTGAGGGGCATCAATCATTGACTTCGTGCTTTGACAAACCGCCTCTTGTCCCCCGCCGATAGCCGCTCTCCTTGGTGCATAGACACCGCCCTGATCCCACATCCCCCAACCCTGCGCTTCAATCCCTCCGGTTGAGGCCGATATCGGGGACGAAGGTGTTTCTTTTTAGGGGTGTCAAACGGTCCGCGCGACGGGAGTGAGAGGTAAAGACTGCTCCGAACTTGGATCGTCAAGTCGCCCCTGAATGGAAGGATCCCGCGCGAGTCGGACGCCTTCGTCAGACGCATAAGGCAGCGACCAAGCCTCTGCAATAAGACGTCTGGGAGGCCTGGTCATGCCTCCGGGATCGTGGCGATTGGCTTCAGACGGAGGAAAACCAAGTGTGATACCGGATCGGACCGTCCCCGTCTGCTCCCCGATATAGCTCCGGTAACGGATGGTCGGAGTGTGGCTCTTGCTGCTGGTTGTTGCTCAGCCCTGAAAGCGGGCCAGCATGCCTTGCAACATCGGGACCAGGCTCTCAATCGCATCATGCGCCAAATAGAACGCGCCTATGACGCTTGCGGCGCCCAACAGCAGAAGCAGGCCGTCGCGCGCGACAAGCCCGAGGCCAAACAGGACGATGGCAAGGCCCGGCACGACCGGCAGGAACGGCACAAAACCCAAGGGAAAAGTAATCAAGGCGGCGGCGGCGCAGAGCAGGCCGATGAGAATCACAAACGGCGGGCGGGCGAGAAAATCCAGACGCGGGCGCAAGAGCCGATCCACAAGGCGTGCGGTGGGGCGCAACGCGTCCACGGCTTTCACAAGGCCTGAGGCAGACACCTGGGCGTCGAGCAGGTTTTTCGGCATCCAGGGCCGGCCCATGCCGAAGGTCAGCTGCAGCGCAATCAGGAGCGTGAAGGCCGCGCTCGCCCAGGTCATGCCGGGGATCGCCGTCAGCGGAGAGATCGAGAAAAGGCCCAGCGCCAGCAGCAAAGGCCCATAGGCGCGGCGGCCGATGGTGTCGACGATCTGGCGGACGCTGACGGTGGAGACGCTCTCGGCGGGGACGACGCCGCAGTCCACCAGGCTGCAAATCCGATCCAGCAGGCCCGTGAGATTCTCGATCTGGGCCTTGGCTCTGACGCGCTTGACGCGCTTGACGCGCTTGAGGACAGGGCTTGCGTTTGGAACGGTCAAGAACATCTTCCTGTGGCCAGGCGCGCATGATCATCGATCCGCTCCGCCATGGCAAGCGCGCGCCATGGCGATTGGCGCGATGGCGGCTTTTGAAGGGGACCCTGGCTCTCGACTTTGCCGCGCCAGGGGCGTACCAGACCAATGAAAGGGTTTCGACCTCGGAGGATGATCATGAAAGCTCTCAAAGCAGCGGCCTCCGCTCTGGCTTTGGCCTTGGTTTTGGCAGCCTGCCATCAGCAGACCCCGGCAGCGTCAGAGACGCCCTCGCCGTCAGAGGCGACCACGACCGACAACGCGCCCTCCGCTGCAGATGCAGACGCGCCTGAGCGGATCGATCTCAGCACCCCTGCGGGTCAGGCGCGGCTGCGCGAGATCGTCGGCGGCTATCTCGACATGGCGCAGCAGGAATTGGCGGCGAACGCGCGACCTGACCCAGAACTTGTGGACCAATTCGCGCTCTTGACCGTGAGCGAAAGCCCCAATGTCTGGGCGGTCAATCTCACTGCAGGGGAGCGATATGCGTTCCTGGGCGCCTGCGACGACGATTGCGACAATCTCGACATCGAACTCGTCAATTCCGCGAATGTCGTGGTGGCTTCAGATCTTGCGCCGGACGATTTTCCGATCGTACGCTACTCGCCTTCGGCGACGGGTGCGTTCACGGTGCGCACGCATCTCCGCTCCTGCTCGGTGGAGCCCTGCCAAATCATGGTTCGGGGGTTGAGAGAGTAAAAGAACCGCCCCGTGACATAAGCCGCGTCAGCCCCGTCGATAAGGGTAACATTCTTTGGGGTCGAGCGGTCGCCCCAGGTGGCGCGCAAGGGCTTGGATGGCTTCGGCAAAGCGAGGATACGGATCCTTGTTGGCCTGCGCCACCAAGATCGGCTTGACTGCAAGGTCATGATCGCCTGCAACGGGATGGCGGGGGACCATGGCGGTGACGCAAGGGGCGCCATGCTCATCGCGCAGGGTCAGAAACAAGGGCATCACGCGAAAAAGATGGTCTTTCAAACCGATGTCGCGCTCAAGGCCGGGACCTGGCCTAAAGCTTGCGCGTGCTGCGGCCTCGGCGCGCTTGAAGAACGCATCGACGGCATGAACCATGGCGGCCGCCTCGGCCTCGGCTTCCGCGGCCGTTTCTAGCCGAAACCAGGTCAGGCCTTGTGGAGCGTCGCATTCAAAGCGCATGCCACGAAACTAGGCTTTGACGCGGCAGTTCTCAACATGGACCATGCGGGAGAAGGTGGCGGGGTCAAAAGGCCTGCGCGGAAGCGGAGATCAGCGGTATGCACGCAGGATTAAGGGCTCTGGCGATCGGATTGGGCCTGGCGCTCGTTGCGTGCGGGGATACCGCCTCGGCGCCGCCGCCCCCCCCGATGGGCGCCCCTGTCGCCCAAGAACCGCCGCCGACGCCCTTTCCCGAAGCGCCGCTCACCGAGGACAATCGCGCACAGCTTGGGGCCGTGGTCGCAGGATTCCTGATCGGATCGCAGGAACGCTGGGGCGATGGCATGATCGCGGCGGCTGGTCTTGCAGACATCATTGTCCCACTTCAACCGGGAACGGACTATAGGGCGTCTATCGCGCTGCAAGGCGGAAGGCCTTATCGCTTCGTCGGCGCCTGCGACTATGAGTGCAGAAACATAGATCTTGAACTCTGGGACGCGAACGGGGTGGTGGTGGCGCGCGACCTGATGCTCAACGATACGCCGGTCATGGATTATACGCCCGCAGCGGGCGGGGCTTTCACCTTGCGCATCCTTATGCAGACCTGCACCATCACGCCCTGCTACGCAGGCGCACGCATTTTGACTGTTCAGTAGGAAGGCTCTTTAGCCTGCTTCCCGCCAGCTCAAGCGCAGGGGGGGCGAGTGCGCCTTGTCAGCCTGCCATTTGGCGTTGAAAATCAGCGAGGTCAAAATAATCACGCCAGGCCGTAACCTTGTCGTGGGCGAATTCGAACACGCCGCAAACCGGCAAGGCGATGACTTTGCCGCCCGGCAGAAAAAAGCGGTCGATGCGTTCGTTCAGCACTCGGCCCTCAGCGTCCTCGGCGATGGCGATGATCTCCCACTCGATCTTTTCGGCCGCGCCCATGAATTGTTTGAGCATGGCGACCGCTTCGTCAGCGCCCGTGATCCTGGGCATGGGGATGTTGTGGTACACAATCCCGTCAGCCATGGCTGCGCGCAAAGCCTGCCAGTCCTTCCGTTCATTGGCGGCGATAAAGGCGCGGGCTTGGTCGATCTTGCTCATCGGATCAGGCCTTTTTGAGCTGGCTGAGAATTTCGGCGGTGTGTTGGCCGAGATGGGGGGCCGGACCCGGCTTGCCGACCGGGGTGGCCGAGAATTGCGCAGGGTGGCGCGGCTGCCTGATACGCCCAAGATCGGCATGATCCATTTCCATAATCGAGCCGTTGTGACGGATCTGGGGGTCGTCCGGCAGGTCGGCGCGTTCGTTGAGACGGGCGGCAGGCGCCTCTTCAGCCAATAGGCCCGCGATGATCGCATCGGGGTCGCCCTCGCCGATGGTCTTGGTCAATTCCTCGCGATAGAGATGAGAATTCTGCATCCTGTCGGTAATCGTCTTGAAACGTGGGTCCTCAATCAGGTCCGGGCGGCCGACGCCCTTGCAGACGGCGGCGAACTCCTTGTCCTGCACCGCAGCGATCGCAAAAAACGCGTCCTTGCCTTTCCACAGGCGGTAAAACGCCCCGAATTCGGGCTGGGGCGGAGGCGGATCTTCGATGAAAGTATGGTTGTACATGCCCTCGGGCCAGAGAAACGCCACCGAGGCGTCCAGCATGTTCAACTCAATTTTCTGTCCGACCCCGGACTTTTCCCTTGCGTAAAGGGCGGCGGAGACCGCTTGCGCCGCAGTGAGCGCCGTGAGCTTGTCGCAGACCAAGGTCTGGATCAGCATCGGATCGCCGGTGGTAATGTCGCGCTGGCTGGCCGCCATGCCCGAGGACGCCTGAATGATCGGGTCATAGACTCTGGTACGGGCGTATGGTCCGGTTTGGCCATATCCTGAAAGGGCGCAATAGATCAGACGCGGGTTTAGGGCTGCACAGGCCTCATAGCCGAAGCCAAGCTTCTCAATAGCCCCTGGGCGGAAATTCTGGATCAGCACGTCGGCCCATTGAACAAGGGCGCGCATCGTCTCTTTTCCTTCATCGGTCTTGGCGTCGATGACGATGGACCTTTTGCCCCTGTTGGCGGTGAGAAAGAGCGCTGCGATATCGGCCTTGCGCGGGCCAAGCCAGCGACAGAGATCGCCCATCTGCGGGTCCTCGACCTTGATGACGTCCGCGCCCTGGTCGCACAGCCATTGCGCAGCCATGGGGCCGGATATCACCTGACTCAAGTCCAGGACTTTGACGCCTTCCATCGGTCCGGGCATGGTTTCCTCCTTGGTCTTGATCTTATCCGAAGTCGTCTCACCAGCCGCCGCGGGCGAGCCAGTCTTCCAGCATCTGCAGCCGGTCGCAGCCCCAGAAAAGCTGGTCGCCGACCCTGAATGTGGGGGTGCCCCATACCCCTTTGCTGACGGCGTCTTCGGTTTCTCGCTTCAGGCGGGCTTTGGCTTCGGGCGCGTCGAGATAGGCCAGCACGGCTTGAGGATCGGCCCCGGCCTCCTCGGCGAAAGCCGCGACAAGGGCGGGTTCGTTGGGAACCGTCTTTTCAGCAAAAAAGGCCTGCATCACACGCCAGGCGAACGCTTTGGCTTGCTGCGGGTTTTGATCATTGAGGAACCAAAAGGCGCGCAGGGCGGCCAAAGGGTTGAACTCCAAAACCGAACCCGGATCATAAGGCAGACCGAACCATTTGACCGTGCGCGGGACGTCCTGGCTAAAATAAGGTCCTTTGAGCGGAAGCAGAAACAGAGGTTTGTCAGCGCCAAGAACAGTGGCGTTGACCGAGCGCATGTTAAATGTCCGCCACTGCACAGTCCGCCCATGACGCGCCGCCAACGCGTCGATGCGGCTGGCGGCGCAATAGCCATAGGGGCTGATGAAATCAAAATAGAAAGAAATCGGCTCCGGCACGCCCCGCTCCTCAGGTGGTGCGCTCATCACGTGGTGCGTTGCGCGCGGTCTTTCTCGTTGGCGGATTTGATCATGTTTCTTACGAAGTCCCACTGCTCGTCGCCCCATTCGCGCAAGCCTGAGAAATTGCCCCCGGTGGCCTGATACATGGCGCCGTCGATGGCGATGGTCTGGCCGTTCACATACTCCGCTCCAGGCCCCATCAGAAAGACCGCAAGATTGACCAGTTCATGCATCTCGCCAACGCGTCCCAAAGGATTGGACTTGTTGGCGGCGCTCTCCGAACCGTCCTGGGCCTGGCCCGGCGAGAGGCGCTCCCAAGCGCCTTTGGTGGGGAAGGGACCGGGGCAGATATTGTTGAAGCGGATGCCGTAGCGGCCCCACTCCACAGCCAAGCTTTCGGCCATCGCGCGGACCCCGGACTTCGACATCGCAGAGGGAACGGTGAAGGGGGAGCCGTTCCATACCCAGGTGGTCAGAATATTGATGACATTGCCGCGGCCGCCCCCGGCGATCCAGCGCTTGCCGACATCCAGGGTCGTGTAGAACGTGCCCTTGAAAACGATATTGGCGATCGCGTCGAAACCCCTTGGGGACAAATCCTGCGTGCGAGAGATGAAATTGCCGGCGGCGTTGTTGACAAGGCCGGTCAGCGGCCCCCGGGCCTGCCAGATATGATCAAGGCTTTCCGAAATCGCCTCTGCGCTCCGGATGTCGGTGGCCTGTGGCACGACAACCCCGCCATGCTTGCCCATCAGCTCATTGGCGGTCTCTTCCAACACGCCGCCCCGACGACCCCAGATGACCACCTCGGCGCCAAGCTTCAGAAAGCCCTCGGCCATTTCCTTGCCCAACCCGGTGCCCCCGCCGGTCACAAGAATCCGCTCGCCCTTCAGCAGGCCGTCTTTGAACATCAGCTTGGTCACATCCACAGTCGCATCTCCCTAACAGGCGCATCCGCCCACAAGGCGCGCTCGGCCCGAGCCCACCTTTTGCGGGGAACCTAATGCGGGACGGGGAAAAAACCAGCAGGAAAGATTGTTTCTGGCGCAAGGGTCAGACCCCGGCGCCGCGCCTGCAAGCCTTGCGACCGGGCGTCATCGCGCTCTTTCGTCGAGAAACCGCATCGCGTGCGGGCTCGGGCGGCCTCCAAGGCGGGCTGTCTGCGATCTTGGCGGAAGGCTTGATGAGAGAGGCCTCTCCCTCTTCTCGCCCGCGAGAAGGCAGGCTTGGATGGGCGTTGAGGGACGGCGCGGAAGGGATCGGCTCGGCAGAGCCTGATGAGATCTTTCGGCGCGGCGCGCTTCAGCCGTCTTGCTCCGGCGGATAGGCGCGCCAGCGGCCGTCATGGCCGCAGAGAGCGTATCCGCCAGGGGTTTTGCGGGCGTTCACGGGGTTCAAGCGCGCTTTGCCATGACCTCCTGGTTGATCGGCGACATAGGCGGGCTGGCACAAGCCGGAGGCGGAGCGGCGCAAGCCCTCGACCAGCGCCTGGCCTTGCTCGATACGCCCGCGCCAGTGGCCCGTGCCAGGGGCGAGATCGGGATGGTGAAGGTAGTAAGGCTTCACCCGATTCTCGACGAAGGCGCGCATGAGGGCTTCAAGGGTCGCTGGATCGTCGTTGACGCCCCGCAGGAGCACGGTTTGGCTCACCAGCGGCACCCCTGCGTCGGCCAGGCGGGCAAGGGCTGTGCGGCCCTCGGGGGAAAACTCCCTGGGATGGTTGGCGTGAATCGCCACCCACGGGGTGACGCCTGGCGCTTTCAAGGAAGCCACGAAGGCGGGCGTCACGCGGGCGGGGTCCACCAGGGGCACCCGGGTGTGCCACCTCACGATTTTCACATGCTCGATCGCTGCGAGGGCTTGGGTGAGCGCCGCCGCCCGGCGCGGTGAGAGCACGAAGGGATCGCCGCCTGTCAGGATCACCTCCCAGATGGCGGGCGTCGCGCGGATATAGTCGAGCGCGGCCTTGAGCTCTTGGACTGAGAGGGCGCCCTCGCCAGAGGGGCCCACCATCTCGCGGCGAAAACAAAACCGGCAATAGACCGGGCAGACATGCACGATCTTAAGAAGGCAGCGGTCGGGGTAGCGGTGGACCAAGCCTTTGACCGGGCTCCTCGGATGGTCGCCGATCGGGTCTTTGAGTTCCTCTCGGGTCTCGATCAATTCCCGGACGTCTGGAAAAAACTGCGCCATGATCGGATCTTGCGGATCATCGGGATCAAGCAAGGCCTGCATCGTTGGGGTGATCGCGATCGCGTAGCGGGCGGCGACCTCGGCGAGGGGATCGGCTTTTTCAAGAGCGGTTGTGGGCGCGGTCATGGCGGCTGTTTGACGAAGTCCCGCTGCGCCGTCCAGGCGAGAATGGGGATCGCGCTTCGGGCTTTGACGCGTTTGCGCCACGCGCGCTTTGAGAAGGGCGAGGCTAAAGGCCCGCTTGCGCAGCTGGGCGCGGCTTTGAGAGGCGAGGTCCCGGCTAAGGCTCTTGAGGAGGCGTCCAGAGGACATGGCGCAGGCTCGGCGCCTGCAAGGCCAGCATGACAAGGCGGTCGAAACCCAGAGCGCAGCCAGAGGCCGGAGGCATCTGAGAAAGGCTCTTGAGGAAGGCCTCGTCGAGGGGCCAGGCTTCGCCATAACGCCGCTTTTTGTCGGCCATCGCGGCCTCGAGCCGGCGCCGCTGCTCCACAGGGTCGGTCAGCTCGCCATACCCATTGGCGAGTTCGACGCCCGCTGCGTATAGCTCGAAGCGTTCCGCCACGGAAGGGTCATGGGGACAGGGTCGGGCAAGGGCGGCCTCAGACAAAGGATATTCGTGAAGAAGCGTCAGGCCGGGGCCGCCCAGATGGGGTTCTACAGCGGCGACAAGGGCTTCGGCGAAGGCGTCGGGATCATCTGGAGGGGGGGAGTTCGCGTATCTTGCGAAGGCGTCCCGGACCGTGAGGCGCTCGACGGGGCCGAAAGGGTCGCAAGTCCGGCCTTTCCATTGAAAGCCCTTCGCGCCTGCGGCCTCGGCGATGCGAACGACGATAGCGAGGGCGTCGCGCATCACCGCCTCATAAGAGGCGCCAGACCTGTACCATTCCAGCATCGTGAATTCCTGGGCGTGGAGCGGCCCCACTTCGCCAGCGCGGTACACCTTGCCAAGAAAGAAGATTTTTTCCTCTCCCGCCGCCAAAAAACGCTTCATCGCGAATTCTGGCGAGGTGTGAAGATAGAGAGCGCCGCCTTTCTGGTCGGGGTGGGCAGGACCCGTCCGGGCTTGGAAAGCGCTTGTGTGGACTTCCGCCCCTGGGCTTGACGCCAAGGCGCCGACATCGGCCTCGACAAAGCCTTGTTCAGCAAACCAGGCGCGGACCGTCGCGAGAAGAAGCGCGCGGGCGTGGAGCACAGGATTAGGCTGGGCCATCAGGGTTGCAGATCGGTCTTGGAAGCGGCGGCTGGTTTGGGGTACAAGCCGCGTCCTATTCCGTCCAGTTTGGTCAGTCCAGCTTGGCTTAGACCGAGAGAGAAGCGGGGACTGAGAGCGCCGCGGGCTGCACGCCGCGGAACGCAGAGGGGTTTGAGTATGGTTAAGGTTATCGCCAGCGACGTGCGCAAGGGCAATGTGATCGAGCACTCGGACGGACAGCTCTATGTGGTGATGAGCCACGAGACGTTCCGGCCAGGCAAGGGAACCCCAACGACCACTGTCGTGATGCGCCGGATTGTGGACGGGACGAAAACCACCGTCACCCACAAGACCACCGACGCTTTGGAAAAGGCCTTCGTGGAGGAACTCAAGCACACTTTCCTGTTTGAGGACCCCGATACGGGCTTTGTGTTCATGAACCCGGACAATTATGAGCAAGTCACCGTGACCAAGGAGATGGTGGGCGACCAGGCTGCCTATCTGCAGCCCGAGATGGACGTCTATCTGATCATGTATGAGGGGCAGGCCTTGTCGATCTCGCTGCCGGCGAAGGTCACCCTCGAGATCGTCGAGACCGAACCGGTGGTGAAGGGGCAGACGGCCTCGTCCTCCTATAAGCCCGCCAAGCTCTCGAACGGGGTGCGAACCATGGTGCCGCCGCATATCGAAGCCGGGACCCGGATCGTGGTGTCCACCGAAGACGGCTCCTATCAAGAGCGGGCGAAGGACTGAGGCGCGCGCGGGCCCCGAGCCTTCGGCCAATGCTCCCGCCAGGGCGCTTTGCGCGCCTTCCCGCGATGGCGGGACCTGGCGCTTGATCGCGTCTGCGTCGCCTGGCCCAAAGCTGCGGGGGCGGGCGGTTTGATGCGCTGCGCGCGCTTTCAGGGTCAGGCCGCCTCTCAACATGGACGAAACCGATGGTTTCGGCCACAATCCCTCTTCAGCTAGCGCGGGGGCAGCGCTTAGGACCCTGAAGGAAGCGTGCATGGGCGGATTGCTGCGGTTCTTGATCGCCTTGATCCTTGGGGCGGCGGTAGGGGTCGGGTCGGCGCTGTGGCTGATCCGGGAGGGCCCCAGTTGGGGGGGCGCAGAAGTCGGCGGCTGGACCGGGTCGATCGCTGCGGGCAGCGCCTCGGCCGATCCCTATACAAGGGCGATCGTGGCGGCGCGGGGTCTGCTCGCGCTTTCAGCAAACGAAGCGGTCTATTTCAGCCGTTCCGCTGACGCTGAGGGCGCGCCTCTGCGCGAGTCATGCGTCTATCGCGTCTCGGGCTCGGCGCCGCCGGCGCGATGGTGGAGCCTCACAGCCTATGCGCCCGACGAGTTCTTGCCGCAGAACGACGACCAGGCCCTGTCTTATGACGCGACCCGCGCCGGGGACGGTCCCTTTCGTGTCCAGGTTGGGGGGGAGCGGCCCGCGGACGGGGCCTGGATCTCCACCCGGTCGGCGGGGACGCCGATCACCCTCATGCTCAGGCTCTATCATCCAAACCCCTCACTCTTGGCCTCCCCCAGCGACTGGCAGGCGCCACGGATTGAAACCGTGAATTGCGCGGAGGACGGGGCATGAAAAAGAGTATCGGGTTCCTCCTCACCCTGATCATCGCTGCGCTCGCCGCGCACTGGGCGACAGTCACAGCCTTTCCCCGCTTGGCGATGAGCCAGGCGATGGAGCGACTTGGGGCCGGCGGTGTGAACGCCGTGTCGCACGCCCCAAGGACGACGGCGTCAAGCCGCGCCGTGGTTCGGCCGGCGCCGGATCTGCTCTATTCGGTGTGTGTCTATGATCTTTGGCAGGCCCCGGTAATCATCCAAGCCAGTCCCTCGCCGGGCTATTGGTCCCTGTCGCTTTATGATCAGCGATCGGATAACTTCGCCGTTTTCAACGACCAGACCCATCCCGAAGGTTTGTCGGTGACGCTGGTGCGGGCAGGGGCGGCGGCGCCCCCGGGGGCCGGGCTTGTTGTGGAAAGCCCCTCGCGGACCGGGATCGCCCTGATGCGGCGGCTGGCGCCGGAGGAAGCCTCGTTCGCTGCGGCGGACGCACAAAGGCAAGGGGACTCCTGCAGAGCCGCCCAGCGTTAGGGAATAAGCTGCAAGGCGGCGACCAGCGCTTTCGTCCGAGGGCTGAACACAATAGGCGCGTACCATTGGCCTGCGACCCGCTTGACGATCTCTCCGCGGGTGGGATAGGGCGCGACATAGTTGGTCAAGGCCCTCATCTTGAGCTTGTTGCTCATGGCTATGGCGATGGTCTGGATCAGGTCGCCTGCACCCTCGCCCACAATGGTCGCGCCGAGGATCACGCCTTTCTTGGTCGCGACGATCTTGGCGAAACCCTCAAAAGAAGCTTCGGCCTGCGCGCGGTCGTTGTCCTCAAAGCTTGAGCGGGCGACGCGGACCGCCGCCTCGCCGAACCGGTCTTTGGCCTCCGCCTCGGTCAGGCCGATCTGGCCCACTTCGGGATCGCCATAGATCGCCATCGGCATGGGCAACGCGTCGTCAGTCGATGGGGCCTTGAAAAGGGCGTTGCGGACAAAGACGGAGGCGTGCCAGCCGGCCGCATGGGTGAGGAGCGCCTTGCCCGCGACATCGCCGACCGCCCAGACCCGCGGATTGGTCGTGGAGCGAAGGTTTGGTTTCACCCGCACGCCCATGGCGTCATAGGCGACGCCGCCAGCCTCCAGATCAAGACCCTCAAGGACGGGCGCGCGGCCGGCCGCCACCAGGATATGGGTGGCGGCGACGGTTTCGCTCTCGCCCCGCGGGCCGCTCAGACGAAGCTCAAGCGCTTCGCCCGCTCCCGTGACCCCGATCGCGGTCCATGCTTCGCGGACGTCGACCCCGTCGCGGCGCAAGGCTGCAACAACAAGGCTCGCCGCCTCTGCGTCCAAGCGCGCAAGCGCCCGCCCGGGCTCGATCACCATGACTTTGGCGCCGAGCCTTGCGAAGGCCTGGCCCAACTCCACCCCGATCGGCCCAGCGCCCAAAATCACGAGACGTTTCGGGATCGCCTGAAGCGAGAAGATGGTCTCATTGGTGAGATAGGGAGCGTCGGGCAAGCCTTTGATCGACGGGACCACGGCCCGGGAGCCCGTGGCGATCACGATGCGCCGGGCCTTGACCCTGACGCTCGCACTCGCGACGGTCCCGGGGTCCAGGAAGCGGGCCTGCTCACGGATCACAGTGCAGCCAAGGCCCTCGAACCGCGCCTGGCTGTCGACGGGAGCGATCGTCTCAATCACTTTTTGGATATGGGCTTTGACCCTGTCCCAGGCGATCGCGGGCGGTTCAGCCATAACGCCGAAGGGGGCCGCGTTGCGGACCGCGTGGGCCGCCTTGGCGGCGCTGATCAGGGCCTTGGAGGGGACGCAGCCATAATTCAGGCAGTCGCCCCCCATCTCGTGCTTTTCAAACAGCACCACCTTGAGGCCCAACTGGGCCGCGCCCGCAGCCACAGACAATCCCCCAGCCCCTGCGCCGATGACGGCGATGTCAGCCCTAAGGTCTTTCACGTCGACGCTCTTTCACGCTCACGCCCTTTCAATCTCAGGCTCTTTCAATCTCAGGCTCTTTCAATCTTGGGCCCTTTCAGGGGCTGGATCTTCGCCCTTGCGGCGAAAAGCCTTCGCCACGACAGGCAGCAAAGCCAAGGCGATCAGACCGGCGATCGGGCCGATGATTTCGGGCTGGAACAGCAAGTCCCTGGCGGCGGCCACAGGATCAATGTCTGTTCCCGCAGCGAAGGCGGCCCGCAGCCCATTGCCGACGGCGGCGTAAACAAGGGTCCCCGGCACAATGCCTATCAGGGTGGCGAAAAAGAAGTCCCGCAACTTCACGCCGAGAAAAGCAGGCGCCAGATTGACGATGAAAAATGGCGCGCCCGGGAACAGACGCAGGGTCAATAGATAATTGAAGGCGTTTTCTTGGAAGCCCTTCTCGAGGCGTGCGACGAAGCCGCCGGCGCGGGCGCGCAATATATCGCCAAAAGCGGTCTTTGCGGCGAGGAAAATGGCGCAGGCGCCGATGGTGGCGGCGATGATGGTGGCCCCGCCGCCAAGCCAAACCCCGAACAAAAATCCGCCCGTAAGGGTCAAAAACAACGCTCCGGGGATCGAAAAGGCGACAGCCGCGGCATAAGCCGCCATATAGATCAGCACCGCCACACCCAGGTTTTGCGCCACAAACGCGTCCAGGGCGTCCGCCTGGGCCCTTAGAGTTTGCAGCGACAAATAGCGATGCACGCCAAGCCCGTAGCCGAGCCCAAGGCCCGCAATGATCGCCGCGAGGGGCGCAAATCGACTCCAAACCGGGCGCTTGGCGGGGTCCTCTTTCGTCATGGGAGGATCTTCACGCAGGAAACCTGCTTCAACGCAAGACATGGACGCAAGGGTCAAAGCCCACGCATCCGATGGAGGGCTTGCAGCGTAAGGCTTGACAGTCCGCAGCCTCCGGACACGCCCAGGGAGATCATGATGATATTGCGCTACGGCCTCATCGCCGCCTTGGCCCTCTTCTGCGCCGCATGCAGCGCGCCGACGCCATCAGCGCTGGAGCGGGCCGCGTTGGGGCAGACTGAATTGGGCCAGTCTGAATTGGGCCAGTCTGAATTAGGAGGGGCGACGCTGCCCCCGGGCGCGGCGGAGGCGGTCTTCGCGGGAGGATGTTTTTGGTGCATCGAGCACGATTTTGAAGACTTGCCAGGCGTGATCGAGGCGGTCAGCGGCTATACCGGCGGCGCGCTCCAAAACCCGACCTATCAAGACGTGATCACCGAAACGACGGGCCATTATGAGGCGGTGCGCGTGGTCTACGACCCCCAGATCGTCAGCTACGAGGCGCTGCTTGGATATTTTTGGCGGCGCGTGGATCCGACCGATGCAGGCGGACAGTTCTGCGATCGTGGGCCGAGCTACCGCACCGCCATTTTCGTCACTGAAACGCAGCGCGCCGCAGCGGAGGCCAGCCTGGCCGCCCTCGAGGCCTCCGCAGTCTTGCCAGGACCCGTCATGACCACGGTTTTGCCGCTTGAGGTTTTTTGGGTCGCTGAGGATTATCACCAAGACTACGCCAAGAAAAACCCCGTCCGCTACAGATTCTATCGGACCAGCTGCGGGCGGGACGCGCGTGTGGCGGCGGTGTGGGCCAACGCGCCCGCCTCACCCCAAGGCGAGCCATAACGCGGTCGCGATCAGCGCCAGGGCGAACAGCCCCCTGACCGCGGGCCGCTCAATGGCTGATTGCACCATGCCATGGGCTTGGGCCGCGCCGAGCACCATCGTGACATGGATCAAGGTGGCGACGGCGAGATGGCCCGCTCCCAACAGCAGCGCTTGGGCCCAAAGCGGCATGCCGTTCTCTTGCATGAAACGTGGCAAGATCAGAGCATAGAAGATGGCCGCCTTGGCGTTGAACAGATTGGCGAGGAAGCCGCGCCAAAACGGCGTCTGAACGCCGGACGGGGCCATGGCGGGAGAGTTCTCCCGCTCAGGGGCCCATGCCTCATAAGCCAGGAAGAGAAGATAAAGCACGCCGAACAGACGCAAGGACTGAAGGGTGATGGGGCTATGCTGTAACAGCGCGCCGAGGCCGAAAGCGGCCAACCCGGCATAGACCCCAAGTCCCAAGGTCACCCCGATGGAGGCGGATAGACCCGCCCGCCACCCTTGCGATGCGGCGAGCAGGGCCAGATAGGCCATGTTCGGGCCCGGGGTCAGCTCGATCAAAAGAATGGTGACGAAGAATTCCAACAGCACCGACCCAGTCTCGGGCGGGGGCGCGCCAATTACAATCACGTCTTTAGGCGCGGCGTTCGGCTTTGACGCAGGGCCTGCGGCGCCTTACTTCCTCCCCGTCCCTCAAGGCCCAACAAAAGCGGAGGCCACGGCCATGGCGCGCGAGATCATCCATTTTATCGGCGGGCGCACGCTCGATCACGGCGCGCGCCAGGGGGACGTCTTCAACCCCAATACCGGCCAAGTGCAGGCCAGGGTGCAGTTCGGCATGGCCGCGACCGTGGATGCTGCGGTGGAGGCGGCGGCGAAAGCCTTCCCCGCTTGGGCCGCGACCAATCCTCAGAGACGGGCGCGGGTGATGTTCGCGTTCAAAGCGCTCGTGGAAAAGAACATGGACGAGCTTGCGCACATGCTCTCCTCCGAGCACGGCAAAGTGATCGCGGACTCCAAGGGCGACATCCAAAGAGGGCTTGAGGTGATTGAGTTCGCCTGCGGCGTCCCGCATCTTTTGAAAGGGGAATATACCGAAGGCGCAGGGCCCGGGATCGATGTTTATTCCATGCGTCAGCCCCTCGGCGTCGTCGCCGGGATCACGCCCTTCAATTTCCCCGCCATGATCCCGATGTGGATGTTCGGCGTCGCCATCGCCTGCGGAAATACTTTCGTTCTGAAGCCCTCTGAAAAAGACCCCTCAACGCCGATGCGGCTTGCGGAGCTGATGATGGAGGCCGGAGCGCCGGAGGGGGTTTTGAACGTCGTGCACGGCGACAAAGAAGTCGTCGACGCGATTCTCGACCACGAGGCGATCAAGGCGGTGAGCTTTGTCGGATCGTCCGACATCGCCCAGTATGTCTACGCCCGCGGCACCGCGAACGGAAAGCGGGTGCAGGCCATGGGCGGGGCGAAGAACCACGGCATTGTTCTGCCCGACGCCGATTTCGACCAGGTGACCAAGGATCTTGTGGGCTCCGCTTTCGGCTCAGCCGGAGAGCGCTGCATGGCGCTGCCGGTAGCGGTGGCGGTGGGCAAGGGCACGGCCGAAGCGCTGATCGAACGGATCCTGCCCGAAATCGAGCGGATGAAGGTGGGGATCTCCACGGATCCGGAAGCCGCCTACGGACCCGTCGTGAGCGCGGCGCACCGGGCGAAAATCGAATCCTATATCCAAATGGGCGTGGACGAGGGCGCGACGCTTCTCGCGGACGGCCGGGGCTATAGGCTGCAAGGCTACGAGGAAGGATTCTTTATCGGGCCGACCCTTTTTGACCACGTCAAACCGTCGATGAAGTCCTACAGGGAAGAAATCTTCGGCCCCGTACTCCAGATCGTCAGGGCCGAGACATTTGAAGAGGCCGCTGCCCTGCCCTCCGACCATCAATATGGCAACGGCGTGGCGATCTTCACCCGCAACGGGCGCGCGGCGCGGGAGTTCGCGGCGAAAGTCCAGGTGGGGATGGTCGGGATCAATGTGCCGATCCCGGTTCCGGTGGCCTATCACAGCTTCGGCGGCTGGAAGCGGTCGGCCTTCGGCGACGTGAACCAGCACGGGCCGGAGGGGGTGCGCTTCTACACCAAGATCAAAACCGTCACAGCCCGCTGGCCGGAGGGCGATGTGGGAGATCAGGCCTTCGTCATTCCAACGATGGGGTGAGGCCAATCGGGCTCAGCGTGGCCATTTCGCAATGGCGGGCGCTGGACCCCGCGGGTGCTGGACCCCGCGGGCCCTGGACCCCGCGGGCGCTGGACCCCGCGGGCGCTGGACCCCGCGGGCTCAGGCCTCCAGCGTCAGCGCGAGCGTCCATCGCGCCCCGTCAAGAAGCGGGCGCGCCTCTTCGATCCGGTCTTGGGTCGTGGCGGCGCGCAGCAACTGCTCGGCCAAGAACCTCGCCACATCCGCGCCCTCCCAAGCCTTGAAGGCCGCGGGGCGCAAAGCTGGCGGCAGCTGGCTGAGAACCCGGGCGGCGTAAGCCTTCCGGTCCTGCCCGTCCTCGGCCCGCGCCGCGGCCAGGAACACCGCCATCTCTTCGGCTCTTCGGGCCAACGCCGCGCGCACCGCCTCCGCAAAGCGTCTCAGTCGATCAGCGATCTCGTCGGGCAAAAGCGGCGCGAGATCGTCCTCGGCATTCTCCAAGACAACGCGCAAGGCGAACTTTTCTGAGCTGATGTCTGACAAGGCGCTGTGGCGCAGAGCATAGGCCTGCGCTTTCAGTTTGATCATCTCGCCGCTGGCGAAACGCACCACATAGCCCTCAGCGTTCTCCAGGCCCTGGGTGTGGGCGATGAATTCCCGCAGGCTGCCTATGTCATGGCCCCAGGCGCGCACCACAGGGATGCCTGCGTCCGCTGCGAGGCGTCGCAGCTCGTCGTCTCGCATATAGGCGCCGTCGGTCAAACGCCGGGCGGCGAGCAGGAACGCACAGGCGGTCTCGTACCGGATCACGATGCGGTTTTCAGGGCCCGTAAACTCAAAAAGCGGCGTGTAGCCCAAAGCGATCAAAGCGCGCGCAAACGCCTCATAGGGCAGTCCGCTCGCCATCATGTGGGCGGCAGCCTGGGCAGCCTGGGGCGTCTCGCCGTTACGCGTGGCCCAGCGTAAATGGTCGTCTATGAGGAATGGGTGCACCAAAGAGCCGTCAAGCTTGTCCAAGACAAGGTGAGGTTCGCCCCAGGCAAGGGCCGAGGCCTGGGTTTCAGGCTTCTCGCCAAGATTGAAGAATTTCTGGAAAGGGCGGGCCACCAAGCCGCCTTCGTTGTCAAATTTCAGGCCTCGGGCTTCGCGGCGCAAGCGTGCGGCGAAGTGGGCGTCGGGCGGGTCCTTTACCAGGCAGCCGAAAGACTCGGCGCGCATATAGCCATAATCCACCGTCGTGAACGCCGCCCGGCGGATCACTTTGAATTCAGCGAAGCCCTCGATGGCGGCCAGAACGGGTTCTATCCGGGACAGCAGCGGAAAAGGCGAAGCGGGAGGCGCAAGGGGCGTGTGCATCAAGCATATCATAGCAGATCGGCCGCAGGACGGCGACGGATTGGGGACAAAGCCTCCTTAACGCCAGTTTGGCCGCTGATTGCGCTTCGTTCGCGCCGCAGCCGTGCTAGCGTGCTCGACCAAAAGAAAGGCTCAAGCCCATGGCGAAGTCCCAGAAACGCAGCTCGCGCGAGGCCAAAAAGCCGAAGCAGGACAAGAAATCCCCCCCGGTCGCGGCCGCTTCGCCGTTCGCCAAGGCGTCCTCGTCTCCCAAAAAGGGCTCGACCTGAAGCGTTTGGCTTTCAGCCCGCCCAACGGGTCAGGGCGCCCAAAGCCAGCGCTTTATCCGCCATTGCGGAGAATCTTAGGCTTGAGCCTCCCACGCCTGGGACCAGCGCGAGCCCCCAGAGCCCGCAAAGCCCTCAGAGCCCCCAGAGCCCCCAGAGCCCATGGCCCTGCGCCAAGCCCGCGATCGGCTTCAAGGTCATCGCTACGGCCCATCAAGCCTCGGACACATCGCGCTGATCGCTTCGCGCATTGACGCGTCAGTCATCGGCTTTGGGCGCCTTGCGTGCGGGCCGTGGTCTCTTCCAGCCGCGCGAACGCGCCCGACCTCGCTTACCTGACCGGTTTTGGGGGCCGGTTTTGAGGGCCGGTTTTGAGGGTGTTGCGGGGGCGTCCTGGGCTTTGATTTCGCCAGCGAGCCGGCCCTTTTGGAAGCGGAGGGTTATTGCTGCGCCATGGGTCGATCGCGGGCTCGGGGCTTTTTCGCAGACCGCGGCGCCAGCGCCGACGCGTGCAGCGATTGACGCGGCCGCCCTTCCAGGCCACCTCAGTCGCTAAGGATCAGAGGGGACATCGGCCCATGGCTTATCAGCTTTCCGAAGACCAGCGCCTTATTCAAGACACCGCCCGGGCCTTCGCTCAGAATGAGCTCCGGCCTCACGCAGCGCGATGGGACCAGGACTGCACATTCCCCAAAGCGACGATTCAAAGCGCGGCC
>JAGWZH010000057.1 GCA_018971945.1 Alphaproteobacteria bacterium | reverse complement strand
GTAACGATCAAACCCCATAGTCGCGAAAGTCGTTTGCCGCATCGGTCCGCATCCCGGTAAACCCACATCACCATGGACTGCTTCGCAGCAAGCGGGAATCCTCAGACTTGTTCAGAGATTCCCTAGCTAGCACTGGCTCCAACGCTTCAATCACATTCAAATAAAGCGCTTCAATCGCCGTGCGGTTTGTCGCTGTCACGCCGTCCCTAGCGAGATAGACCCGGCGCTGTCGGGCCAGGATGAGCTGGCGGCGCGCCCAAAACGGCGCTGGAACGTCACGCATCATTGTGCGCGCCAGTTGTGCGCTCATCAACCGGGCATCGTCATCAAACGCCCAGCGATAATAGAGCGCCGGCCGCCACAGCCACTCGTCGAAAAAATCTTCCAACAGCAGGCTGATGAAGTTCGCAGCCGGGTTGACCGGGGTGAGCGCGGGCGATGGATGCTCGGCCTCGTAGCGTGCGATGATCGCGCTGGTGTCTGTAAGCCAAGACCCGTCCGCTCGCTCAACTTGCGGCATTTGAGCGATGCCGGTTGCTCTTGCGCAGCGGCGAAAATCAGCCGTGTCCATCTCAACAAAAGTTTAGGCAACGCCCTTGCAGCGAAAATAAGCTTCAAGCTTGCCAGTGAAATAGGACAGCCGCAGTCCATGCAAGCGTAAGACTTGAGGGTCAGCCGACGCAACGCCCATCACTGGGCCTGCGGAGTGGGGCCCTTGCGAGCCTTGCTTGCCCGCCGCAGGCGAAAGAAGGCAAAGCCAAGGCCGGCCCCAGCCAGAAGCGCGAACCAACCCGCATTGTATTCGAGCTGTCTTTTAATACCATTGAGCAGCACTTGGCGCTCAACCTGATATCCTGGGGGCAGTGGCAAGACGCCGTTCTCGGCGGCGTAGACCTCGTAAGCCTTGATCATATCCGCCAATCTTTGCGGCTCCTGCTGGGCCAGATCGTTCACTTCGCCTGGGTCCCGGCTGAGGTCATAAAGCCGCCATTGGCCATCACCAACTGGCGCTATGTTACGCACGATTTTGAAGTCTCCATGAAACAGGGCCGCATTCCCCGAAACCTCCACGCCGACAAAATCTTCCGGACCCCGCGCAATTGCCATACCGTCGCGCAGCGCCGCCACGAAGCTGCGCCCTTCGATCGGAATGGTTTTTGCTGGTCGCTGAAGCCCCGCCCCGACGAGTTCCAAAATGGTAGGCGCGACATCGGTCACGAGGTGAATGTGCGGCTTTGCCCCCCACCCACGACGCCGGGACCGGACACAATCAGGGGAACTTTGAGACCGCCTTGGGAGGTGTAGAACTTGTAGAGAGAATGGGGCGAGGAGATTGACGCGGCCCATTCCGGCCCAATGAAGGCAAGGCTGCCCTTTTCGCCGAGCCGATTGATGTCCCAGTGATAGCCATTCAGCCCCATCCAGATCGCCATCTCTGGGGCATGAACCGGGTCGCTTGGTTCTGGGCCATTATCCGAGGTTATGAAGAAAATCGTCTCATCCATCTCGCCGCGGGCCTCAAGCCGCTCGACTAATCGCCCGATCGCCCAATCCATCGCTTCAAGCATGCCGGCATAGACTTCCATGCTGCGCGCGGCGATCTGCTGCTCCTGCGCCGTCAGATACGTCCAACGGCGCAGGGTTGACGGCAAGGGCGCAAGCGGCGCAGTTTCCGGAATAAGGCCGAGCGCGCGCGCCCGCTTCCATCGCGCTTCCCGCAAGGCATCCCATCCTTCAACGAAGCGCCCTGAATAGTTGTCCGAGAACGCCTTGGGCGCCTGAACGGGGATATGCACCGCCTGGAACGCCAGATATCCAAAGAACGGCGCTGCGCCTAGCGGCTCCTCGTCGATATAGGCGATCAGTCGATCCACCAGCAAGTCGGAGGAGTAGAATTGATCGGGCAGTCGCGCTGGCCTTCCATCTTCGAACCAGGGCGCGCGATTATAATAGGGCATGTAGGGTCGCGCGGCGTAATTGTCCGCGCCGGACGCGTCGAGCGCGAGGGAGCGATCAAATCCGTGGCTGTTGGGCAAATCTCCCTCGCCCCGGCCAAGGTGCCATTTGCCGGACATCAGCGTGCGATACCCCGCCGCCTTCAATCGCGTCGCCAGCGTCAAAACCCCGGGCTCAAGGCGTAACGTGTATCCTGGCTTGCCGCGCAATTCCGGCGGCAAAACTTCCTCAATTGTTGCGTGACCGGTGCGATGATTGTTGACCCCGGTCAAAAGCATGGCGCGAGACGGCGAGCACAAGGGGGAGGTGTGGTGGTTGAGAAATACCGTTCCCGATTGGGCCAATCTGTCGATATGGGGCGTGCGCGCTTCGCCGCCATAAACGCCAAAGTCCATAAAGGCCGCGTCATCGACGACGATCACCACCACATTGGGGCGCGCTGTTTGGGCGTGCGCGCAGAGCGGCGCCATCAAAAGCCACAGCGCCGCGCAAAGCACGCGCCAATGAAGCCGCTTGCCGGCAGGCGCCAGCACGGTCCCCGCGCCGCGGCAACGCTTTTTGTTCAAATGGCCCATCACCAATCGCAAGTCGCTCGGCGCGCACTGCGCCGTTCACCATTGACAGCCTAACACCTCACGGGTATCGACACAATATATGCCATTATCTTCTGTGAGAGCCGTTTTGGATCACGCCTCGCCAATCCAATGCCGGTTGCAGCGCTATCCGACCCGGCTCGATGGAGCGGACGTTTTCGCATTCTCGCGCGATCCGCTGTCGCGTGTGGGGCCAGGCGAAGTGCGCATCCGGATGAGCCATATCTCCGTTGACCCCGGCATGCGCGGCTGGATGACGCCAAAACGCAGTTACATGCCGCCGGTCAAGCTAGGGGAGGTGATGCGCGCGTTCGGCGTTGGCGAGGTCGTGGAGTCGCAAGCGGATGGGGTGTCGCCGGGGGATTGGATGACGGGCTTCACCGGCGTCCAGACGGAGGCAGTTCTGCGCGCTCAGGGCTTGCGAAAAATCGACACGCGATGGGGCGCACCGCGGGATTATTTGAGCGGCCTCGGAATGACCGGGTATACGGCGTATTTTGGTTTGCTGAACGTCGGCGCGCCCGGTGCCAGCGAGACCGTGGTGATTTCGGCCGCGGCGGGTGCAGTCGGCTCAATCGCTACGCAGATCGCGCGGATTAAGGGGTGCCACGTGATTGGCATTGCCGGCGGCCCTCACAAGCAGGACTTTGTCCTCAATCAACTCAAGGCGCATACCGCCCTGGATTACAAAGCCGCGCCGATCGCGGAGCAACTTCGTGCGGCGGCCCCAAACGGGATCGACGTCTATTTCGACAATGTCGGGGGCGAAACCTTGGACGCGGCGCTGGGCCTAATCAAACGCCACGGGCGCATCGTCTTGTGCGGCGGCATTTCCCAATACGGCGATATGGACGGCGTTCGCGGTCCGTCAAACTATCTGCAATTGGTCGCCCAGAGCGCACGGATGCAAGGCTTCACCATGCGCGACTATCTGGACCGAATTCCGGAAGCGTTCGCCGCGCTGGTCCAATGGCGGGCCTCCGGAGAGATCATCTTCAGGGAGCACATTGTGAAAGGCATTGAGCGCTTTCCTGAAGCGTTTGCGATGCTTTTTTCCGGCGGCAACGAGGGCAAGCTGCTGATCGAGATTTAATCGCAATTGTGCACGACGCCGGCTTGTCGTGTTTTCATCGACCAGCAGAACTGAGAGAGCGCCATCCCCATGAAAACCTTTCTCGTCTGGCTGCCTGCCCTAGCCCTCTACGCGATGTTTTTGGGCTGGTATGTGAACTGGCGCGGCCCCGTCACCCCTGCTGAGATCAACGGCCTAATGCAGCGCCTGGAGGCAAGTGGGGCCGGCGATACCGGTCGCAATGATCTGCAAACAATGCGCGCCTTTCTTGAGGCCGATGACGGGCGCGAATTTTTTATGCTCAATCTTGTGCGCGTCTCACCCGGCAAGGTTGCCGATCCCGTGACCGGCGTGGAGCGCCCTGCGCGTGAAGTGTTGGAAGGCTACACGAAAGTGTTCATGCCCGCGTTGTTTGCCCGTGGTGGGCATCCCGCAATCGTGGCGCGCAAAGCCGGGGGCTACTTCGACGCCTGGGGCGTTCAGGCTGATCCGGGCTGGTCGATCATTGGCTATATGCGGTACCGCAGCCGGCGTGATTTGGCGCTGCTGGCGTCTGATCCGCGGTTTTCCGGCGCTCACGAATTCAAGTTTGCTGCAATGCCGAACACCTTCTCGTTCCCGACACAGCCGCTACTCATGGCGTTGCAGGGTCCCAGCGTCTGGGTTGGGGCGCTGCTGGCGCTTTGCGCAGCGCTCGCTCAGATCGTCTGGCTTCTAAAGGTGAAGGGCTGAGGCAAATGACCATGAGCAGGAGTTTGCGATGAAAGTTCTGCGCTCGCCCGATGCTTGCTTTGCGGATTTGCCGGACTTTTCCTTCGCGCCACACTACACCACCGTGCGCGACGAAGACGGAACCGAGATCCGGATCCACTATATCGATGAGGGGCCGCCGGACGCTGAGCCCATCTTGCTCCTGCACGGAAACCCAACCTGGGCATATCTTTACCGCAGGATGATACCTGGCCTTTTGGAAACGGGCCGCCGCATTATCGCGGTCGATCTCGTCGGTTGCGGCCGGTCCGACAAGCCGGCGGAGAAGGCCGATTACACGCTCGCGCGTCACTATGACTGGATGTCGAAATGGCTGTTGGGCACGGACCTAAAGAACATCACCCTGTTCTGCCAGGATTGGGGCGGGACGATCGGGATTTACCTGGTTTCGCTGCACCCGGAGCGTTTCGATCGCGTCATCGCCGCCAATACTGGCCTGCCGCTTGGCGAGGGCGAGAGCGACTTTATGAAAATGTGGGTCGCCATGATGCGCGACGCCACAGAGTTTCCGTGGCAAATGCTGGAAGCCGGCATGACCGCAAGGCTTTCGCCGGCTGAACTTGCGGCATACCGCGCCCCATTTCCAACGCCGGATTATGAGGCCGGCATTATTAAGTTTCCGCTTTTGATCGCGGTGCAGGAAGACAATCCCGGCGCGCCGCTCAACCGCGAGGCGTGGGCCCGTCTTGCCTCATTTGACAAGCCGTTCCTTACCCTTTTCGGCGAACTGGACCCGGTGGCGCGCGGCTGGGAAAAGCGCGCGCAGGCCTATTTCAAAGGCGCCAAAGGGCAGGACCACCAGATCATCCCCGGCGCCGGCCACTTCATCCAAGAAGATGCGGCCCCGGAACTTGTCGCCCACATCACACGCTTCCTTCACGCACGGTGAACCCCATGGCGCTTTTTCCCCCCAGCACAAATGCGGACTATCGCGGTGCAAAAATCTCCGCGTGGTTCTTGATGCTTGTCGGCGTTGCCGAGTTCATCCCCGGCTGCATCCACTATTTCCTGCCGGACGGCGGCGCCGGCGTGATCGGGGGCGTAGACCTTTCAACACGCCGCGACACGATCATAACGATTTTCGCTTGGTTCGGCGCGCTGCAGATACCCTTTGCGATGCTGCTGTTCATAATTGGCCTGCGCTATCGGACGCTTGTGCCGCTTGGGCTGGGCGCGGTGATCATCGCGCGCACGCTGATGGCGTATGACGGTTGGTTCGGCAAAGGTTCGCAAGCCGCCCATCATCCGCCCGAACATTATGGCAGTCCGATTGCTGCTGTTTTGGCGCTGGTGTTTTTGCTGCTGGCCCTGCGCCAACCGCGCCAAGCCACCTGACGCAGGAGACGCTTCAATGCCTACGCTTGAACAGAAACAACGCGGCTATCAGGGCGTCCGCAACGCGACCATCACCACCTTATTGCCTTCGCCCGGGGAACTCGCCGCCGCGGAGCCTGAAGTTCCGGTCATGCGTACGGCCCAGGGGATCGCATTTGTCCGCACCCCCGAGACCCGTTTCAGCGCGCTGCCCGACTACGCCTTTGCGCCGAATTACGTCGAAATCGATGGCCTGCGCATGCATTATGTGGATGAGGGGCCGCGCACCGGGGAAACAGTTTTGCTGCTGCACGGCCAGCCGACGTGGTCTTATCTCTATCGCCGGATGATCGCGCCGCTGGCAAAGACCGGATGCCGCGTGATCGTGCCGGACCATATCGGCTTTGGAAAGTCCGACAAGCCGATCGACCTGCGCTTCCATCATTTTGAGCGTCAGGTCGGCTTGGTCAAATCTTTCATCCAGAAACTCGGCCTCGACTACATCACCTTGTTCGCACAGGACTGGGGCAGCTGCTTTGGCCTGCGCATCGTTGGCGACCGTCCCGATCTCTTCGCGCGGGTTGCGATTTCAAACGGCGGCTTGCCTGTTTTCACGCCGCCGATTTTTTATATTCCCGAGCCTGTGGAGATCGATCCTGCTGCGCCCAGTTTGGCGCAGGCGCTCACCCCCACCATCGGCGAGCCTTTCCCCGTGGCGTTCCAAGCATGGATCAATTTCACCCTGACGTCGCCGGGATTTGATCCTGGCCAGATGATCGCCTTTATGTGCGCGCAAGGAGGCAGGCCGCTTAGCCCCGAGGAGATCGCCGCCTACAACGCGCCATTTCCTTCTCTCCTTTATCGCGCGGGCCCTCGCGCCTTTCCCTCGATGGTTAATCAGTGCGGCCCGCGCAATGCGGTCGCGTGGGGCGGTCTTGCCCGTTTTACGAGGCCGTTCCTGCACATTCGTGGCACGCTTGACGCGCAATTCGGGACCTTGGAGATGCAAAGCGACTTGGTGCAGGCCATTCCAGGCGCCCGCGACCAACCGCATGCCGCGCTCGAAGCCGGCCATTACATTCAGGACAATCAGGGCGAAACGCTCGCCGATCTGCTGATCGATTTTATCACCCGCAATCCGCTCCCAACGAACGGGGCGCCTGGGATGCGCCACCAATGACCTATCGCCTCTGGGGCACACCCAATTCGCTCTACACCGGCAAGGCGCGCAGCTACCTCATCAAGCAGGGCATCCCGTTTGTGAATTGCGCGGCAGGGGAGGCGCGCTTCCGCGAGGAGATTGTCCCAAAGATCAGCCGCTGGATCATTCCGGTTCTGGAGTCCGAAAGCGGCGCGCTGATCCAGGATGGCGCAGACATCATCGCGCATTTCGAGGCGAGCGGCGCATCGCGCCACCCGGCTTATCCGCAAACCCCGCGCCATGCCTTGATCGGCCAGATCTTTGAATTGTTCGGCGGTGAAGGCTTGCTGCGCCCAGCGATGCATTTTCGCTGGAACTTTGATGAGGTGAACCGCCCCTTCATCAGTGCAGATTTCTCAGCTTCGCTCGCGCCCACCGGCGCCCCCCAAGACATGCGCGACGCCATTTTCGACATGGCGAGTAAGCGGATACGCAAAGCGATGGCGAGTTTTGGCGTCTCCGCTGAAACCATTCCCGCGATCGAGGCGTCTTATGCGGAGTTCCTCGATCTCTTTGAGGCCCATCTTGTGCATTCGCCCTTCGTGCTGGGCGGGCGGCCAACAATTGCCGATTATGGCCTTATCGCACCGCTTTACGCCCATCTCGGGCGCGATCCCTATCCGGCGCGCCTTATGCAAACGCGCGCCCACCGTGTCTGGCGCTGGACCGAGCGCATGAACCGCGCAGACCAGGACGCGGGCGAATATGGCGCCCCGGCCGAAACGCTGTTCCCGGACGATCACGTTCCCGAGACGTTAAAGGCATTATTGCGCTTCGTAGCGGAAGATTATTTGCCTGAGATTCATGCCTTCGTTGCGTTCACCAACGCATGGCTGGCCCAGCGCCCTGAGCTGCGCGCTGGAACAAGTGGCCTTGATCGCGTTCAGGATCGCTTCATCGGCGAAGCGGCGTTTGATTGGCGGGGGCACACCGTGAAAGCCGTCGTGGCGCCTTATCGCATCTATCTGCTGCAAAAGATCCAAGACGTGTTCGATGGCGCCGTAGCCGGGCCGCAATCGGATATGGCGTCGCTGCTGGAGGAAACCGGCCTAAAGGACCTCTTGGGCCTGCGCACGTCCCGCCGGCTGCTGCGCCAAAACCATCTCGAAGTTTGGGGAGAGAAGCCGTGAACATCGAACAGGTGGAAGTGCGCCGCAAGGCCTTTGCCGAAACGCGTATTACGTCCCATTCCGCGCCAGACCTGGGAGAGGGCGAGGTGCTGGCCCGCATTGAGCGCTTCGCCATCACCGCCAACAATGTTTCCTATGCCCTCTCCGGCGACATGATCGGTTACTGGAAATTCTTTCCCGTGGAAGAGCCGTGGGGCATGGTGCCGGTGTGGGGCTTTGCCGAGATCGTTAAGTCTCGCTGCGAGGACATGCCGGTCGGCGAGCGTATTTGGGGGTTTCTTCCGATGGCGTCGCACATCGTGCTGAAGCCAACCCAAATCACGGCTGGGTCGTTTGCCGATGGCGCCGATCACCGGGCGTCGCTGCCCGCCATCTATAACGATTACCAGCGCACCAAGGATGATCCGCCACACTTGCAGGCGCTGGCGAATGAGCGCTGCATTCTTTTTCCCCTCTTCACGACATCGTTCATCCTGGCCGATTTTCTCGCCGACAACGCCCATTTCGGCGCGCGTCAAATCCTCATCGGCAGCGCGTCTTCCAAAACCGGGCTGGGCCTTTGTAATCTGCTGATGCGCCTTGGCGGGGAACGCCCGCGCGTAACTGGGCTAACGTCGCCGCGTAATCTTGAATTTGTCCGCAAGCTCGGCGTGTGCGACGCGGTAAAGACCTATGAACTGGTCGATACCCTCGATGCTTCATCTGAAACGGCGTTCGTGGATATGGCTGGCAACGCTGAGGTCACACGCGCCATTCATCGACATTTTGGCCCAAACCTGAAATTCAGCACTGGGGTTGGCGCTACGCACTGGGATGCGCCGCGCTTCCGCGGCGAAGGCGCGGTCGTTGCGCACAACTTCTTCTTTGCGCCTGCCCAGTTCATGAAGCGCGAGCAGGAATGGGGGCACGGCGAGCTACTGCGCCGCGCCATGCACGAGGCTGCGCGCATCTCGCTGGAACTGCGCGACTTGATGCACATAAGGCAGGTCTCTGGCGCAAGCGCGGTGGCGGAGGCCTTTGCCCAGGCGGTGCACAATGAAACGCCAGCAAACGTCGGGATTATCGCAAGCGTTAATATGTGAAGGGAGTTTCCAGAATGAGCTTTTTTTCTCGATCTTTGCTGATCGCGGCTTTGACGCTGGCCTGCGTGCCGTTTTCGGCGACGGCGGATGCGGGCAGCGCCAACGCCTGCCGCGCCACGCTGCCAGAGGTTGGCCAGAAGATGTTTGACGCCGTCGCGCCACATGTGCGCGCGGGGTCTGATCTTGCCGCCTTGATGCGAACGCATGTGCGGCCGCTCGTGATGGGCGGCGCAATTGCACGGGCCGATGCCCAGGCGAACGCCCACGCTGTTGGCGCCTGCCTCAAACTTCTTCACGATTGAGCGCGCCGGCACTTAGGAAAAACCGCCCCCATGTCGATTAAGTCGGCCATATCTTCGGCGGTGACGTCGCGCTTGTTCAGCGAAGCGGCCCTGGCTAGGCGTCGCGCTTCCGCTGAGCGCGCGCGGGTTGCTTCCGGGGCGCCGCATAAGGTTGAATATTTCCACGGCGCAGCCGATCCCTACGCCCATCTGGTCGCGCAGGTCTTGGGTGAATTCGTCAGCAGATACGATATCGTGCTGCAGCCCTGGCTGTGTTCGCCGCCGCCGGATTGGGCGGCGCCGGACAGGGAAAGGCTTATCGCTTATGCCCGCGAAGACGCTGCTCGGCTAGCAAGGCGCGCAGGGTTGGAGTTTGCCGATCCCGGCCATCAACCCAGCGCAGACCGGATCGCCAAAGCCGACGCCCAATTTGCCGCAAGCCTGGAGCGTGGAACATTCGTAGCGGACGCGGCGGCGATTGGCGCAGCGCTTTGGGGCGGGGCCGCTTTTTCAAATAGCGCAGCGACCGCGCCGCCTGCGCCCCATTATCGCGCGGGCGATGCGCGCCGCGCAAAGCTTGGCCACTACCTGAATGCGATGTTCTATTATGGCGGCGAATGGTACTGGGGCTTGGATCGCCTGCACTTCTTGGAGTCGCGCTTGGCAAGCCTGGGAGCGCGCAAAAGCGGGCCGGCTGCGGCCGCGATTTTCCCGCCGCCGAATTGCCCAAGCTCTCAAGCGCAAGTGCGTAGCAGCAGCGGCGGCGCCGTGGATTTTTTCTTATCGTTTCGCAGCCCCTACACCTATCTGGCGGCGGAGCGGGTCAAAGCGCTCGCGGAACATCACGGTGCGGAACTGAGGCTGCGCTTCGTGCTGCCGATGGTGATGCGTGGAATGCAGGTCCCGCGATCGAAAAGCTTTTACATCACCAGCGACACGGCACGGGAAGCGTGGCGTTTGGGCGTTCCATTCGGCCGCATTTGTGACCCTGTGGGTCGCCCGGTTGAGCGGGGATACTCAGTATTGCCCTGGGCGATCGCGCGCGGCCACGGTTACGCGTATTGCCACGCCTTTATGCGGGCGGTGTGGTCGCAGGGTGTGGACGCGGGCGAACAATCTGGCCTGCGGCGAATTGTCGAGAATGCAGGGCTTCCGTGGTCAGAGGCCAGGAGCTTGATTGGCAATGACGACTGGCGCGCCGAAGCCGAAGTAAACCGGCAAGAAATGTTTGGCCTAGGCCTTTGGGGCGTGCCCAGCTTTCGCTGCAGGGACGTTGCTGTTTGGGGCCAAGACAGATTGTGGGCGATCGAGGACGCCTTGGCCAAAGGCTGAGCGTACTGGGCATAAAGACCGCGACGGCGACGATGCGTCAATCGTCAGCTCCGCTGAAAAAAGAATTGAGGAGGGTGGCATGAAATGGCTCCGTACACTGATGATAGGCTTTGGCGCGCTGGCAATTGCCGTTGTTGCGGCTGGCTTTATATTTCAGCGCCAAATCGGGGAGACGATCTTTTTTCGCGGAGTAGACGCGATCGCAGGCGCCGACCGCGCGGCCGGCTTGCCTGATGGACTGCATATCTTCGTGTGCGGATCGGGATCACCCATGCCAGATCCCGGCCGAGCTGGGCCGTGTCTTGGCATTGTCGCAGGCGAGCGCGCTTTTGTGGTTGATGTCGGCTCTGGCGGGGCGCGGCGTTTGGCCCGGATGGGCTTTCCCATGGGACGGCTGGAGCGCGTTTACCTGACACACCTCCATTCCGATCACTTCGATGGCCTTGGCGAACTTCTGCTGCAGGCCTGGGTCGGGGGCTCGCGCACTGCGCCTTTGCCGGTCGCCGGGCCAATCGGCGTAGAAGACGTCGTCGCCGGCCTGAATACGGCCTACCGTGTAGACGCCGGATTCCGCACCGCCCACCACGGCCCCGCAATTGCCGATCCGGCGGGCTACGGGGCACGGGCTGAGCGGATTGAAGCGCCAACGCCAACAGCCCCGTCGCGGATCATTCTCGATGAGGGCGACCTCAAGGTGACAGTGATCCTCGTCGATCATGCCCCGGCAGCGCCCGCATTTGGCTTTCGGATCGACTACAAGGACCGTTCAGTAGCGATCAGCGGCGACACCAAGGAAAGCGCCGCCTTGGTTGCCGCCAGCAAGGGCGTGGACATCCTTTTTCATGAGGCGCTCAACGCGAACATGGTGCAAGCCCTGGTCGAAGCCAATCGCTCCCGCAGCCAACAGCACATCGCAAAAATCCTGACGGACATCCAAGATTATCACGCAACGCCAGAACAAGCCGCGCGGACAGCGAGCGCAGCAAATGCTGAACATTTTCTCCTATATCATATTGTCCCGCCGATTCCTTCACCCTACTTCACAGCCGCGTATCTTGGCGACGCGCCGAACCTGTATAAGGGGCGTCTAACGATTGCCCAAGATAGGCTTGTGGTGAGTGCGCCGGCCAACCGAAATGATGTCCGGTATCAGATGTTCAATTAACCGCGCTTCCTAGTTTCTGGAGTTCAGCGGGCGGTTGTCTGGGTTCAGCAAGGATACAAGTGCGTGAAAAAGGCGTCTGACACCATCCCTTCTAACCCGCCAATCAGTGGGGCGGACGTCGCCGATGGACGGCTGTTGCGCTCAAGCCGCAGCCGGGCCGAAATCATCCGCGCCATGATGGACATTATTCGGGAAGGCGACATGTCGCCCAGCGCGGCCCGCATTGCCGAGCTTGCCGGCGTTAGCCTGCGGACCGTGTTTCGACACTTTGACGATGTGGATTCACTCTATCGGGAAATGACAGCCATAGTGGAAGACGAAGTCCGGCCGCTTGCGACGAGCCCGATTGAAGGTAAGACTTGGCGCGAGCGTTTGGATTTCCTGCTGGATCGTCGCATCCAGATTTTCGAACACATCGCGCCGTTTCGAATTTCAGGCAGCCTGAGACGCTTCTCATCCGAATATTTGATGAAGGACCATCAACGCTTCATCAGCATCGAACGAGCGACGCTGCTTGAAGTCTTGCCGAAAAAAGTCACCTCCAGGGACACATTGCTCAACGCCCTTGAACTGGCTACCGGATTTCAAGCGTGGCGTCGACTTCGGCAAGACCAGAAGCTCAGCGTTCGCGACGCGCGCGCCGCCATATTTTTCACGGTTGAGAAGCTGCTAGCGGACCAATGAAGCGTGCGCTCAGCTTCGCTTTCCTAGCTTGTGTCCTTTTCGGTTGCGGGCAGGGCAGTCCCAGTCCGGCGCCGGCAAGCGATTGTGCGGCCACGGGGATTACGATTGGCGCATTTGTTCCCGTGACGGGCGGGTCCTTCGTCAAGGGAAATACCCCCCTTTACCCGGAGGAGCGACCAACCTTGACCTTGCAGGTCGATGCGTTCGACATGCTGGCCCACGAGGTGACCAATGATCAGTTCGCCGCCTTTGTCACGGCCACTGGCTATGTAACGGATGCCGAGAAGTCTGCCGCAAGCCGAGCGCCGGGCGGCGGATCTGCGGTGTTTATTCCCCCATCGACGACGACGCCGGGATATTGGCGGCTGGTGCGCGGCGCTACATGGCGGGCGCCGATGGGGCCGGGATCAAACATTGAAGGCCGTGGCGGCTATCCAGTTGTGCATGTGTCCCTCAACGATGCGCGCGCCTATGCGAATTGGGCAGGCGCCCGGCTGCCAACTGAGGTTGAATGGGAGTACGCCGCCTCGCGGGGACTGCGCAATCCGGCAGATCCGCTCTCTGGGATCACAGACTCTCAAGGCGCGCCGATCGCGAATATCTGGCAAGGCCCGTTTCCTTTTGTTAATTCGGCAGATGACGGGTTCGCCGGCCTTTCGCCCGTCGGCTGCTACCCAAGTGACGGCAACGGCGTCCATGATCTGATTGGCAATGTTTGGGAATGGACAGAGACACCCGCCCGCCCTGGCGCGCACTTCATCAAGGGTGGTTCACACTTGTGCGCGGCCAATTATTGTCAGCGCTATCGCGCCGCCGCGCGCCAAGCCCAAGACGTCGATTTTTCCACCAGCCATATCGGCTTTCGCATCGTGCGCGCGCCGCAAGGCCCACCCGCTCAATTGGCCCAGTAGACGATTTCTGCATCTTTTGGGGCGCGATGGGCGCGCGAAACGTCAACAGCGACCGGTGCCTCGACCGAATGCGGATAAAGTGGCGGTCGGGCTTTCGCTTGATGCTGTGCAATTAAGGCGCGAAGCTCAGCCACCTTATCTGGATGAGCCGCTGAAACGTCTTGTTGTTCAGTGGGATCTTGAGCGAGATTAAATAGCCACGTGCGGGAGGGCCGCTCCGTAATCTGCAGCTTCCAATCGCCGCTGCGCACAACGCGGTTTCCTGCCCTCGGCGTTCCTTGACGCCGGCTCGAGTACCGTGCCCAAAGCCGCGCGAAAGCCGGCGTCCAAGAACGCTCATGAAACAAGAACGCTCATGAAAGCGCGCCGTTGTTGCGGGCGCTAAGCGATTGACCGCATGAGAGAGGGTAAGGCGCTCGCGATATTTCTCTCACCGCCGCTAGACCGTCCGTGGGTCAGGACTTGACGCTGACGCCCGTGCACTCGACGTTTCATGCGCACTGGAGGGCGGCATGAGTGAAGCGCGCGAATTCGATATAATTGTTTATGGGGCGACCGGCTTCACTGGGCGGCTGGTCGCAGAGTATTTGTCCCTGACGCACAAAGAGGTGCCATGGGCTATGGCCGGTCGCGGTCTCGCCAAGTTGGAGTCCGTTCGCGCCGAAATCAACGCGCCTGCGAGCATCGCGCTGATCAGCGCCAACGCAAGCGATCCCGGATCGTTGGAGGCGATGACGCGGCGTGCCAAAGTCGTGATCACGACTGTTGGCCCGTATCAGCAGTACGGCGAGCCCTTGGTCGCCGCATGTGTGAAAACCGGCACCGATTACGTCGATCTCTGTGGCGAACCGAACTGGATGCGCGAGATGATCGCCAGATACCATGTTCCAGCTAGCGCCTCCGACGCACGCATCGTGCACTCATGCGGCTTCGATTCCATCCCGTTTGATCTTGGTGTTTTCTTCCTGCAACAGAGCGCGAGAGAGCGCTTTGGTGCGCCCTGCCAGCGCGTGCGAGGTCGGGTGCGCAAAATGAAGGGCACTTTCTCCGGCGGCACTATGGCAAGCATGTTCGCGACCCTGGAGGCGGTGCGGCGCGACCCTTCGCTCGCCGTCGTGCTCGCCGATCCGTTCGCGTTATCACCAGAGAAACTGGTGCAGCAGCCCTCCGGCGAGGCCGTCGTGCACGACGACGGAATAGGCTGGGCCGCTCCGTTCATCATGGCCACGATCAACACCAAGAACGTGCATCGCAGCAACGCACTTCTGGCCTATGCTTACGGACGCGATTTCGCCTACGACGAAATGATGCTGACCGGGGAGGGTGCAGCCGGTGAGAAACGTGCCCGCGCCTCGCGAAAGCAAGGGGGCCTCCAAGCTGCGCTGTTAAGGTTTGCCCCCACGCGCGCTCTGCTGCGCTCATTCGCGCTGCCGAAGCCGGGTCAAGGTCCATCAAAACAAGCGCGCGAAACCGGCTTCTACGAAGTTCTCTTCGCTGGCCAAATTCCGGATGGCCGCACGCTGCGCGCCGTCGTCACCGGCGACAAGGATCCCGGCTATGGCTCAACCTCGAAAATGATCGCCGAGGCCGCGCTTTGCCTCCGAGATACGGCGCTGGCGACCACCAAAGGGGGAGTCTGGACGCCAGCTGCCGCCATGGGGGCGCCGCTGATTGAGCGCTTGCAGTCGCGCGCAGGTTTGAAGTTTGGAATTGAGGGCTAACAGAAGCGCGTGTCGCGGCACACGAACGATCAGTGAGGGCGATGTGGCGCCCGATGCGGTTCGCTGCCGACCGGCTGGGTCGCTACAAAGCTTCCGTTCGCGTGCACGTTATGGCTGTGTCGAGTTGGCCCAAAACCGCCTGTCGCCTGTCAGCGGCGGCATCCCCCAACGACTAGACAGGTCCGCGGACCGCTGCCTTTCGAGCGGAGCGTTCCGCCGCCAACGATTCACGCAAAATCGATCTCGATGTAGGCATCGACCGCGAGCGTCGCCACGGCGGCTACCACCCGCTCCGCCGCGGGACGTATGACTGGCCAGCTCGTCGTCATCAGAACGACGATTGCGGGGCGACCCCTCAAGTTTTGCTGGTACCGGAGATTTTGGTCTGTGGTAATGATAGCCGCAAATCCTGCTGTCTGGGCGCGCTCGAGCAGGTCGCCATTTTGCAACGATTGCCAGCCCATCTCATAGGCGGTGGTGATCTCGTGCCCAGAAAGAAAACGACGCAAAGGGGCTGGCGTGCCCTGATCAAACAGAATCTTCACCGCAGAGGGCCTTACGCCGGCTCAAGACTTCGTTGGGCGAATTCAAGCACCGACATGACTTGTTCGCGCGTAACTCCAGGAAACCATTCTAGAAATTCATCTGTCGTCGCGCCACCTTCGAGATTCTCGAAGAGAGCTTTGACTGGGACGCGCGAATTCTTGAAGAGCAGCGTGCCGCTGACCCTGCCTTCAATGCGCTCGACCGCCGGGCATTCGGACCAATCCAACATACTAATATAATGGCCCGCGCCGTAGCTAACGGCAAGATCGGCGACTTTGCGGCGGCAGTTGTAGGCATCAGGTTACGAACGGACGCGATCGGCGAGAAGCGTGAATTCGCGTCGCCGTCAAATCTGGCTGGAATGCGGGGTTAAGCGCCCGCTCAATGCGGCGGCTGCGGTTGTTGGCCCGTCATCCAATCCGCCACGGCCTGCGCGTCATGCCGCGGTCATCGGAGCCAATGCCCGGCGAACGGCGTCAGGATCGCGGGCGATCACTCGAAGGTAAGCTTCGGCGGCCTTGTCCGGGACGTTACGGCCCTGTTCCCAATCGCGCAGCGTACCAATGGGGATATGGAACTGGTTCGCGAACTCTTCCTGGGTCAGGCCCAGCGCCCGGCGTACAACCTTGACTTGTGGCGTACGCTTCATCCGTGCGAGGTCGGCATCGGTCAGGGGGCGGTCGTCTGGATCAGGCATCGTTTCGCTCATGATAGGCTCGCCTTTCGTTGGGTTCAGCCTTTCGGGCCGAGATGATCCGGTTTCTCTGCGCGCGCAGAACATAAACGACCACGAGCACGCGTGATTGAGTCATGCCGATCAGGACATATCGATCTTCGCCATAAGCATTGCGGTCATCGATGAGTTCGATCGCCAACGGGTCGCGGAAGACGCCGCGCGCCTCTTCAAACGTGACGCCGTGCTTGCGCGCGTTCGCGGTCGCCTTGTTGTCATCCCACTCGAAATCATCATCGACCGTCATATACGGTCTACCCGTAGATATTCAAGATGTCGAGGCGCTAGGGGCTACCGCTCAGGGCGGCAGCTGTGGTTGTTGGCCGGTCATCCAATCCGCCACCGCCTGGGCCTTTGACGCTGCGGTGAAGATCGCGCGCGGGTCGTTCTTCAGCACCTTGACCCAGGAGGCGAGGTAGGCGGCGTGATCAGGGCGTGGACTGTGCGCGATGCCAAGATCGGCGAGGACGAAGCTGGCGGCGAGGTCGGCGATGCACTCCTCCATGGCGTAGGCTTCCGAGCCGAACCGGCCGGAGAGGTCGCGTCCCAGGCGGTGGGGCGCGGCCGTCGCGTGGGCGCATTCGTGCAGGCGGGTGGACATCTCCGATGGCGCGTCGGTGAAGCGTGTGAAGTCCGGCATGTGCACGGTGTCGGTGGAGGGTCGATAATAGGCCTGCTCTCCGCCGCGCGCGATGCGGATGCCAAGCCGCGCGACGAAGTCTTCGGCGTGGGTGATGCGTTCGCTTTCCGGAAGGATGGGCGTCTCGGGCGGCGCGTAGCCGTCTATTTGCGCCACGTTGAAGAGATGGAAGCCGCGCGCGAACATGCGGGATTTGGTTTGTCCCTCGGGTTCGTCGTCGCTGTCGCCGGCGTCGATGGATTTCCAGACGACGCCCAGGGTGGCGCGTTCGCCCTTGCGGACCTGCGCGCCAAGCTCGGCCCATTGGCGGTAGGTGCCCCAGAGGCCGGTGGCGAAACGGTTCCCCTCCGCGGCGGCCCACAAGGCGAGGATGTTCATGCCGCGATAGGGTTTGGCGGTGACGGCGTTGACCGGGCGGTGTGTGGCCGCGCCGTCGTGATGCCAGGGCATGCGCCAAGCGCCGGCGCCGCGCTCGATGGCGGCGACGATCTCGGCGGTGATGCGCTCGTAGACGGTAGCGCGGTCGGCGGGTGACGGTGGGACGGGGCGTGCGGATGCTTGGGCCATGGCGGCCTCCTGAATTGTGGGATGAGGGGAGGCCGGCGCGCTGGGGGGATCGCGCGCCGGCGCTTGCAGATCAGGCGGCTGTCGCGGCGGCCTTGCCCACGGATGTTTGGGCGGGCTTGGGCAGCTGCTCGCACTTGGTGAGGACGAAGCTGTGGTCGGTGATCGTCGTCTCGCCGACCTGGCGCTTGCGGGGTTCGATGCGGCCGTGGAGGGTGACGGCCATTCCCACTTGGAGGTGGCCGATTGCGAGGGCGGTCAAAAGCTCGCGGTTGAGCGTCTCATCGAAGCTGACGGCGGAGACCCATTCGGTCTTGGTCCAGGCGCCGTCCTTGCCCTCGACGAGGCGATCGGCGGCGAGGGAGATGCGGATGATGGCGGCGTCGCCCTTGACCTGTTCGATGCGGCCGATGCGGCCTGTGAGTGTGAAGCGGAACATGTGAGACTTGCCCTTGGCCGGTCTGCTCCGGCGAGCGCCGCGGGCCTTCCCGCGATGGGAAGCGGCGCGCATGCGGGCAAAGTGACGACAGGAACGGGGCGCGGGCATAGGGGGCGTCGCAAGACGCCCGGCAGGCTTGCCCCTTGCCGGCGACCGCCCGCGTGCGAGAAGCGCAGACAGGAAGCGGGAGGGTTTGTGGGGATCGGTGCGGCGGCCTGGGGAAGTCTCGCGAATTTCCGCATTCGGTAGAACCGCGATTGAACTGCTCAAAGAGGGTTTTGGCGCAAAATCAATCCAGCTATAGGCCCGTCGCATTCATGTCGTTCAGGGTGGGGGATGACAGTCGAATGAATTTGAACGACTGGCGTATGGTCCAGCAACGGCGAGCGGCTGCATTATTCGCGCCCTCCGGCATGCTGCTCGACGAGACCGACCACACCATTTTGCGCCTGCTCCAGACGGATGCGCGGATCACTGTTCAGGCCATCGCCGAGGAGATCGCGCTGTCGCACAGCGGCGCGCTTGGCCGCGTGAAGCGGCTGGAGGAGTCCGGCGCCATCCGCCGCCATGTCGCCGAGATCGACGAGACCGTGTTCGAGGCCTGGCCGATGCTGTTTGTGGAGATCGTTTTGACGCCTGCCTCCCGCGTGGCCCGCGAGGAGCTGGATTCCGCCATAGCCGCCGCGCCCGAGATCATCGAGGCGGTGGAGATCGTCGGCGAATTCGACCTTCTGTTGAAGGTGGCTCTGCCTACACCGGTCTATTGGGCCTCGCTGCAAGGCCGCCTCGACCCGACGGCCATGCTGATCGACAGGACGCGCATCCGGGTGATGGGGCGCACGATCAAGCGGGCGGGCGTGCATCCGCTGCTTCAATTGGTCAGGGAGTGAGGGGCTGATGAGGGGCGGGATGCAAGGCGCGGCAACGGGTTCCTTTAGCAGAAGCGACAGCAACATCGCGGCTTCGGCTTGCACCACCAGGGGC
>JAGWZH010000056.1 GCA_018971945.1 Alphaproteobacteria bacterium | reverse complement strand
AAGCTTTGGCGCCGGCAATTTCGGCGGCTGGTTTTGCCCCTGCCATGGATCGCAATTCGATACGTCTGGCCGGATCCGGAGCGGTCCTGCGCCGCGCAATCTCGACGCAGCCCCTTATCTCTATCTAACCGACACCACCATCAGGATTGGGTAACGCACCATGAGCGGTCCTTCTTCCTATGTGCCCGCCAGCGCCTTCACCCGCTGGCTTGATCAGCGGCTGCCGATCCTGCGGCTGGCTCACGACAGCTTTATCGCTTATCCGACCCCCAGAAACCTGAATTATTTCTGGACGTTCGGGGCGATCTTGACCTTCTGCCTCATCGTGCAGATCGTCACGGGGATCGTGCTGGCGATGCACTACGTGCCCCATGTCGACTACGCCTTCGCGAGCGTGCAACGCATCGAGCGCGACGTGCCCTACGGCTGGCTCATTCAAAATATTCACGCCGTTGGCGCGTCGATGTTTTTCTTGGCCGTCTACATTCACATGTTTCGCGGCCTTTATTACGGATCTTACAAAGCCCCCAGAGAAGTGCTTTGGATCCTCGGTTGCGTCATCTATCTTCTCATGGTCGGGACAGCCTTCCTGGGCTACACTCTGCCGTGGGGCCAGATGAGTTTCTGGGGCGCCACTGTGATCACAGGTCTGCTCGGCGCCGTGCCGGTCGTGGGCGAGAGCGTCAAAATCTGGTTGATGGGTGGCGGCTCCATCGACAACCAGACGCTGAACCGGTTCTTCAGCCTGCACTATCTGCTGCCATTCGTGATCTTTGGCGTCGTCATTCTGCACGTTTGGGCGCTTCATGTGACCGGACAGAACAATCCGACCGGCGTCGAGGCCAAAGGCGAGGAGGACACCGTCCCCTTCACGCCCTACGCCACGGTGAAGGACTTGTTCGCGTTGGCGATTTTCATGATCTTGTTCGCGGTGTTTGTGTTCTACATGCCGAACGCCCTGGGCCACGCCGACAATTTCATTCCCGCTAATCCTCTTGTGACGCCTCCGGAAATCGTCCCGGAATGGTACCTGCTGCCATTCTATGCGATTTTGCGCGCCATCGACTTCAATATCGGACCGATCGACGCCAAACTCGGCGGGGTGATCGCGATGTTCGCTGCAATCGCGGTTCTCTTTGCTCTGCCGTGGCTTGACACTTCCAAGGTACGCTCCATGCGTTACCGTCCGATCGCGCGGATATTCTTCGTGATCTTTGTCGCGGTGTGCTTGGCCCTGGGATGGGCGGGAGCGCAAAACCCTGCTAACGCCGTGTTTCAGGCTGGCGATCACCGCGCGGTGATCGAGTATGTACGCGGCGGCTCGGTGGTCTCAGCCTCTGTCACCGCTCCCGACGGTCCTTCCCTGCAAAGCGCCATCGAAGAGCAGGTTGAGACGCTCAGCGAGACCAACGCCATCGTCCATGTCGAGCGCGAGAGCGCCACTGCGGCCCGCGTGATCACGGTCGCTGGCGGGACAGTGGCGTCGGTCGAGGTCGCCTATCATGACGAAGCTGGCTTGGAAGCGGCCATCGCAGAACAGCGTGAAGCCCTGATCGCGGAGGGCGCCCAGCTGACGGAGACCAGCCGTCGCCTGGCCTATCGCTTCACGGTGACGAACCTCGCGCAGCTTCTGACGGCGTTCTACTTCGCCTTCTTCCTGATCATCCTGCCTGTGCTTGGCCTGCGGGAGACCCCTTCAAGGGTTCCCGAGACTGTCGCGAAATCAATCAAATCGGGCGACAGCCAGCCGCCCGCCGCCGTGCCTGCGGAGTGAAACCGATGTTGCGTCGCATATTGATCGCTATGACGGCTGTCGCCCTTTTGGGGGTTGGCGGCGTCGGATCCGCCTGGGCTGCAAAAGGAGAGCATCCCCACGACCACGAGTGGAGCTGGGAGGGCCCTCTCGGAACCTTTGACCGGGCTCAGTTGCAGCGTGGATTTGCCGTCTACAAGCAGATTTGTTCGGCTTGCCATGGCTTGCAGCACCTGTCTTACCGAAACCTGGGGGAAAGAGGGGGGCCTTTCGCGGCCTACGAAAGTCATGGCGAGATCACTCTTGGCGGCCACGGCCGGCTGGTGGATCCGAATGACAACCCTTATGTCGTGGCGATCGCGGACGACTTCGAAGTGTCGTTTATCGACCCTGATACGGGAATTGAGGACACGCGGCCGGCTCGTCCGTCCGATCGTTTCCGTTACCCGTTCGCCAACGAGGCCCTCGGCCGCGCAGCGAATAATGGCGCCTACCCGCCAGACCTTTCGGTCATCGTTTCAGCGCGCCATTATGGCGCGGACTATCTCCGTTCGCTGTTGTTGGGCTACACGGGCGAGCAGCGCGACGGGAAGTGGATCAACCCCTATATGGGCGGTGGTTTGATAGCGATGGCGCCGCCGATCACAGCGGACGTGGCGGAGTTTTTCGTCTATGACGACGGGGTCACCGCCACGCAGGAGCAGATGGTCGACGACGTCGTCGCTTTTCTGGCCTGGGCCAATGACCCGAAGATGGAGGTCCGCAAGCAAATGGGCTTGTCGGTCTTGATCTTCTTGTTCGTTCTCGCTCTCTTGCTCTACGCCGCCTACAAGCAGGTGTGGCGCGGTGTGAAGCACTGAGCTTGAGGGGGCGGCGCGCGTCTGCGAACGCAAGCCGCCGGCTCAAGAAGCGACCCTAGCAGCCCTCTCCGAAAGGGGAGAGCTGTGTGTTTGAGGATGGAGCGCGACAGGGCCCCCAGGGCCCCCCAGCGCCCCCAGCGCCCCCAGAGTCCCCAGGGCCACCAGAGCCCCCTCTCCCAAGGCCCGATCGCCTAACTCCCCCTTGCCCAACGCCTCCCTTGCCCAACGCCTCCCTTGCCCGCAGCGGACCTTCGCCGCCGACGCCGCAGCACTTTGAGCTTGTCCCCAAGCGCTCCGCCGGCTTCACTGAGCGCTCCGCTTCGGGGAATGCGTCATCATGAAATTGGGCCTCTGGGTTCTCGCCGCCTTGCTTGTCGGCATTGGCCTCGGGGCCTGGATCGACGATCAGCAGAGCCCAAGCCTGATCCAGGCTGCGGAGGCGGGCGCCGTCCTCGGCGCCCTATGGCTCGACGCTTTGCGCATGACGATCGTGCCGCTGATCTTTGCCGTCCTTGTCTCCGCCATTGCGCAAATGGCGGAGACGGCGGCGGTGGGGCCCCTCGCCCGTCGTGCGCTCTTGCTCTTTGCAGGGCTGGTCATCTTGGCTGGCCTTTATAGCCTCTTTGCAACCCATGCAGCGCTTACCCTTTGGCCGATCAGCGCCGCATCCGCCGAGAGCCTCATCAGCGCGGCGGGTCCGGCCCCGGAAGGCGCTGGCGCATTGGATCTGGGTGCTTGGGCGCAATCGCTTGTCCCGACCAATATCGTCGCCGCCGCTGCGGAGGACGCCGTTTTGCCGGTCGTGGTGTTCGCCTGCGTCTTCGGCCTCGCTGTCACGAACCTGCCCCTCGAGCAGCGCCGCCCTTTGGTGGGCTTCTTCCAAGCCGCCGCCGCTGCGATGATCGTCATCATTCAGTGGGTTCTGGTTCTTGCCCCGGTGGGCGTTTTCGGCCTCTCCCTGTCCTTGGGCTTGACCGCCGGGTTTGAGACCCTTGGCGTGCTCGCGCAATATGTGCTGGTCGTCAGCAGCGTGACACTCGGGATCAGCGTTGTCGCCTTGGTTCTGGGTCTCGCCCTGTCGGGTCTTGACCCGGTGCGTTTTCTGCGTGGGGTGGCCCCCGTTCAGGTTATCGCGGCTTCCACCCAAAGCTCGCTTGCGAGCCTTCCCGCCATGCTCGCCGCAGCGATCGGGCCATTGCGCGTCAGACCTGAGGTCGCGGAGTTTGTGCTTCCCTTGGCCGTTGCTGTCTTTCGGATGACGAGCCCGGTGGCGAACCTTGCGGTCGTGGTGTTTCTCGCTGAGCTTTATGGCGTTGAAGTCAGCCTATGGCAGTGGAGCGCAGCCCTGGTTGTCGCCTTCGCGGTGAGTGTTTCCTCCGTAGGCCTGCCAGGTCAGACCTCATTCTTCGCCTCCATCGCGCCGATTTGCGTGGCGGTAGGCCTTCCTGTGACGCTTTTACCTCTTTTGTTGGCGGTGGAAGTGATCCCTGACGTCTTCCGCACCATCGGCAATGTCACCGCCGATTTGTCCGCCACAGCGATCCTCAATCGCCGTGGCGGGGCAGCCGCAGCGAAGCAAGAGCTGAGTTGATGGTCGTTGACCTATTGCCCCATCCCGCCCTTCCAGCGCCGCGGGGCTTGCGCCTTTCGGTGCGCGCCCTGCGTGAGACCGCCAGTCTGCGCCTGATCTATCGCCTCGAAGGCGCGATAGCAGAGATCCGCTGGCCGCCCCCCGCGCAGCCCGTTCGCGCCGACGGATTGTGGAGAACCACTTGTTGCGAAGCGTTCCTTCAAGATGAGAGGCCTGCTTATGTGGAGCTCAATGCTGCGCCGTCGGGCGCTTGGGCGGCCTATGCTTTCGCGCACGAGCGGGACGAGAACCGCGCCGACGCCGCTCTCGCTCTAGAGATCATGACGCAAAAGACGGCGGACGCCTTGATCCTGGAGGCGCTGGTCGCCGGGGCGGACCTCTCCTGGCGTCGGCCCTGGCGCGCCGGGTTCGCCGCCATCCTTGAAGACGCTGCGGGCAGGCTGTCTTACTGGGCGATGAATCATCCTAAAGACAGGCCGGATTTTCACGATCCCCAGGGCTTTGCAGCCCTGCTTCCTGCCGGAGACGTCCCATGACCACCGGCCTCGCGACCGGCCTCGACCGTCTGCTCGCCGAGCCCGCCCTCAACGCGCCGCTTCGCGGCAAGCGTCTCGGCTATATCGCCCATCCTGCCTCTGTGACCGCCGACCTCACCCACGGCCTGGACGCGCTGATAGCCTCGGGGCTCAAGGTCTCCGCGGCTTATGGTCCCCAGCATGGCCTGCGCGGCGACAAGCAGGACAACATGATCGAAAGTCCGGACTTTGACGATCCTGTCCATGGCGTCCCGGTGTTCAGCCTTTATGGCGAGGTGCGTCGTCCCACAGGACCGATGATGAACGCGGCCGATGTCTTTCTTGTGGATCTGCAGGATCTCGGTTGCCGCATCTACACATTCATCACCACCCTGCTCTATGTGCTTGAAGAGGCTGCCAAGGTCCAAAAGCCAGTCATTGTGCTTGATCGTCCAAACCCAGTGGGTCGTCCCATCGAAGGGCTGACCCTTAGGCCAGGTTGGGAGAGCTTCGTGGGGGCTGGCCCCCTGCCGATGCGCCACGGCCTGACCTTGGGGGAGCTCGGCGCCTGGTTTGTATGGCGTTTCGGACTGGATGTGGACTATCGCTGCATCCGCATGACCGGTTACGATCCAACAGCCGCGCCTGGCCATGGCTGGCCTCTGGGCGAAAGGGCTTGGGTGAATCCAAGCCCCAACGCCCCCAATGTCTTCATGGCTCGCGCCTATGCCGGGACCGTGATGTTGGAAGGCGCCACGCTGTCTGAGGGCCGCGGCACCACCCGACCTCTGGAGCTCTTCGGCGCTCCCGACATCGACGCCCGCAGGGTCTTGGAACAGATGCACGCCTTAGCGCCCGAGTGGCTGCAAGGCTGTCGCCTCCGGGAGATCTGGTTCGAGCCGACCTTCCACAAGCATGTGAAGTCTTTATGCGCGGGCCTTCAAATCCATACCGAAGGTCCGTCTTACGACCACGCCGCTTTCAGGCCTTGGCGATTACAGGCCCTGGCTTTCAAGGCGATCCGTCGACTTTATCCAGATTATCCGCTTTGGCGGGATTTTGCTTATGAATACGTCCTCGACAAGCTCGCCATCGACGTGATCAACGGCTCTACCCTCTTGCGAGATTGGGTCGATGATCCTGACGGTCAACCTGGCGACCTCGACAGCCTTGCAATCCCTGACGAGATCGCATGGGAGGAGGAGCGCCGCGGCTTCCTGCTCTATTGATCGTCAGTCAACCGGGCTCCGCGCCGGCGCCCTGAAGACGGCGTTGGCGAACAAGATCTCAAGGCCCTCCATGAGAGCACGGGTTGTCGGATCCGCGGTGAAAGCGATGATCCGCCCTTCGCCCTGCTCCTGAACCGTCATGAAAGGCTTGAAAGCCAGCTGCGCCTGGTTTTCCGGCCAGATCGCGCCGCTCGCCGCCACGGTCTCCGGATTGGCGTATCGCACCAGGTTCACGCCTTGCTCCTGGCGCAAGGGCGCATAGATCGCGTCGCCCTGATAGAGCACGTAGACACGCTCCGCTGCACCCGCAGTCAGCCAATGGTCAGGCTCAACGATCGCCTCCACAAGCGCGCCTGCGATATGATCCGGAGGCGGATCCTGGGGAGCGATCATGGCGCGATAAGCCTCTTCGTCCTCGATCCGCGTGCCAGTCACTGTTGGATCGTCCGCATCTCCCCCCTCGCGTTCGGATACATTCTCGGCCGGCGCTTCGCGGGCGGCATCCTCCAGCCGCAGGTCGGAGAGACCCATCTCCGGATTAGCGAGATAACGCACCGCCCCCCCGAGCGCGATCAGCACCCCTCCCCGGGAAACCCAGTTTGAAAGGGGCTGCGCGAGCCCCGCGCCGAGAACGTCCTCATAGCCGCCGCCGTCCGGCAGAATGATGACGTCAAATCGGGTCAAGTCCCCAGCCCCAAGGCTTTCGCCGCGGACCGGCGTCACCGCCGCCCCGAACCTTTGCTCCAGCACGAACCGGGCAGACCCTGCGCCATTGGGGTTGGTCGGCTGGTCCCAGACGAGTGCAATGCGCGGTCTTCTGAGGTGCGGGGTCCGAAAAGATCCAAAATTGGGTCCCCGCGTCACCCAGCTATCGTCGACGCCAGTGACGATCACCCCGGTGGCCTCCGCCAAGGCCTGAAGGCGCGCGCTGAGATCGGGCGGATTGCCTGCCACGGGAACGACCAGAGACCCGCCAGGGAAGGCCTGACCGCCGACCTCAAAACCTTCCTCGGCGCTGCGCACGCCAAGACCATTCGCCAAAGCGCCGGTCAAGAATCTTATGGCGTTTCGATCGCCCCAGGGGACAATAAAGGCGGTCCGGGCGGTCACATTGGTCACGCGCCCGCGAACCTCTGCGTGAGGGTCAAGTCGGGTCAGCCCCTCCTGCGTCGCTGTCCGGCACCGGTTCACCGTTACATTGTGCATAAGCGGCAAGGACCACGCGGTGATATCATAGATCTCGTCCGGCAGCCCCAGCGCCCGCAGGCGCTCCTGCTCCGCCATGAAGTCCTCCTCGATGGGCACATGCCGGTCGAGAAGCACGCGCGCGAACCGCGAGGCTGGCTGCGCCAGATCGATTACATAGCTTCCCTCGCTATAGCGTGCTCCGCACGCGGAGAATGCTGATCCGGCAAGGGACACCTCCACTCTCTGAGCCGCAAGCAAACGCGCCAGCCGGTCCGCCGCCGCCTGTTGGGGTTGAGTGGGCAGCAAGACATAACGCCCACCCTCTGCTTCGCGGCCGCTCGCGATGGCGCTTTGATGATAAGCGTAGAATGCGCGCAGCCAGGCCAACCGGTCCGATGCAACTGTTTCAATCGTGGCCAGAGAAGAGACCGACTGATTCCAGACTGTATCTGCAAAGACCAGCCTTTCGCCGTTCGAGCGGCGCGCCACGAGCCCACGCACCGATCCCTGTTCGTAGGTCATGGCTGCGGCGCCAAAATAGGAAGGCCATCCATCGCCATAACCTGGGTAGAAGAGGTCAAACACCTCACGCGTGTAGTAGTCGATCCCGAACCGATCGAACCACGACGCCATGGTCCGCCCCACCATTTCCCTGAGCTGCATTTGCACTGGCGTTTGATAGGGGTTGGTCGGCGGCGCAGCAGGGGGGAAGAAATAGGTCGCGTCCGTGTCCATCTCATGGATGTCGGCCACCACCACTGGAAGCCAGTCTAGCATGGCCCGCGTATGCGCGCGCGTCTCCGGCTGGGCCTGCGCAAACCAGTCGCGATTAAGATCGAACAAATAATGGTTCACGCGCCCCCCGGGCCAGGGCTGGTCTCGTTCCGCTGAATAAGGATCATCGCTCGGCGCAAGGCCCCTTGCGCTCAGCGTGCTGGCGATGAAACGCTCTCGGCCGTCCGGGTTTTGCAGGGGATTGATGATGACGATTGTCTCCTCAAGCATACGCGCGGTCCGTTCGTCGCCCCGCGCCGCAAGGAGGTGATAAGCAGTATAAAGCGCTGCATCTGTCGGGCTGATCTCATCTCCGTGAACGGAATAAGCGAGCCAGACGGGGGCAGGAAGATCCGCAATCAGTCTCTCCGCTTCGGCGGAACTAGTGATGCGCGGATCCCCCAACCGCTGCATGCTTTCCTGGATGACTTCAAGCCGAGCCATATTTGCAGGGCTCGTGATGATCGCAAGCACCAGCTCGCGACCTTGCCAGCTGCGTCCGATACTCTGAACGCGGACCCTGTCCGGCGCAGCGGCCTCAAGCGCCCGCAAATAGGCCAACGCGTCCCGATGACCGGTGATCTCCTCGCCGAAGCCATGTCCCACGATGCGCTCCAGGGGCGGAATCAAGGGATCATAGTCAGCGGCCGGCCAGGCGCGCATCGCTTCCCCGCGGGGCAAGGAGGCTTCCTGGGCGCCAGCGCTTCCTAGACCGATGAAAACGCTGGCGAGCACTGGAATCAGAAAGCGCATGAAGTCCTCAATGATCGGCTGACCCGACTGGGAACGAGCATAACGCCCTGCGGGCGCCCAGCAAGGCTGTTCCCGCCGCTGGGGTTCGCCTAGTTCAGGGCTCAAGCAGCCCCCGCCTGCGCAGCCGCTCTTCAGCATCCGCTTTCAACGCGGCCGGCGCGGCGCCCTCCGCCCTGAGCCGGGCGCGCGCCGCAGAGATTTCTGTGAGGGCGCTCTCCCAGTCTTGGTCAAAGGCGCGGGCGAGGCGCCCCCGGGCCGCCCGCGCGGCTGTCGGGCTGGCTCCGCCTGTCCCAGCCGAGAGCGTCAGGGCCCCGCGGCGCACCACGGCCGGAGAATGGAAATCGCAGAGGGCGTTGACGTCTTCGACATTGACGAGGCGTCCAAACGCACGCGCGCAGGCTGCCAGCGCCGACGCTTTCGTCTCGGGCAGGTCCGCGATCCAAATCAGCTGGAAAAAGGTTAAATCGGCGTCGCTGGGAAGTCCGATGCGCAAGGCGAGGCCAGCTTCTTGGGCAAGGGCGGCGCTTGGATCATCAGCAAACACTCTGGGGTCGGCGCCGCCCTCTCTCAGCCAGCGGAGCCGTCGCAAGGTGACCAGTCCGTTTCCGATCAAGGCGATCTGGACGAAAGCAGGGTCAAGATGCACCGGAATCATGCCGCCTCCCGGGCCAACGCCAGCGCCTCTGTCGCGCTGCGGGCCGCTTCCCCCATGATCAGCAGAACGGGCCCTTGCCCCAGATCCGCTGCGATGGTCGTCAAAGACATGAGGACCCCCGCTGCAAACCGCTCTTCCGGCAGAGACGCGCTTTCGACCAATGCGACAGGCCAGCATTCTGGCGCGCCATGCGCCATCAACGCCGCCTGGACCAGAGCCGCCTGCTGCGCGCCCATATAGACGACCACTGTTTCAGCTGCGGCGGCCGCCTTCGCCCAATGCTGATCAATGGATTGACCGCGTCCCACCGTGGGGGTGACAAAGGTCACCGAACGCGCCAAGCCGCGCTTGGTCAGCGAAGAGCAGAGGCTGGACGCGGCAGCAAACGCCGCTGTCACGCCGGGCACCGTCGCCACGGGCACGCCGGCGGCTCGACACGCGGCGAGTTCCTCTGCGGCGCGACCGAAAAGATGAGGGTCGCCGCCCTTCAACCGCACCACCGTCCGATGCCGCATCGCCAAACGCACAAGCAGCCGACAAATCAGCCTTTGATCCATGCTGGAACGCCCTGCGCGTTTTCCGACTGGGATCAGCCGCGCCTGGGACGCCAGTGAGAGGATCTGCCCCCCCACAAGCGCATCGTAGAGAACGACATCGGCTTCCCCAAGCAGGCGGGCCGCACGGAGCGTCAGCAGATCGGCCGCTCCAGGGCCCGCGCCGACGAGATAAACGGCGCCTTTCATGAGGCGGCGGCCACGACTGGCGTGCTCGCCCGCAGGTGCGCGATCAGGGCCTCCGCCCGCGCCGCCGCCGCCCGGCGAAGCGTCTGCGAACCGGCCGCCAGTCCCGCCTGATAGCTGAAGGTGAAGCTTTTGAGGGCCGCCAGAGCAGCCATAGCCTCCTGATCAGCTCTGAGGGCGAACTGGTCAAAGCCGGCGCGGGCCAGGGCGTGCATTTGGTCTGCAGTGATCGCTCCCACCGCCCGCAGGGGGCCTTTATACCCGATCCGGTCGCGAAGCAGGTACGCAAGACTATAGCCGCGACCGTCATTGATCCGATGGAAGTCCACCGCCACCAGCCCAACCCCGTCCAGCGCCCCGGTCAGCGCAACAGGGTCGTCCATTGGCTGCAAAAGCACGCCGGCGCCCGAGCGTTTGGTTTCGAGCCACTGCGCAAGCGACAGATAGACCCCGCCTTCCCAGGCCTCGGCGGAAGGCCCCGCTGGCGGCTTGACGACGGGTACGATCCGCTTTCGCGCGTCTCCCTGGCCGTTGTTGGAGGGGGATCGCAGCTGCGGCGCGGAACGTTCAGACACAGCCCCGCGCACGGTTGGACCCGCGGGCCCAAGGATCACAATCTGGCTCATGGGATCTGGCTTTCTGGGTTAGCAAAGGCTGCAAGGAATGGCGCAGGCCCAAGCCGCTCGACTGTATCGATGAATTTTTCTCTCTTGGTTCGGAGGGTCAGATAGATCTTCGCCAGCCGCTCAATGATCCCTGGCGCTTGCTCGGCCGGCACGGCCTTTCCCACAAGCGTCCCAAGCCGACCGCCCTGGTCTGGCCGCCCTCCGATCAAGACCTGGAAATACTCCTCGCCGCCTTTCTCCACCCCAAGCACGCCGATATGGCCAACATGGTGATGCGCGCAGGCGTTGATGCAGCCTGAAACATTGATGGCGATGGGCCCGAGATCTTGTTCAAAAGCGGACAATTGCGCTGCGATGGCAGCTGACAACGGGATCGATCGGGCGTTGGCGAAGCTGCAGAAGTCGCCGCCCGGACAACAGATGATGTCTGATGCAAGACCGATATTGGCCCGCGCAAGACCAAGCGCCATGAGCGACTGATGGAGCGGCCGCAGGTCGGACTCCCTGACATGCGGTAGAAGCAGGTTCTGCTGGTACGACACGCGCATCTCGCCGAAGCTGAAACGATCCGCGAGGTCTGCGATCGCGTCCATTTCCGCAGCTGTGACGTCACCTGGAGCCATCCCTTTCCGTTTCAGGCTAATCGTCGCCACTGCGAAATCTGGCCGCCGGTGAGCGATGACATTACGATTTCTCCAAGCGCGAAAAGCGGCGGAAGCCCGAGGCGTGGGTTGCGCGGGAGGATCTGCGTCATAAAGGGGCGGGTCGACGAAATGCGAAGCGACCCTGGCGAGCGCTTCAGCCGTGATCAGATTGCGCCCGCCTCGAATCTGGACCCAGTCGGCCTCGACCTCAGCTGCGAATTGTTCAGGCCCCAACGCCTCGATCAGAATTTTGATCCTTGCCTTGAAGATATGGTCCCGTCGGCCGAAGCGATTATAAGTGCGCAGCACCGCCTCGCTGTAGGTCAAAAGCTCGCTCCAGTGCAGATCGCATTTGATGACGCTGGCGATCCGCGGCGTGCGGCCCTGGCCGCCGCCAGCCTTCACGACCAGCCGAGTCTCGTCACCCTTGTCTTTGTAAAGATCGAATGCGAGGTCATGGACGCTTGTGGCTGCCCTGTCTTGTTTGGCTCCATTGAAGGCGATTTTGAACTTACGCGGCAGATGGGCAAACTCTGGATGCAATGTCGACCACTGACGCATGAGTTCCGCGTAAGGACGCGGATCGACGAGCTCGTCTGTCGCAACCCCAGAGAGCGCATCGATTGTGACGTTTCGGACGCATGACCCGCTGGTCTGGATTGCGTGCATATTGACTTCGGCGAGGGCGTCGAGAATGTCCGGCGTATCCTCGATAGCGATCCAGTTAAACTGGATGTTCTGGCGCGTCGTGAAGTGCCCGACCCCTCGATCATATCGTCGGGCGATCCAGGCGAGCCGTCGCAATTGCGCGCTCGACAACACGCCGTATGGAATAGCGACCCGCAGCATGGGCGCGTGCCTTTGCACATAGATCCCGTTTTGCAGCCGCAGCGGCTTAAAGGCGTCCTCATCGATCCGTCCTTCCAGATAGCGCTGCACTTGCCCCCGGAATTCGGCTGCGCGCTCTTGCACAATCAGGCGGTCAACGGCGTCGTAACAATACATGACCAGGGCTCCGGGCCCCCGCAGCGGAAAACGGGGGCTTCTTTGCCTGCCCGAGCCTTTCGCTGCGGAACAGGGCCCGCGCCTAAACCCATAGGTAAGAAACACCCCATTTTGTGCCGGAGACCGCCGCCAGCGTCCGGGGAGCCGTGATGGCCGCGCCCGGCACTCCTGTTAGGCGACAAACAGCCGCCGGAAGCGCCGCTCGTTCATTCCCAACGCCTCGGCAGCCCCCTCACGGCTTATCCCGCCACGCTGCACCCGACCAAACGCCTCCACACGCCGCGCCATCCGTACCTCCGCCTCCACTCCAACCTCCCCGGACAACACCGGACAAATCGCTTGCTACAAAAACCGGACGTATCGAGTGGCGCCGACACTATGACGATACCCTCTTGCGCCCCGGCCCGCTTTACGCGATAGGGGAAGACGGTCGTCGAGAGGAATCTTCGACGATACCCCCATAGGATGCGGGCGTAGCTCAGGGGTAGAGCATCACCTTGCCAAGGTGAGGGTCGGGCGTTCGAATCGCCTCGCCCGCTCCAAAAAAGCCAAGAAAATCAACGGGTTTCGGAAGGTCGCGGAAGCGGCCGCTGGAGCTTTTTGCGTTTTGGGGTGGAATTGGGGCACACATCGGGGCGGCTACCCATGCTGGCGGATGCCGGCAGATGCGGGAATTTGGGGTGGTGTGCCCCAATTGGGAAACCCTGGATGACGTTCGATGGGGGGGGGGCAGACCGGTGCTGTTGAACTCACGTTAACGCACAGTTAACGACTCATGCTTGAATCGAAAGGGTTGCCCACGCCGCGCTAATGAAGGCCCGGGGGCCCCTCAGGCGATCCGTGGCGCACCAGTACAACATCTATCTCGACGAAGCCGGAGACGACGGCCTTACCAAGTTCCGCGCGCCAGGCGCGGGAGGTGGCGCATCTCATTGGCTAACGATCGGCGCATGCATTGTGAGCCGCGAGAACGACCGACATATGGTCGCCTGGCGCGACGAGATTCGCAACCGGATCAGCTCAGGCCCCGCACAGAAACGGTCCATCCACTTCAAAGAACTGAATCACGCTCAACGTCGGTTTGCCAGCCAGGTGCTGGCGGAGAAACCGATTGGAATAGTTGCCGCGCTTTCCAACAAACAGACGCTGTCCGTGCTTCCAAAGGAACGCTTTGATGTATTCAAGAGAAAAAACCAGCTGTACAGCTATGTGACGCGTTACGTGCTTGAAAGGGCCTCCAATATTTGCAAGCGCCACGCGCTGAAGCATGGCCTGGCAGGCTGCCAGGCGCGCGTCATATTCTCAAGACGGGGCGGAATGAACTATAAGGAATTCCGCGAATATATGACTCTTATCAGAGAAGGGCGAGAGGTGATCCGGTCGAAGGGGATTATCGATTGGGACGTCATTGACCCAGAGCGCATCGACGCCAAAGACCACGGAAGCGTCGCGGGCCTCCAGCTGGCGGACGTCGCGACCAGCGCCGTTCACCACGCCGTTGAACCCGATGGTTTCGGGAACTTTGAGCAAAGCTATGCAGAAGCGTTGCGGGGGAGATTCCTTCGCGGTCCGAATGGCCTGGTTCTTGGCTTTGGGATTGTTCCGATGCCTGGACTACACAAGAACCCACCGCTCACCGGGGAGCAGCTTGCATTCTTCCAAAGTCTGGCAAAAAATTAAGCAGGCCCCCGGACCCTGATCCACACCGCGAAGGGCGCTGCGGACTTTCGTCCACTCGGGTTTTCTCCGGCGCGTGCCTGCCACGATCCTTATAGCTCACGATTCGGAGGGAATCAACATCCAATCGGAGTCAAGTAGAACAAAACGTGATTCTTGCCGTATTTGAGGAATTCCAGAACATACCAATCCTACTCCGCTCGCGCCCCTTTCGGAAACTCGTCAGAGACTTCAGTGTCTTCGCCTATTCTGGTCAGGTCGCGCAAGGCGCGTCGGCGTAGGCCATCGCGCTTGTGTTTGTAGGCGAGTAGGTCATCCATACGGATGCGGCGATGCGTGCCGGTCTTCTTGAAAGCCAGTTCGCCGGCCTCAAGGAGCCGAACCAGATACTGACGGGACATGTTCAGCATGTCCGCCGCCTCTTGGGTGGTCAGCTCCTGATGCAGCGGCACAATGCGGATACTGCCGCCACTTGCCAAAATCTCGGCAGTTGCGCGCAGCACTTCGAACATCGCCGGCGGAATCGGGATTTGCTCCTCGTTTGGGCCAACCAACAGGCAGCCCTTCTTCCGCTTTTTGGCGGCCGGAAGGCCAAGCTCCAGGGCTTCCATGAAATGCGAGAAGGCCGCAATGCGGTCCTGATCGAGCCCATGGGGCTCAACCGTGAAAGGCGCGGCGCGATCGGCATCCTTCAGGCGCGCGACGGCAGACATGGGCTTGGCTCCTCAGCGAAGTGTTAACAAATCACTAACAACATCCTAGCCCATTATCGCTACAAGCGCAACTAACATCGCCTTAAACGCACCTGAGATCGGTGCGGGATTTCGCAGTCTTGAGGGCTCTTCAGGGTCCGGTCAGTCGCCGGCCAGAGCGATTCAACCTGCTAAGCGCGAGACCGCGACAAGGATGCGCCGCGTAGAGCATTGCAATCCGGGCAAAGGAGAACGAACGATACGGCCTGGGAGGGGCCAATGAGTCCGATCGAGACATTTTTCAAAGCCGTGACGGCAACTTACAAAACAGGCGCCGCCACCGAGCACTCATACCGTCCCGCGCTCAAGGCATTGTTTGACGCTTTGGATCCGAAGGTCACTTCCCTGAATGAGCCTAAGCGTGTGGAGGTCGGCGCCCCCGATTTCTACTTTAGCCGTGACAGCGTTGTCGTTGGCCACTGTGAGGCAAAGGACCTTGGTGTCGACCTGAAGGTCATGAAGGATGCAAACGCCGCGCAGAAAAAGCGCTACGTCGAGGGGCTTCAGAACCTCATCTACACCAATTGCTTGGATTGGATGTGGTACCGAGACGGCGAGCTGAAGCACGAAGTTCGCATTGCTGATTTCGGCCCTAGCCTCACCGCCGGTGTTTGTCAACGAAGTTGTCCGGTGCAGTGCTTTTCAAGCTGCGTGTTCGGCCAGCCCGGCCATGGGGCCGCCGCCGCCTGCTTCCTTGTCGAGCGCGGCGGCGGCCCCATGGCCTTTGCGCTCCGTCTCGGGCCGCTCCGGGTTGAGCCAGACAGAGCCGACGGGGCTCCAATTGCGGGTTTTGCCTGACCATCTGTCTGGGCGCGCGGCGCGGGCGCGTTCATAGACCTTGTGGCGGCTGGCCAGCAGCGCGTGATCTTGACCGCGATGGCGTTGATCTGGCGTCACAAAACGGATCGCGCTGTGGCGGTGCTCCGTATTGTACCAGTTCACGAAGCCTTCCACCCAAAGGCGCGCAGCTTCAATGGAGGCGAAGCCCTTTGTTGGCCAGGTCGGGACATATTTGCAGGTTCGAAATAGAGCCTCGGAGAAGGGGTTGTCGTTTGAGACCCGCGGCCGGCTGAACGAAGGAACAACACCAAGGCGCTCCATGGTGACCTTCATGGTCGCGCCCTTCATGGGGCTGCCGTTGTCGGCGTGCAGCACCAGTGGGTTGGTGACGCACCTCTCGGCCCAGACAGCACGCTTGAGCACCTCGGCGGCAAGTTCGGCCGTCTCACGTTCGTGGACCTCCCAGCCGACGATCTTCCTGCTGAAGATATCGATGATCAGATAGAGGTAGAAGAAAGTGCCGGCCACCGGCCCGGCAAGCCACGTGGTGTCCCAACTCCAGACCTGACAGGGCGCCTTGGCTTCGAAGCTGTTGGGCGGTTTGCGACGGACTGCTGGCCGGGCGCGGCCCCGGCGATGGTTCTGCCCCCGCTCGCGCAACACCCTGTAAATGCTTGAGTCCGAAGCGATGTATATGCCCTTATCAGCCAAGCGTGGCACGATCTGGCTGGGGTAAGGAGCGGTCAGGCGCAGCCTGGTCGACCCGTCTGGGGGACGGGTCGAAGCGACGAACGGCTTGCAAACTCAGCAGCGTTGCAGACAGCCACGATCTGGTCGCGCTCTTCCGCAGTCAGCTTGTTTGCCGGGGCTGGGCGTTCCGCGGACGGACGACGGTCCTCGCGGATGCTATTCGTTGGATCTTTCCAGCGCTGCAGCGTGCGTGGGGTCACGCCAAGAGCAGCACAAGCCGCCTCAAGGCGAGCTCCCGCTGCTGTCGCCTCATCGATGAGGGATATGATGTGTCGGCGATCTGAAGCGGGCGTCAATCCTCCACGCCTCCCTCTGGGCCCCAGATCGCCTCGGCTTTTTTTCGGAGGATCATGAGGGCCGCGGCTTCAGCGAGCGCCTTCTCTTTGCGGGCCAGTTCCCGCTCCAGCTGTTGGATCCGTTTATTGGCGTCCTTGGTTTCCCGCGCGATCTGGCGCGACGCCGCCCGGTCCCAATCGTTGGCGCGGGCGCAGGCCGCTCGCCAGACGGCCAACTGTTCAGCATGGATGCCGCGGCGTCGGCAATAAGCGCCAAGATCGGTCTCGTTCAGAGACGCGTTCGCTGTTGGCCTGGAACCGGTGGCGGCTCAACAGCTCACCAATCACAGCCGCCAACTTGTCCTCAGAGGTCCAGTCCTGCGGGCCTGCCTTGGCGTCCGGCAGAAACTGCCCCTTGGCGCGTGCTTCAGCCCGCCATTTGGCAAGCGTCCCCACGCTGATTCCCTCCTCCTCGGCCAAGCGGGCCAGCGTCATGTTGGCCGGTGGCAGCATCTTAGCCAGCACCGCCGCCCTTCGTTCCTCTGGGTAAGCCATTGAACCGTCCCGGGTTTGCCGGAGGCTCCCTTTCTTGAGAGAGTGGAGCGATGAGCAAGCCAAATACAAGACCCCGTTATTCGCCTGAAGTGCGCGAGCGCGCGGTGCGCATGGTGTTGGAGCACGAGGGCGACTATTCCAGCCGCTGGGCTGCGATTGAATCCGTGGCCGCCAAGATCGGCTGTGTGGCGCAGACATTGGATCAGTGGATCAAGCAGGCCGAGCGCGACAGCGGTGGCAGGGCCGGCCTCACGACCGATGAACGCGCCAAGCTGAAGGCTTTGGAGCGTGAGAACCGCGAGTTGCGCCAAGCCAACGAAATCCTGAAGAAGGCGTCGGCGTATTTTGCCCAGGCGGAGCTCGACCGCCGATGGAAGCCATGATCGCCTTCATCGACGAAAATCGTCATGAACATGGGCTTTGAGCGCGTAAGCAATCGATGCGGGGCATCGATTGCGCGCGAAAAGGCCGATCTGCAGAACGCTTGGGATCGCCCCATCCACCTATCACGCGCACGACGCGCGGCGTCGCCGCCCCGAACGAGCGCCGCCGCGCGTCCTGCGCGACGTCGCGCTGCGGCCGGAAATCCAACGGATCTATGATGACAATTTCCAAGTTTATGGTGTGCGCAAAGTCTGGCGCCAGATGCTGCGTGAGGGCTTTGATGTCGCGCGCTGCACGGTGGGGCGGCTCATGAAAACGATGGGGCTCAAGGGTGTTATTCGCGGCAAGCCGCATCGTACGACGATCCCGGACAAGGCGGCGCCATGCCCGTTCGATCGCGTCAATCGGCACTTCAAGGCGCCGGCGCCGAACACGCTTTGGGTTGCGGACTTTAGTGTGCCGCAGAAAGCGGCGTAGGAGATGAGGGTAGGTCCCTCGCCATCGGCTTGCAGGAGCAGGTGGCAAACCACCGTAAGCGGCGCTGGTCAAAAGCCTGGGTCGTGAGCGTTACGGAAAAGGCGTCGAAAGATGTCAGCTGTGGAACAGGAAGGCGAACACAAGTGAACTGCCGTTCAAGTGTCGAAAGTACTCAAACGACGCCGAAACCGGAGAGTGAAGTTGCTCCGGGAGCAATCTGGACAGGACCTGCTTATGGGCCAGATGGCGTCCGGCATAGAGGCAGCGCCAGCCTGTTCTTGGCTCTTACGCTGAACTGCGGGAACCTTCGACGGCGATGGCAAGCGAAAGGCACAAGCCCCAAAGGCGAGGCCGATAGTAGCGATGCGTCGTCAAGGGGCGGAGCCGCCCGTATTAGTGATGAAGCCGCTGTAATGGTGGTGGAGCGAAGGGGCGGCGTTATCCTGGGCAAAGGCACGGCCAACCGCGAAAGCGGGAGGAGCCCTGCGTGACACCCAAGCCATTCGACATCCCGAAAATTCTCATATGGAAGGCTTACAAGCATGTGAAGGCCAATGGCGGCGCCGCAGGCGTCGATCAGCAGACGATTGACCAGTACGAGGAGCATCTCGGAGACAACCTGTACAAGCTCTGGAATCGAATGTGCTCCGGCAGCTACTTTCCGCCGCCGGTTAGAGCCGTCCCGATTCCGAAGAAGACAGGTGGCGTTCGGGTGCTGGGTGTTCCAACGATAGCCGACCGGGTCGCGCAGACGGTCGTCAAGCAATGGCTCGAACCAAAGCTTGATCCGCTGTTTCACGCGGACTCTTATGGCTATCGCCCCGGGCGCTCAGCGCATGACGCGATTGCGGTCACCAGACGCCGGTGTTGGGATTATGATTGGGTTGTCGAACTTGACATCAAAGGTCTCTTCGACAACATCGATCATAATCTCCTCATGCGGGCGTTGCGCAAGCACTGCCAGCAGCCTTGGATCTTATTGTACGTGGAGCGCTGGCTGAAAGCGCCAATGCAATCCGCGGACGGCACGATCATGGAGAGGGAGCGAGGCACGCCGCAGGGCGGTGTGGTCTCACCCCTTCTTGCAAATCTGTTCCTGCACTATTCTTTTGACCTATGGGTTGATCGCGATCTCCCCGGCGTACGGTTCTGCCGATACGCGGATGACGCGGTTGTCCATTGCAAGAGCGAAAAGCAGGCGCGATTTGCACTGCGGCGCATTGCCGAACGCTTTCGGCAGTGCGGTCTCGAACTGCATCCGACCAAGACACAGATCGTGTACTGCAAGGACATCAAACGTCAGCAGGATCACCCTGTTATCCAGTTCACGTTCCTCGGCTACACGTTCAGACCGCGCAAGACGGTCGACAAGTATGGCCGGGTATACGCGAACTTCTCTCCAGCGGTCAGTCGCGCGGCCTGCAAGGCCATGCGGCAGACCATCAGAGGGTGGCATCTGCAATTGAAGAGCGACAAGGAGTTGGCCGATCTCTCGGCTATGTTCGAT
>JAGWZH010000003.1 GCA_018971945.1 Alphaproteobacteria bacterium | reverse complement strand
GCCGCGCAGCTTTATGGCGAGTTCAAAAGCTTCTTTCCGAATAATGCGGTTGAGTATTTCGTTTCCTATTACGATTATTATCAGCCCGAGGCCTACGTTCCCAGAACGGACACATATATCGAAAAAGAAAGCACGATCAACGAACAGATCGACCGTATGCGCCACTCCGCGACGCGGGCGATCCTGGAGCGGGACGACGTCATCATCGTCGCATCGGTTTCCTGCATTTACGGCATCGGCTCAGTGGAAACCTACACCTCGATGACCTTCACCCTGAAAAAGGGAATGGCGCTCGACGCCCAGGAGCTGGTCCGGGCGTTGGTCGGACTGCAGTACAAACGGAACGATCAGGCCTTCGGACGCGGCTTGTTCCGCGTGCGGGGAGACGTGATCGAGCTTTTTCCGGCGCACTTGGAGGACCGGGCCTGGCGGATCTCTTTCTTTGGCGATGAGGTCGACGCGATCGACGAGTTCGACCCGCTGACAGGCAAGAAAACCCAGTCCCTTCCTGCGGTGAAGGTCTACGCCAACAGCCACTATGTCACGCCCAAACCGACCCTTCATCAAGCGGTGGAGGCGATCAGAGAAGAGATGAAGGCACAGCTCGACGTGTTCAAAGAGCAAGGCAAGCTTCTGGAGGCGCAGCGGCTCGAACAGCGGACCATGTTCGACATGGAGATGATGCTGGCGACCGGCTCTTGCGCAGGCATCGAAAACTATTCGCGCTATCTCACAGGTCGCAGGCCGGGCGAGCCGCCGCCGACCCTTTTTGAATATCTGCCTGACAACGCGCTTGTGTTTACCGACGAAAGTCACGTCACGGTTCCGCAGATCGGCGGGATGTATCGTGGCGACTTCAACCGTAAGAGAACGCTTGCAGAGTTCGGTTTCCGCCTTCCCTCGTGCATGGATAACCGGCCGCTCAAGTTCGAGGAATGGGATGCGATGCGGCCCCAAACCATTCACGTGTCCGCGACGCCCGGTCCCTGGGAGATCGACCGGACGGGGGGAGTTTTCGTCGAGCAGGTCATCCGCCCCACAGGTCTGATCGATCCTCCGGTCGAGGTGCGGCCGGTGTCGAAAGACGGGGCGAGCCAGGTGGATGACGTCATTGCAGAGGTGAAAGACACAGCCAAGCGGGGGTTGCGCAGCCTGGTGACCACACTGACCAAAAAAATGGCTGAAGACCTTACCGAGTATATGCATGAGCAGGGCGTGCGGGTGCGCTATATGCACTCCGATATCGATACGGTAGAGAGAATCGAAATCATCCGTGATTTGAGGATGGGGGTCTTTGATTGCCTGATCGGGATCAATTTGTTGAGAGAGGGGCTCGATATTCCTGAATGCGGTTTTGTCGGTATTCTTGATGCGGACAAAGAAGGATTCTTGAGATCTGAAACAAGCCTTGTTCAAACCATCGGGCGGGCTGCCCGCAATGTCGATGGCAAGGTTGTTCTTTATGCAGATCACATCACCGGCTCAATGGAGCGGGCGATGGCGGAAACCTCACGACGAAGGGAGAAGCAGGCCGCCTACAACATGGCTCACCACATCACGCCGCAAAGTGTGAAAAGCGCCATCGCCGACATTCTCGACAGCGTCTATGAGAAGGACAGCTTGACCATCGACCCTCGGGATCCATTGGCGTTTAAGCAGGTAGGAGACAAAAAGCGCGGTGTCTCCGAGGAGCCAAAAACCTTCGCGGGCCACAATCTGCGCGCGGTGATCGAGGATCTGGAAAAGCGCATGCGGACGGCGGCCGCGGACCTTGAATTTGAGGAGGCGGCTCGGCTGCGCGACGAGATCAAGCGTCTGCAAGAGACGGAGCTGGTCCTGTCCGACGATCCTCTGGCGCGCCAATATGAGGTCAAGCAGGCCCTTGAAGCGGCCGATGGGTCCGTCGGCTCCGGACGATCCCGAGGTCGGGCAGGGTCTCGCCCCAAAAGAGGCCGACGCTAAAGAGAAGCGCGGTAGGCTGCGAGGAGCGCATCATGCTCTTCTCCCAGTTTGCGGAGATAAGCCCAGGAATAGATCCCAGTTTCGTGCCCGTCGTCGAACACGATCCGAACAGCGTAGCGACCCACTGGAAAAGCGTCTTTGACGCTCACATCGCCTTTGTCTCGGACAATCGCCTTGCGGCCCGCATGGCCTTGAACTTCCGCCGAGGGGCTTTCGACGCGCAACAGCTCAAAGCCAATGGCGAACGAAGCGCCGTCGTCATAAGCAATCCGCAAAACCTTCGCTTCACGATCAAACGCCAGATCGACAGGCCACGCCTGCCCCGAAGCGAGCGGTTTGGCGGTGCGGTTGGTCATTCCTCTGGGCCCAGCTCCCGGGCTTCCTCCACGATCAGCACCGGCACGCCGTCGCGGATAGGATAGGCCAAGCGCGCCGCTGCGCTGACCAGCTCTTGCTTGGCGCGGTCATAGCGCAGGGGCGTACGGGCATGAGGACACACCAGGACCTCAAGCAGGCGGGGATCGAGATCGGTCGTCGATTGGTCGGTCATTGCATGGGCCCTTCCGCGCCGCCCGACTCCGCGCTCATTTCCAGCAAAGCTATCAGAACGGCGCAACGATCAACCAGATCCTCGGCCTCCAGAAGCGCCTGTTTGGCGATGCTGTCGAAAGGACACAAGGTGGCCACTGCGTTCACGAGGGCCTCGGGCGGAGCCTCGTCCACAGCGGACCAATCGGTCTCAAACCCATGCATGTCCACATAACGACGCAACGCGCCGCGGAGCCGGTTGCGGTCGATGACGGCCTCGAAACCAGGCGCGGACAGATCGTGGTTGAAGGATGCAAAATCGGCGCGAACCTGACGATAAGGCGTGTCCACGCTGAGCTCTTCGACGACCCGAAACCGCGCGACGCCTGTCAATGTGATCAGATAACGTCCATCGTCAGTCTCGGCGAAGGCCGTGATCCGTCCGACCGCGCCGATCTCGGCGATCGCGCCAGAGCGTTCGGTCGGCTGGATCATGCCGATCAGACGCTTTCCCGCCAGGGCGTCGTCGATCATGTTCAGATAGCGAGGCTCAAAAATGTTCAAAGGCAAGGTGGAGCGGGGAAAGAGGATCGCTCCCGGCAAGGGGAAAATCGGGATCACCTCCGGCAGGTCTTGTGGTTTACGATAGCCGAAGGCGCTCATGGCCCCCCCTTTTGAGGTTGGAGAACGAACCTAGCTGAACAACAAGGCCGACAGGCGACGGCGGCCGGACTTCGACACCTCGGAAGCCGGACCCGCTGCTTCGAAAATCTTCAACAGCTGTTTGCGCGCCTCACCCTCATTCCAGTCGCGGTCAGCCTCGATGATCGCCAGCAAATGATCCACGGCGCCGCCGAGATCGCCACGGCCTGCGAGGCTCTTGGCGAGATCGAGGCGGGCGGCATGGTCTTTGGGATTGTGGGCAAGGCGCTGGGCGACGCCCGAAAGGTCAAGACCTGCGGGAATGTCGGCGGCAAGCTCCAAAGCCGCATAAACGCCAGCGATGGCGGGGTCGGCGCGTTTGGCCTCAGGCGCCATGTCTAGAATGGCTTTCGCCTGCGACGCGTCGCCGCCCATCAAATAGCATCGGGCCAGGCCGCCGACAGCCTTGGCGTTTTCAGGATCGACCTGGAGAACCGTGGCGAAAGCCTGAGAGGCGCCGCCCAGATCGCCGAGACTGAGGCTCTCCTCGGCCTGGGCCAAAAAGCCCTCCACATCCTCCGCCCCGCCGCCGCCCAAGATGCGGTCGATGAACATTTTCACCTGGCTTTCAGGAAGGGCGCCCATAAAACCGTCGACCGGGCGGCCCTGGTCAAAGGCGAAGACGGCAGGAATGGACCTCACGCCTAACTGGCCCGCAACTCCGGGATTGGCGTCGATATTGATCTTGACCAGACGCACCTTGCCGCCCGCAGCCCTGACGGCCTTTTCCAAAGCCGGGGTCAGTTGCCTGCAGGGACCGCACCAGGGGGCCCAGAAGTCGACCAAAACGGGCTGGGTGCGCGAGGCTTCGATAACGTCCGCCATGAAAGCGGCGTCGGACCCTTCCTTGATCAGATCAGGGGTTGCAGCGTTGAGCATCGGTTTTCCTCAAAACACGCCGGTTAAATGGCGGCTCTCCTTGCGTAGTTCAACCACAGGGAGCGTGAACCTCAGTCCCAGGGAACAAGGGTGAGGGTGGAAAAGTCCAGCACCAAGGGAGTGCGGCGGACCGAGGCGACGAAAGCGCGCAGTCCGTTTTGGTCGATACTGGTGGTGGCGGTGTTGGTCAAAGGGTGGAAATTGACGATCTCGCAACCCAGCAGAGCGGCGTCAAGAACAAGGCGAACGTGGGCCTGAGGGTCGTTTAAGAGCGCAAAAAGCGTGACCGAGCCCGGGGTCACGCCAAGGGCCTCTTCAAGCAATTCGGCGGAGCCGAAGCTAAAGCGCGGGGCGCCCATCGCTTTGGCGGCGGCGTTCAGGTCGATCTTGGTCTCCCCTAAGGCGCATATGAGCCAAAGACCGCCCTTTTTGTCCTTCAAGAACAGATTCTTGGAGTGCCCGCCGGGAATGTTGCGCTTGAGGCCTTCGCCCTCATCAACTGTGAAAATAGGCGCGTGATCTCTGGTCTCGCGCCATACGCCCAGGGCGTCGAGATGGGACAGCAATGCGGCGCGGTCGGCATAAGCGGGCATGGGGCTCCTGGGATCGGCAGAGGCGGGGTTGGAAACGGCAGCGGGCTTCTGTACCGATGAGAGCGAATGTCAACCCATCGCCGCCGCTACGGTCTCATCGTCCCATGAAACTCACTTGTTATGTCACTGAAGGCGCCCCTTCGGAAATGATCCCTGGCCGGCAGGACCGGGAATGGATGGACATGTTCTCCGATCGGCATCCCTATCGCTGTCTGCCGCTCGTGGTCGCGAACACAACGGGATGGGAGCTTTTGTCGCCCGTGTCTTTCACCGCCTCCTGGACGGGCGGGCCACGGACCGAAGACATCCGGATCGACGCTGATGACGACACCACTCCGGAGATGCTCAAACCAGTCGTTTCATCGCATTTCTCGGGAGGCGTGCTGACATTCCATACGGGCTATTTGTTTCGCACAGAGCCTGGCTGGGATTTGTGGGTTGGTGGCCCGCCCAACTGGATCAAGGACGGAATTCAGCCGCTCATCGGCATTGTTGAGACCTTCTGGCTGCCCTTCCCGTTCACCATGAATTGGCGGTTCACCCGACCCGGGATGATCCAGTTCAAAAAGGGTGAACCCTTCTGTTTCATCATGCCCATGAGCCATTCGGCGGTGGACGCCGTTGAGCCGATCACAAAACCGATCAGCGCCAATCCCGAACTCGAACACGACTATCGCAACTGGAGCTCAAGCCGGGGCTCTTTTCTGGAGAAGCTTAGGGAAAAGGACCCAGAGGCGGTCCAAAAAGGCTGGCAAAAAGACTATTTCAAAGGCCAGTCTCCCGAAGGAGTGAAGGCGACGGCGGAGGGTCATATCCATCGCCGGCGACTGAAGCCGCCTCGGCCGGCGCAAACGGGGGAGTGAGGCGGCGGCACCCTGTGCGCCAGCCAGCCGGTCCGTTCAGCGTCTCCAGATCAGGGGGCTGCAACACCCTCCATCCGCGCCGAGGAACGACAGCGACGGGACACACGATCATCACGCGGTAACGCCCCATCTCGTGCGGGTCTCCCCGAGGGGCGTCTTGAAAGCGATAGCGTTGATCCGCCCCGACGACGAGGCCTCCGCCTGGAAAGGCGACCCCGGTCAGCCATAAATGGGTCTGATCGGGCGTTGCCCCGGGCTCGCCGGCAAGCTCGGCCATGAGGCCTTCGGTTTGCGGCGACCTGAGCCATAGATTGTGGCGGCGGAAGGCCCAGTCCTGGGTGAGGGCGCCCGCCTGCAATGAGACCGCGAAACGCACCTCGCCGCCGTCGCGCTCAAACAGCGCGATCTGGCCGATATTGGCGATGAGCACGCTCAAGGCGAACAGGGCGCAGGTCAGGCGACCGGCGAAGGCGCCTAAAGCGACACAGAGCGCCAGATAGGCTGGCAGAAGATATTCAAGCTCATCAGGAAGGGCCAGGAAACGCAGGCCATAAAGCAGGCTTGCGATGATCGCCACGAACAAGGCCGTTCGGGCCGAAGGCGCGGCCCCGGCTAATCGCGACCACGCCGCGCCAGGGGCGCAGGCGACACGGATGAGGGTCACGGCCAGAACAACCGCCCCGAACAGGCCCAGGATCGCGGCCGCGCCGAACACCGCTCTGGCGAAGCTGCGCCCAACGCCGTCCTGGCTGACCGAGACCTCGTCAAGAAATGCATAGCCGCCATTCATCAGGCCATAAAAGCCGACCGCGATAAGGCCGAAGCCCGCAAACCAAGCGAGGACCTCAAAGCTCTTGCGCCAATCCTTTCTCAGCTCAAAAGCCAGACCTGCGCCTAAGGCCAACGCGAAAAGAGCGGCATCCGGTCGGACCGCGGCCGCGAGAGCTCCGACGACGGCCGCGGCGATGATGAAACGACGGTCAAGCGTCGCGGCGGCGGCGGCGCTCGCCCAAAGCCCGGCGCTGACCAAGAGGGCCAAAAGGCTCGTCTCCATCATCGCGGACGCATTGATCAACATGATCGGGCTCGCCGCCGCGGCGAGAAGGGCGAAGGCCGCGCCCTTTGCCCCCACGCGCCGCAAAGAAGCCCACAGAAAGGCCGTCGCGCCGAGGCTGAAGGCCAAGGAGGCGGCGTTGACCAGCATTACGCCACCCAAGCCCATGAGGCTGGCGGCGATCAGCTCATAAAGGGGCGTTCCAAACACCCGGCTGCGCTCATAGCCGCCAGCGAGGATCGCCTCCGCGCTCTGTGCGATCCCCAGACTGTCGATGTCTTCAGCAAAGCCTAGGCCAAGCCCGCCCAGCCCCGCGGCCAGCACCAAAACGCCTCCCGCCGCAGCGGCGGCGTTCAAGGTCAGGGCGAAGCGCGAGAGGGCGGCGAGCATGGGCTTTGATGCCCCACTCCCGGTAAAGGTCCGCCTAAAAGGGGATCGTCTGGCCGTCCCATGCGATCAGTTCTCCGCTCCGGTCCGGGGTCAGGCTCTCCACAATCTTCCATAGCGCCGCAGCGCTCTCATCTGGGGAGAACAACCGTCCTGGAGCGATCCCGGTTTGGAAAGGTTTGGACATGGGGGTGTCTACTGTGCCGGGATGCAGGGCGACGCAGATAGCGGCCTTGTTGCGCATGGTCAGCTCTATGGCGGCGTTCCGCACCAACATATTCAAGGCGGCCTTGGACGCACGGTAAGCGTGCCAACCGCCAGAGCGATTGTCGCTTAATGAACTGACCCGAGCGGAAAGAGCCGCGAACACGCCTTTGCGGTCCCGAGGAAGCCGCCCCAGCGCATGCTTGGCGATCAGGGCGGGACCGATGGCGTTGATGGCATAGGCCTTGGCGAGGGCCTCTGGGTTCAGCGCGCGGATCGATTTTTCGGGCTGGATGGTCTGGCTGTAAAGGACGCCTGTCGTCACCAAGACCAGATCGGGTGCGCCTTCGACGGCGGCGGCCTCGACGGCTTCGGCGATGCTCCTCTCATCCTCGAGGTCAAAAGCGAAGCCGAGGATTTTGCCCGCCGTTTCCAGAGGCGCCCTTGCGCCAGCGTGGACAGCGGCGCAGCGGGGATCGGCGGCGAGTTTGCGGACAAACGCGGCGCCAATCCCGCCGCGGGCGCCAAAGACCCAAGCGCGGTAGCCGTCTGCGAGCGAAGTCAGCGTCATTGTGCGGTCATCTCCGCCATAACGGCTCCCGCCAACGCATGGCCGGACACCCAGGCTGCTTCGATCCGCGGGCCGATGCGCCAGTCCCCACACAGGCCCAATCCAAGGGCCGGGTCCCAGGCGAATAAGGTCGCGGCGGGCTGGGCCACTTGCGCATAGCGCCAGCGGTGCGCAGCCGCGAAAAACACCAGGGCGCTCGGGCGAACGATCTCGACAAAAGCCTCGTGGAGCGCGCCAAGGACCATTTGGGGATCTCCTTCAAGATGTGCTGCGCTCCAATCGGGCCTAGCATGGACCACCCATGTCTGCAGGGCGCGTGAAGGGCGACCAGGTTTGGCGGCGTCGCAGGCGACCCAGGCCAGGACCGGATGGTCCGCGAGGCGTTGGGCTGCGAAAGGCGGCGGGCCTAAGGCGTCCGCTGCGAACAGCCCCGCCCAGCAGGGGGCCGTGCGGGCGGCGGCGGCTTCAGCGGCGAACATGGGGCTTTGGCTTGCGACCAGGCTGACCGCCTGTTCGGCCGGGACCGCGACAATGACTACCTTAAAGGGGCCAAAAGCCGCGCGGTCGTCTGCTTCCAGGATCCATCCCTCATGATCACGGCGAAGCGCCGCAATTTTTGTGGACAGGCGGACATCGAGCCCCTCCGCCATCGCCTTGGGAAGGGCGTTCATATGGGGGACGCCGACCTGGCGCGTCTCCCCTTCAAGACCAGGGATTTCAGGCCATGGCGCGACAGCGCCGGCAAGCCCTGAGAGCTCCGCGCGGAATCGTTCGTCCCGAGCGGTGAAATATTGCGCGCCGTGATCAAAAGACAGGACGCCTTTCGCCGTCTCCACCCGCCGGGTCGCCGCCCTGCCGCCTACGCCGCGGCCTTTGTCGAAAAGGGTCACAGCTTGGCCGGACGCTGAAAGCCTGCGGGCGCAGGCGAGACCCGCCATGCCAGCCCCGATGATCGCCGTCTTCCCCATACGGCTTGATACGCACTGCGCCGGCAAGAGGATCGCGCCTCTTTTGCCATGTCTCACCTCACGGGCCTGAGGGGGTGGATCAAACCGAGCGCCGCCAGCGGCGCAGGCGCAAGGCGCTCCATCAGATCAGGACTGAACAAAAGGTCCTGGACCATGGCCCGCGGCGCGACCGCTGCAAAAGCGATCGCAGCGATGTCGGGGGTTTTGACCGAGCAAGACCGCTTGCACCGCGCCCGTGAGGCCACCGCCGCGCTCCTTCAGGAAAGCCTCGCCCATTTTTGTCCCATTGGGGCGACCCGTTCACCGCCCGTGCCATGTCGGGCGCGCTCCGGCCTTGGCCCGAGCCTCTGCTTGCCATTCTTCCTCAGCGGCTTTGCGATGCGTCGTCAGGCGGACCCGCCCGCCGCGGGGATCGTTGTCAAGGGCGCGAGAGAGCCTCGACCATGCTCGTCCGCGAAAAATCCTCGCCGATAAAGAGCAAGGCAAGAGCGCATTCTTCAACCGAGGCATAGGCAGAGCGCTCGCAGACATTGAGATCTGCAAGGTGGACGCCTTTGCCCCAGCGCTCATAGGCGTGCGACGAGCGCTGTCCGAACGCTTCGGTTACAGGTCGTTGGTTTTGGTGGATTGTTCGGTTGAAAGTGCGTTTCATAACCACACAAGCAGGCCACGCCTTCGGCCTAATGACGTTGTTGGCGCCCGCGCGGTTTCCAGCCTCAGCCCGGCCGCTGTCAGCGGTTGGCCCCAACCCGACCTGTCACAATCATCGCTCATGGCATCGTTCCCACCCCGTCCCCGAGGGGGGCTGTAAGCCAGGCTGATCTTTACCGCGGCCCTGGGGCGCCCACGCGCAGGACCGCTTTCTCCAGAGGGACGCCTCCCGGCGTGCGATGCAGGGTCGGCTGTCGGAGCTTCTCGGCGACAGCCCCCCATCGATGCGCGGGACCTGATCCTGCGGTGGCGACAGGCTGCAGAAGCCCAGCGTGCGGCCATGTCGCCGGAATCGCGGGCGGTGCGGTCATCCGTGGTCGACCCATTTTGGAGGCCTTGCGCCGTTGTGGGCGCACGGTGAGCCCTTTGAGATCGGGAGCGATTGGGGCGTCCACAACGCTCCCGAGGGGGCCTCAGTCCTGAGCCTTTCGCCTTGATCGACCCGGCGCTGGAGCGGTTCTCCAGTCCGCCCCGGTGGCTATGACGAAGCTGGGCAGAGGAGCTTCGGCCTCCGTTAAAGGCTTGCGAAGGGCGCCATCGAAGAGCTAGCGCCGGCGCGCTTCATGCCCGGCGTGTTGCAGGCGAAGGCGATCTCACCCGATCGGGTGACAGCGATCACGCCGCCATCGCCGCCCAAGCGGGCGACGTCCTCAATCAATCCGTCGACGGAAGCTTGAAGGCCTGAGCCCTGATAGCGCATGCGGGAGGCCACGTCCTGGGCCCCGCCAGCGAGGATAAAAAACTCGCCTGATCCTGTGCAAGACACTGCGACGGTTTGGTCCGCCCATGTGCCCGCTCCGATCAAGGGGGTGTCGCCGACGCGGCCGGCGAGCTTGCCGAAGAGACCGCCTGTGGAGGTGGCGGCGGCGAGCCGGCCCGACGTGTCCAGGGCCACGGCGCCGACCGTGCCGTGGTGGCGCAAAGCGGCGCTCAAATCCTTCGCCTCCACGCCGGGGGGCAGCACGTAATAGCCCGCCGGGTCAGCCACGAGGGGGTGACCATGGGATTTGGCGAAAGCGAGGGCCCCTTCGCCCGCGAGCATAACGTGCGGAGTGGCGTCCATCACGGCGCGGGCCAGTTTGACAGGATGGACGGCATTCGCCACGGCGGCGACGGCGCCGGCGCGGCGGCGGTATCCATCCATGATTGAGGCGTCGAGTTCGACCACGCCGGCGGTGGAGGGCGCGGATCCGCGGCCCGCGACATAGAGACCTGAGGCCTCCATTTCGGCGACGGCGCTTTCGACCACATCGAGGGCGGCGTCGCCGGCTTCAAGGTGCGCAGCGATGCGGCGGACGAGGCCGTCCAGGTGGGCGACGGCCTTGGAGTAGTCACGGGAGGGCTCAACGCCTGATCCGCCATGCAGGGCGATGGCCCAAGGGCCAGGGTCGGTGGTCATGGGCGGCTCCGGCGGATGCGGACGTCAACGGGCTCGATGGAAAAACGCGCGCCGCCAATGGTGTAGCGGCCTGCGCCGGTCGCGTCATCTCCATAAGCGCTGAAGCTTTCGGACGTTTCTTCAAAGACATAAAGGACCCCCACGCCTTCGCCGTCAAAGGACACCCGCTCAAGTCGGTCGCTCACGCGGTTATCGAGCAATTCCACGCCGAGGGCGTCCTCCAGGCCGTCATTGGGCAGGGCCATGCCGGCGCCCGATTGGGCCGCGTGGTTGTAGTAGCCCTCTCCCCGCGGGATCGCGGCGCGGCCTGCGGCTGGGGTGATGGCGAGGGTCGCAAGATCGATCCGGTCGCCGGTCGCCAGATGGCCCAAGGCGACGCCTGTCACGGCGAAGCGCCCGCGGCGGCTGACAGTGGCTTGCGCTTCGCGGGCGTCGAGGACGGTGACCCCGCTGGCGCCCGCAACGAAAGCAGTATTTTGCGCGAGGTCCACCACGAGGGCTGTATCTTCATCGACGCCGAAGCCCAGGCGCTGGGCGGGGGCAAGCTCGGCCAAGGCACGGGTCAAGCGGCCGAGGCGGGCCTTGCGGTCAAAGTGCTGATCGACAAGGCCATAGTGGAAGAAGCCCAGGCCTTGAGCGACCATCAGCGCGCCGCCGTCCATCTCGCTCTCGGAGGCCTCGCCGGTCAGCAGGGGACGGGTGAGGGCCGCGAGGCTATCGCCGCGGGCGATCATGGTTTGGCTCATGATCGCCGCGCCCGCGCTTGTGCCGCCAATGGTGGCGCCTGCGGCGAGGCGTCCACGGATCGCGCTCAGCATCGGGGTGGCTGCGCCACCGGCGGTCAGAAGCGTCGCTGTGATGCGCATTTGGTCCCCGCCCGTAAACCAGACACCCGAAGCGGCGCTGATTTTGGCGATTTCATCGGGGTTGGTCGCGTTGGCGGCCCAAGCGCTTTCATCGACGTCTGGGGTGGCGTCGTCGTCGATCACGGCGAGGCGGACAATATCGATGCGGTCAGCGTTCACTCCAAAACCTCTGAGGGTTTCGATATAGGCCGCAGCGGATTGGGCGGGCTCGCCGGAGGCGGCCGGGATCACGGCAATCCGGCCGTTCGCGCCCACATGCTCCAAAAAGGCGCCATGGACGCCGACATTGTCGCGGGAGACCGCCCCTCCGGCGATGACGAGCCGGCCGGGTTCGGCGTGCGCTGCGCCGGTCAACGCGGCGGCCAGCACCGCCGCTTTCACGAAAAGCCGCATGGGACGCCTCTCCAATCAGGCATAGCCCACGGCGTGGGCGATCAGGATCGCTGCGCTGCTCATCAGCAGCAGCGCGATCATTGGTTTCCAAACGAAGCGCAGCCAGGTGACCCAGTCGAGCCGTGCGGCGGCGAGCGAGCCCATGAGGGCTGCGGAGGCGGGCGTCATCATGTTGGTGAAGCCGTCGCCGAACTGGAAGGCCAGGACGGCGGTCTGGCGGGTGACGCCGGAGAGGTCGGCCAGTGGCGCCATCAGGGGCATGGTGAGAGCGGCCTGGCCTGAGCCCGAGACGATGGCGAGGTTTAGAACGCTCTGCACCGCCAGCATGCCCCAGGCGGCGGCCCAATCGGGAAGGGCTGCGGTGAAGCCCGCCGCGGCGTTGAGGGCTGTGTTCAAGACGGTGAAGGCGTCGGGGTCGTCGCCGCCCATCATGGCGACGACGCCCTTGGCGGCGGCGACGACCAGGACCGCAGGCGCCATCTGCATCGCGCCTTCGCGGAAGGCTTCAACCAGGTCGTTTCCGGTCAAATTATTGAGGCGGAGAATGCGCGCGAGGACGCCGACGGCAAGGCCCAGGGCCAAGAATTGGCCCGCCAGTTCGGGCAGATAGTATTGCTGGGTGGTGACGCCCCATGCGATCCAGGCGATGGCGGCGGCGACTGAGAGCAGAACCACGACATCGCCGAAGCTCAGGCCCGAAGCTGCGGCGGTTGTGGCCTCATTCCTGGATTTCTGGTCGATGGCGTAAGCGACCGAGCTTTGCGGTTTCAGGCGCACGCCGCGGGCGTAGCGCCACAAAAAGAGGGCTCCGGCGGCTGTGAAAACTCCCCAGCAGGCGACACGGAACCAGAGCCCTGAGAGCGTGGGCAGATCGGCGATGCCTTGGGCGATGATCAGGCTGAAGGGGTTCATCCAACTCGTGGCGAAACCTACCTGGGTTGCGGCATATGTGCAGACGACGGCGGTGATGCTGTCATAGCCTGATCGGATCAGAGCAGGGGCGACGATCAAGACAAAGACGATCGCCTCCTCGCCCATACCGAAAACCGCCCCGCCCAGCGAAAACGCCACAAACAGCATAGCGGGGAGCGCGTCGTTGCCCGGTTTTGGGGCGCCGGTTTTGTGGTAGAGCGCGGCATGGAGCGCGCGCTCCATGGAGCCAGTCTTGAGAATCACGCCGAAGGCGCCGCCGGTAATGAAGAGGAAGGCCATCAGCCCGATGGTCGCGCCATTGCGGTCGCCGGACACGAGACCCTCAAACAGGAAGCCGATCAGACCCGCTTGGTCCTCGTCGCCGAACAGCAAAGGCGCGGGGCGCGGAGCGTCTGCGGCCTCATAGCTGCCGGCCAAGACCTGGGTGCGCCCGTCCGCCCCTTCCGCCACCGCAAACCGCCCGGGCGTGACAAACCAGGTGGCGGCGAATGCCAGAAGCGCAAGCGCCAAAAGGATCAGATAGGCGTCGGGCGTGCGCGCCGGCGAGGCTTTCGGCGCGGAAGGCTCTGGGGTCATGGGGTCGCCTTTGGCGGTTAAACGAGACCCCGACCGGGGCGGATGATCGCCGCCCCGGTCGGAATGGCCCTGTTTCAGAAGCTCTGGGTAAAGCGCAGGCTGATGAAGCGGCCAAGGCTGTCGTGGTTGATGTGGTCGACATTGGCGCTGACGCCGAGGACTAATGGCGGCTCTTCATCCAGAATGTTCTGAACATTGAGCCGGAGGGTGGCCTTCTCGGTCACGTCGAAGGTGACGCTCGTGTCGAAGACCAGCCAGGAGTCCACTTCCACCTGCGCATCGGCGGGCAGGCCCACAGCCGCCAGCGTCCGCGGCGCCGGATCGTCGTCGTAAGCACCCGTGTAGTTGGCGCCCACGGACGCACCCCAACGGTCGCCGCGCCAGCGCAGGCGGACATCGGCGAGGAGTTCAGGATAGCGGAACGTGCCCGCCAGATCTTCGACCAAAGCGCTGTCGGAGGACTTGCGCTCAAACGCCAACAGGTATGTCACATCGGCCAAGAGGCTGAACTCGCCCAAAGCGGTGTCGATGTACTGGGTGTAGCTCAGATCAAAGCCCGAGGTGCGCTGGAAGCCGAGATTGGTCAGCTGGAAGTGGGCGTCGGTGACAAAGCCGCGATCCACTTCAAGACCTGGGGAGCCGGTGGGCAATAGGCCCGGGGCGACCACTGGGAAGGCGCCGGCGAGCGCCCGGCGGATGAAGTCGTCCTCGTCGATGCCAACCAGGTTCTCGTGCTCGATGTTCCAATAATCCAGGCTGATATCGATGCTGGAGGTGGGACGGTAGAGGAAGCCCAGGCCCCAGGTTTCGGCTTCTTCCGGTTGCAGGTTAGGGTTCGCAACATCCTCCGACAGCAACGCCCGGCCGGTGGCCGTGGCGCTGCCGTTGCAGGCCTGCGGGGTCACCCGGCAGCTTACAGTGTAGCTCGACAACAGGGTGCCGGCGCCCGCCTCGGCAATGGATGGCGCGCGGAACGACGTCGACCAGTTGCCGCGAACAATGAAGGCATCGACAGGGGCGAAGCGGAAGGCGACCTTGGGGTTAAAGTCTCCGCCGAAGCCGTCATATTCGTCGTAGCGGCCCGCCAGCTGGAGTTCGAACGAGTCCGACAGCGGAATGAATAACTCGGCGAAAGCGGCGTAAGCGTCGCGCTCGCCTTGGGCTGAGGTTGAGCTGAAGCCCAGGATGGGTTCTGGGTTGCGGAAGGTCGCGCGCGCAACGCCCGCGGGGGTGTCGTTCAGCTCCTCGCGGCGCCACTCCGCACCAAAGGCGGCCTGAACGAGGCGGCCGTTGAGGGCGAAGAGGTCGCCAGTGGCGGCGACGTCGGCGATCCAGAGGCGGGATTCGCCCGTGCGCTCGGCTTTGGTGCGAATGGCCCCGTCAATGCCGGGTGCTTGTTGGCCCTGACCGCCGAAGGGATTGTACCATAAAGTGGTGCGGCCAAGGCTTTCGCAGGTTTGGCCGAAATAGCGTGCGGTGGGACGCGACGGGGTGACATCCCAGCGGCGGACGCGGCTTCCATCCGTGCACAGATTGCCTAGGTTCGCGTCATAGAACGCTTCGGACAGCACGAGGCCGGACAGCCCCCGCTGGGTGCGGTCGTTGCCGCCGTAAAGCAGGCTTGCGTCCAAGGTCCAGCCGTTCTCGAACTCAAGCCCGAGGCCTGTGGTGAGCCTGAACGAGGCGCTTTCCACCTCAACCGCGCGGGGCTCGGGGAACTTGCCCCAGGCGAAGATCGGGAACCGGTTGAAGGCGCTGAATCGAGAGACGCGGCCCTCGGCGATCATGTCGGCGATTAGGGCTGCGGGCCAGTTCGGGTTTTCCGGATCGGTCGGCGCGCGGGAGAAGTTCGCGGGCGAGCTTGTGCCGCGGCTGTCGGTCTGCTGAAAGATCGCCTCGTTGAACCATTCAAGGCCATTGCTGAAGCGGTAGCGATGGGTGAAGAGACCGCCGAAGCTTTCGAGCGCGTCGTTGGTGGACACGAAGTCGTTGGTGTCGACTTCGCAGAACTCGCCCAAGCTGCCGACGCCGAAGTCCGCAGCCGAGCAACCGCCGTCCGCGGGTTCTTCGGTCTGATCGTTCACCATCAAGAACAGGTCGTTGAAGCTGGGATAGAAGCCCTGCTGGCTTGGGCGAACGCTGTCGCGTGAGATGGCGCGATCGCGGTCGAACAGCGCGTTGCGCTGGAAATAATCCGCCACCGCCATCACCTGGTGGCCACCCCAATTCGCTCCCCAGACGGCGTTCAAGTTGAAGCGGCCTTCGTCAGTCTCTGCGGTGCTGTCGCCGTATGAGACGCTGACTTCGAAACCCTCGAAGTTTTCGCGGAGCACGATATTGACCACGCCTGCAATGGCGTCCGCACCATAAAGAGCAGAGGCCCCGTTGGGGAGCACCTCGACCCGCTCAATGGCTGCGGCAGGGATGGAGCCCGCATCGATGAAGCTTTGTTGGCCAAGGGCGAAGGCGCTGACGGAAGCGCGGCGGCCGTTGACCAGGGTCAGAGTGGAGCTTGCGCCGAGGCCGCGCAATGACACCGCGGAGGAGCCGACCGGGGTGTCGCTGGACAAGGCGCCGGCGGTGGAAGTGGAGAAGGTGCCGGAGCCGCCGGCCGTGACCGTGAGATCACGCAGAATGTCGCTGGTTTCCGCCGCGCCGCTTTGGAGGATGTCCTCGCGGGTCACGACCAGCGCCTGGACGGCGCCGTCCTGCGCCACCCCGGGAATGCGGGACCCGATAACGACAATGGCTTCCTCTTCCGCCGCCTGCGCCGCAGAGGGCTGAGGCGTTGGGATGGGCTCCTGGGCGTAGGCGGGCGCGGCCAGAGGGAAAGCTGCGGTGCACAAAAGCAGCGCCAGACGGCCAAAACCTGGACGCGAGGAGATTGGACTGGACATGACAAAGGACCCCCAAACGTGAGCTGAGACGGCGGCGGCGCAAAGCCGCAGCGTGGACGCAAGGTTTGATTGCGCGGGGGGAGGGCTGTGACTTCGGCCCGGCGCCACGGGCGCGCTCAGAGAGGGGCGCGGCCCACAGGCGTTCCGAGATGCACACGCGATTAGATTGGCTGCAAATGCGCGCCCTCAGCGTGACGCCGAGAGGCGATCACCCCGCGGTGGGGGGCTCATTCGTTGAACCAGTCCTTCAGGTGAAACTGAACAGACCGGAGCACGAGGACTTGATGCAGGCTCCGCATGGCAAAATCGTCTCACTGGATTCGTAGACCTGTCAAGAGCCTGCAATCTCACGGTTGCATGGATGGCAAAAACCATCGATGCGCGGCGGCCCGCTCGCGGGCTCAGCCCTTTGCCCCTGGCCTTCCGCCTCAGCCAGCGGCGGTTTTCGCGGCGACCCACCCCGAAAGGCGGGGCTGGGGCGTACTCGAGCATCAATTCGCACAGGCGGCCGTGATCCTCGCCGGCAATTGCATCGACAACCGCTATGCCGACATCGATGCCGGCGGTGACGCCGCCGCCGGTGCAGAACCTTCCGTCAAAGACGATGCGGGCGGGGTCTGGGATGGCGCCAAAGGCCGCCAAATGGTCCCGAACCGCCCAAAAGGCGGCGGCGCGGGGGCCTTTCAACAGGCCGGCGGCCCCAAGGTTCAACGAGCCGGTGCAAACGCTGACGACCCACTTCGCGCTTGCCGTCCGGCTTGCGGACAAAGGCCAGTGTCGGGGCGTGGCGCATCGCGTCTAGGGTTGGGCCGCCTGCTCCGCCGATCACGAGAATGTCGGAGTCGGGTCAGGCCTCGTCAGAGGACTTGGTGACGACGGAGGGCAGGCCGGAAACACTCATCACGGGTGGGGCGGTTTCCCAGACGGGCTGCACCCAGGCGCCGGGAAGGGCGATGAACGCTTGCGACGGCCCTACCAGGTCGATAACGCAACCTCCCGCCCGGACTTTTCCCTGGAGCTTTATTCGGCTTCGGGGTTTTCCAGTCGATTGAGGGTTGTTTGCAGTCTGCCCATTGTCCGTCGATTTCGATTAAGACTGCGGAGACTAGGCGTTCGAGGGATGCCTCGTTTGGGAAGACGCGGGTTTTTTGGGTGCGGCGTTTGATCTCCTGCTGAATGGCGCTCTCCATGGGGTTGGAGGTGCGCATGCTTTTGCGGTTTTGTTTGGGAAGGGCGAAGACGCAGCGACCCTCGGGTACGGCGCTCGCCAGCCAGGCCGCCAGTTTGGAGGGTCTTTTTGATCGCTCGCGACGAGGTTTTTCAAGGCCGCGCCAGCGCCGTCAGGGCAGCCTTGACCAGAGGGGCCGCTAAAGGCCCCCCTGATCTTTTGTGTTGCCTTGATTTCCGTGGGCAATGGCTTGCGTGAGCGCTCTTGAGCGGTTTCGCTCGCCTCGTACCATGTCCCGTTACCGGCCCCATGCTGGGTGAGATGGGTCGCGGCCACGAGCGCAGCGAGGTGCTTTTTGACGGTGTTGCGGTTCGCGCCGATGAGGGCGAAGACGTCGGCATTGGAAACGCGGCCTCGCTCTTTGGTGGCGTTCAGGATTTGCAATGACAGCTCGGGCAGGGCGGTCACGATCAGGCGCTCTTGGTCGATCTTCTTCTCCAGCCTTCGTTTTTGCGGCTGAAGGGCGCGCAAGAAGTCGCTGACGACGGACAGGGGCCTTTCGCAACTTCATCGATAGCGTCCGTGAACGTCTGTTTTCGGAAAGCCTCTTGACAAATTTCCGAAAACTCGGCTCTGGGATTCTTGCGGCCTGGGTCGAATGCGGTGAATGCGTCGCATAAAGGGAATCTCTTGTCTGCCAGGCTCAATCCTATTGGCCATCCTCTCAAGCTAATGGCTGCACGCGCCTGACAGACCGCCTCAGGGGAATGGATTAAGTCGTTTGGCGCGCGTTAGTTCATTGGCGCTGGGGCGGCGATGGTGGTGGCTAAAGTGACGGCCACCGCCGCTCCCAGAAATAGCCCAGCATCGACCGCCATCGCCGTCCGCAGCGCCTGCCGTGCGTTCGCAGGGTCTTGCGTGAGACGCGCTGCGAGCACGAGCCGGTTCCAGGCGCCCACCGCGACGGCGGCGGCGGCCAAGAAAGCTTTGGAGGCGATTGCTGCGCCATAGGGCGATCCGATTAGACCGGCCAAATTGCCCCCAAACCAGAAGGCCAGGATCCCGCCGGCGATCACAAGCACCGGGACTGCAGCAAGCGCGATCATCCCTATGCGGCGGTGTCGCACTGCGAGCGCAGCGTCGTTCAGCCCCGCGCGCGGCCATAAAGACAGCGGCGCCGTTGCCCAGAAACTTGCTAACAAGACATGCAGCGCCACAAGGGCTGCAGCCAAGGGCGGCGCTCCGTCTCCTTGGGCGTGGCCCGTCAAGCCGAACGCCAAGGCGGCTATCAGAGCGCCGACCGCCAAAGCCAGACGGGAGCTCCATATCGCGCCCAAGACCAGCGCTACAGCGCCCATCAAGGTGCTGACGATCGCGGCCTGCTGCACCGACCAGACGAGGGGCAGCAAGGCAGGAGCCTCCATCGCACCGCCAGCCAGTTCTACAGCGCTCCATGCAAGACGCACCAGAATGGCCGCGGCGAGGGCCGTTGCTGCAAGGACGATGGGGCGGCCCACTTCTCTCTCCGCGAGTGGGGTCACGCCGAGAGCGGCGTGAAGGCTAAAGCCTGTGGCCATGAGCCCAGCGCTGACCCAAGCGAATTTCGCCGCAACCCCGCCGAGCGTCAGAAAATCAAGGCTCCCCACGCGACCCTCAGCCGCGCACGATGGCGAAGGAGACCGCGCCAGTCATCACGTGTCCGTCTTCGGCGATGACGCGCCACGTCACGCGGTAGCGGTCGGGCGCGAGGGTGGGCAAAGGGATGGTGAAGATGGTCGTGGCCTCGTTGGGTGGGGTGTAGGTGACCGGGATCCGCTCGCCTGCGGCGGTCTCGAGGCGGACCGAGCCGAAGCGTGCGGCGTGTTCGAAGCGGATTGTCAGTTGCTCGGGCGGGGCCTGAAGCCGGGCGCCTTCGGCGATCGAGACAGACTGCACCATAGTGTGGGCCAACGCGGCGGAAATCGGCGCTGCGAGAAGAGCGAGGACGAGAGGGGCATGACGCCACATGGCGAAGGCTCCTTGATTGGCTCAACGGACGGTGAAGCGAACGCGGCCGGGCATGGTGTGATCGCCCATATCGGCGGTATAGGTGAGGGTATAGCTGTCGGGGGCGAGAGGAGCGAACCGGACAGTGGCGGTGGTCGCTTCGGGAGCTTCGGCGTCGAACTGCACGGGGATGATTTCGCCCGTCGCCGTGGTGAGCTGCGCCGCAATGAGCCGCATCGCCGGGGTGAAGGTGAAGTCAACCCGGTCTGGCGCAGCGGTTAAAACCGCGCCGTCCAGAATGGAAGGGCGCATCTCCATCACAGCCCTGTGGCCACTGTGCTGGCCGTGGCCGCCGTGGCCGCCTTGCTGGGCCACAGCCGGGGCTGAGAAGCCGATCGCTGCACAGACCGCCGTTGCGGCCACCATCATTATATGCTTCATGGCGCGCCTCCTCTTTCTTGTGCTGATATTCCGTCTTGTGACAATTGTTCTGGCGTCGCCCTCCGCGCCTCCGTTCCCGGCGGGTTTTCATACCAACCCGGATCCTCAAAACTCGTGATCCCGGGGCGCACCTTCACTACCGTGACCAGGCCGCCCATTGGGATGTACCCCCGCGGCCCTCGGGCGCCGACCATCGGGATCGCATTGTCCGGAACTGGCATATGGCCCATTTCGACATGCTCGCCATGGTCTCCCATGCCGTTGCGTCCCATGATCATGGCTTCCGGGAGCACGTCCTGGGTGCGGGCCTGCAGGGCGTCTGTGTCCACCCCCACCATGTTGGGGGCGCCATGACCCATCTGGTTCATCAGGTGGTGGAGCATATGGCAGTGCATCGCCCAATCGCCGGGATAATCCGCGTTGAATTCAACAGTGCGGGTTGAGCCGACTGGCACCAGAACCGTCGTTTCCGGCCAGCGCCCTGCTTCGGGGATCACACCGCCATCGGTTTCCGTCACGGTCCAGGAATAGCCGTGAATGTGCATCGGATGATGGTTCTGCATCCCGAGATTGCCGAAGCGGATGCGCACCTTTTGGCCCTGCCGGACGATCAAGGGATCGGTGGCGGGGAAGACCTTTCCGTTTAGAGTGAAAACATTGAAGTCGGTCATCTCATTGGGGTCGGGACGGCGGGTCCCGGGCCTGATCTTCCATTCGTGCAGCAGCAGGGCGAAATCGCGGTCGACCCGCGCCCGTGGCCGGCGTGGATGAATAATGAACATCCCCGTCAGCCCCAAGCCCATCTGCACCATCTCGTCATGATGGGCATGAAACATCAGGGTGCCGTGTTGGACCAGAGTGAACTCGTAGACCCAGGTTTCGGCGGGCGGAATGTTCTCCTGCGTCAGGCCGCCTACGCCATCCATACCAGAAGGCAGGATGACGCCATGCCAATGGACGGCCGTCGGCGCGCTCAACCCGTTGGTGACATAAATCCGGACGCGGTCGCCCTCGACGGCCTCAATCACCGCTCCCGCGGCGGCCTGGTTGAAGCCCCATACCCGCGCAGACAGACCCTCAGCAAATCTGTGCTCATATTCCCCGAGCGTCAGGTGGAAGATCTTGACGCCCGCGCGCACAGTGAATGGGATTTTCGTGGCGTTCGGCGCGATCACCGGCTGATAGTCCGTTCCCGAACGACCTGGCGGATAGGACTGGTTATGGGGGACGCTCGTAGCGTGGGCCTGGGCGGCGTGGGCCTGGGCGGGGTGGGCTGCGCCAGCGGCGAGTGTCACGGCCCCGGCGGTCAAGCCGGCTGCAATCATGACGCCGCGCCGGTTCAGGTCAGGAAGGTCTGCGCTCATCGAAGTCCTCAGTGTCCGGGATCAGGGGCGCGGGCGCCAGCCGCGGGGGCGCTTAAGGGTGCGGCTTCTGTCCTGCGTGCGCCAGCCAGCAGCAAGTCCAAGGCGGCCTGCGCGCGCCAATAGTCTGCGGTCGCAGCGATCGTGGCGCGGCCCGCCTCAAGGCGGGCGCGACGCTCCTGCAACAGCTGGAGAATGCCGATCTCCATCGCGTTGAAGTCCCTCACCGCGCCGTCAAACACGTCAGCTGAAAGCGGCAGGATAACGGTGCGTCGGGTCAGGGCGATCTGCCGGGCCGCTTCGGCTTGGGCCAAGCGCGTGCGGGCTTCGGCGCGTAGCTCAAGATCCAACGCTTCGGCGAGCGCCGTTGCGCGACGTTCGGTCGAAGCGCGCCGCAGCCTGTCTGCCCCGCCAAGATCGAACAGCGGCGCCATCCACGACAAGCCGAAGCCCTCCTTCCATCCGCCATCGTCCCGCTCGCGTTCGCTTTCCGCCGCAAGCCCGGGCAGAAGCGAAGTCAGCCATGATATGCTTTGGTCGGCGCGGGCGGCCTGCAGCGCGCCCATGGCGACGGCGAGATCGGTGCTGGCGCCGATAACGCGGCTTTCCAGGTCTTGCCGCGCGATGGGCGTGTTTGGCGGTGGGGGCAGGCGCTCGAGGCTGATCAGGAGTTGGGCTTGTTCCGGCCTCAGGGCCAAAGCTGCGATCAGCTTCTCATGGGCAGGAACCAACGCGGCCTGCGCCTGAGCGTTGGCGATGCCGATCTCAGCGGCGAAGAGGGCCTCGCGGTCTCGTTCCACCTGGGCGATGTTCCCGGCCGCCAAGAGCGCGTCCGCCGCGGCAGCGGCTGCGTCTGCGGTCTCGGCCGCTTGCGCCATCAAGTCTGCGATTTGGCGGGCCTGCGCGTAGTCGATCCAGGCCCCGCGCGCCTGCGAAGCGACGCCCAGGAGTTCCGCCGTCGCCTCCGCTCGGGCGGCCTCCCTGGCGCCCTCGGCGGAGCCAAGGGCGGCGGGTAGGGTCACAAGCCGCGAGAGATCGAATCCGATCCCGTATTTTAGGACGTTGGGATCACCGTCTTGGGGGCGCAGCTCCATAAAGTGCAAAAATGGCGGCGAGGGCAGGGCAGCGTCCATGAAATCGGCCCGAGCGACGCCGAGACCCTCGAATGCAGCTGTGACCCGCGGATTGTTGAGGAGCGCGATTTGGACCGCGGCGTCAGCGCTGAGAGGCCTTGCCAAGATGGCGGCGACCTGGTCCCGCGTCTGCTCTTCAGCGGTCGCATCCCGTGCCCAGAAAGGGCTTGCGCCGATATCGCGCTCCAGTCGCGCTGACAAGGCTTCGCCGTCCGCCACCGGAACCGTTGCGCACGCGGCCAGCGTCAGCGGGGCGGAGATCAGAGCCAAGGCTCGTTTCATCGCCGAAACACCCCGATCAATTCCTCAATCACCCGTTCTTGCTCGCCCGGATCAGGCGCTTTCATGGCTTTCGCCACGCAGTGGCTGAGATGTTGGCGCAGAAGGTCCGCCTCGACCTTGGCCAAAGCCGCGCGGGCGGCCTCGACCTGCGTGACGATGTCGATGCAATAGCGGCCGTCTTCAACCATTTTGCCGACGCCGCGCACCTGTCCTTCAATGCGCTTGAGGGCGGTCAGGGTCTTTTTCGCAGTTCCAGGATCCATGGGCTTGTCGTGATACCCCTTCCAGGTATATTGAATACCCCGGTAGGGTATATTGCCTGCGCTCCCGGCGCAAGGTCGCCCATGCAGGAGAGTTTGATGGCTCCCTCTGATCGAGGCGCCTCTGAGGGGCACGGCTCGCGTCCGATTGACCCGGTCTGCGGTATGTTCCCGCACTGGAATACGCCACATCGCTTGGCGCATGAGGGCAAGACCCTTCTGTTTTGCAGCTCTGGCTGCCAGGGAAAGTTCGAGGCCGACCCCGGGCGGTATCTTCACCCGCTGGTCAATGGCGGCGGCCATCATGGTCACGGGACGCCTTCTCTGGGCGCCGCTGCGCCGCCTGCGACGCGCTGGACCTGTCCCATGCATCCCGAGATCGTGCGTGATGTCCCTGGCTCATGCCCGATCTGCGGCATGGCGCTCGAACCGATCACGCCGACATTGGACGATGCGCCCAACCCAGAGCTGGCAGAAATGAGCGGCCGCTTTTTGATCGGCCTTGCCTTAACCATCCCCGTCCTCTTGCTGGAGATGGGGGCCCACGTTCTGGGCTTTGATCTCGTCCCGCCGCGCTTGAGCCCTTGGTGGCAATTCGCTTTCGCTACCCCCGTGGTGATCTGGGCGGGGTGGCCGTTTTTCGCGCGCGCTGCAGAATCCATACGAAACCGCAGTCTCAACATGTTCTCCCTGATCGCCTTGGGGACGGGGGCTGCATGGGTTTACAGCGTCGTCGCTACCGTGGCGCCGCAGATATTCCCGCCGGCCTTTCAGACCGAACACGGGACTGTCGCGGTTTATTTTGAAGCCTCCGCCGTCATCATCGTGCTCGTGTTGCTCGGTCAGGTGCTTGAATTGCGCGCTCGCGAAGCCAGCGGCGACGCCATCCGCGCGCTCCTGGGCCTTGCGCCGAAGACGGCCCGCCGCGTGAGGGAAGGCGGAGAAGAGGAAGTGCCGCTGGACGCCGTCCAGGTCGGTGACACGCTCCGCGTTCGGCCGGGCGAAAAGACACCTGTCGATGGCGTCGTGATCGACGGGCGCTCGGCGCTCGACGAAAGCTTGATCACGGGGGAGTCCATGCCCGTGACGCGCGGGCCAGGCGATGCCGTCATTGGGGGATGTCTGAACCAGACCGGCGCTCTGCTGATCGAGGCGCGAGCCGTGGGCAGAGACACGATGCTCTCTCAGATCGTGACCATGGTCGCGGAAGCGCAGCGCTCTCGCGCGCCAATTCAGCGACTTGCCGACCAGGTGTCAGCTTGGTTCGTTCCAACCGTGATTGGCGCGGCCTTGACAGCGTTCGTTGTTTGGCTGGCAGTGGGCCCTGAACCCGCCTTCAGTTTCGGCCTGATCTCGGCAGTTTCTGTGCTGATCATCGCGTGTCCTTGCGCTTTGGGGCTTGCCACTCCGATGTCGATCATGGCGGGCATCGGCCGCGGCGCTCAGATGGGCGTGCTGATCAAAAGCGCCGAGGCTTTGGAGCGTCTGGAAACGGTCAACACCCTCGTGCTTGACAAGACCGGCACGCTGACCGAGGGCCGGCCCGCGATCGTGGGATTGGCGATTGCGCCGGATCAGAATGAGGCGGAGGTGCTGCGCCTTGCGGCAAGCGTGGAAAGCCGCAGCGAACATCCGCTTGCGCAGGCGGTGACGGCAGAAGCCCGCAGGCGCGGTCTGACCATGAGCGAACCCACCGCCTTTGACAGCCCCCCCGGCAAAGGCGTTGAAGGTATCGTCGAAGGTCGCCGCGTCCTGATCGGACAGGATCGTTTCCTGCGCGAACGCGGAATTTCCGCAGATGGGCTGGCGTCAGCAGCTGATGCCTTCCGGGCGGACGGCGCCACCGCGATCCTTGTGGCTCTGGATGACCGGCTCGCCGGCGTCATCGGGATCGCAGACCCTTTGAAGGAAACGGCGGCTTCAGCGCTTGCCGCTTTGCGGGAGGGGGGACTCCGCCTCGTCATGCTGACGGGTGACAATCACAAGACAGCTGAAGCCGTCGCGCGAGCCTTGGCGATCGACGCCTTCGAAGCGGAGGTGCTTCCCGAAGACAAAGCGAAAGTGGTCGCGCGCCTCATGCGCGAGGGCCGCGTCGTCGCGATGGCCGGCGACGGCGTCAACGATGCGCCCGCACTGGCAGCCGCCGATGTCGGCATCGCGATGGGCACAGGGACGGACGTCGCCATCGAGAGCGCCGGGATCACGCTCTTGCGCGGAGACCTCACCGGCATTGTACGCGCGAGAAGCCTTTCGCGTGCCACGATGCGCAACATCCGGCAGAACCTATTCTTCGCCTTTGCCTACAACGCGGCCGGCATCCCGATTGCGGCTGGGGCGCTCTATCCGATCACGGGTGATCTTCTCTCACCCGTCATCGCCGCCGCGGCAATGGCGTTGTCGTCTGTATCGGTGATCGTGAACGCGCTGCGGTTGAGAAGCGTCCGCGTTGACGGCGAAAGAATGCCAACGCCATGACCGAAACACATTGGTATACTGAAGAAATAGATTGACCTGCTTCGGCCTTTCCTGAGGCCGTCTCGGCTCCTGTCACGTCGGCCTGGTCGCTGCGCCCATCGAAGAAGGGGCTTCCCACGCCCTCGTTTGCGCCGAGTGGCTTATGAGGCGCGTTCGCAGGGGGCGGCAGGGCCTAGCGCCTGTCGGAAAGGCGCTCCTTCTCGAGCCGCTTCAGGCGGGGGGCGTCTGCGCGCCACGCGCTGGTCAGCCACTCGATGAAGGACTGGATCACGGGTTCTGTAAGGCGTTCCTTCCGGCAGGCGATGAAATAGGCGCCGGCCTCCTGCGGCGGCGTCCTAAAGGGAGCTACAAGCTCTGCTGCGGCAGGGGCGTCCCAGATCAGGGGGGTCAGGCCCAGCATCACGCCGCGACCTTGGATGGCGGCGTCAATGGCGTCGGGGATGGTATCCACGACCAGCGTCCGCTTGGGTTTCAGGCCCGGAACTCCCGCAGCCGCCAACCAGTCCGGCCAACCGGCGCGGCCCACACTCAAGCCGATGAGCGTAGCGCTTGTCAGATCCTGTGGCGTCTTGAAGTCTTGGGCGAGGCTGGACGCGCAAAGAGGCGTTGCGCGGAGGTCAATCAGCTTGCGTGCGTGCAGGCCAGCGCTTGGGGCAGGCACGTTGCGGATGGCGACATCGGCTTCTCCCGCCAGAAGATCATAGACCCGCGGGTCGGTGTGGATGCTCAGCGACAGCGCCGGATGCTGGGCCTCAAAGCCCGCGATGCGGGGGGCGAGCCAGACGCCCGCGAAGAGCGGCAGGGTCGCGACTTTCAGCGCCGAGGCGCGATTTGCGCGTTGGGCGGTGTCAAGCGCCTGATCGATGGCGGCGAAGGCCGCGTTGAGGACTGCGCTGAGGGCCTGTCCTTGCTGGGTCAGGCGAACAATTCGCACGCCACGCTCAAACAAGGGCGCGCCGACCCAGGCCTCCACCACTTTGACCTGGTGGCTGATCGCTGACGGCGTCACGCCCAGATCAAGCGCTGCATCGCGGAAGCTCTGGCGGCGGCCGGCGGCGGCAAAGGCCTCAAGGCTGGCGCGGGATGGGGGTTTAGCAGAGGCATTCATAGATGAGAATAATTCACCCATAAATGGGGAAATTCAAGGCTCTTCCCCGGGCGGGCGTTGCTAGCCTCGCGGCATGGAGGAAGCCATGTCAGCTTCAAAACAGAAAGCGCCGACCAAAACCATCGGGTTTTGGATGGCTGTGCCGCTCGCTGTGTTGCAGGGGGTGAATGTGGTGCGGGCGGCGCTCGATCCAGAGGGCTTCGCAGCCTATATGGGCGCGCCTTTGGTGGCCGCGGCGGATGCGTCTTGGGTGATGATCTATGGTCTGCGGACAGCTTTCATCGCTGTTCTGGTCAGCATTTTCCTGCTTCGGCGGGATCTTGACGCCCTGAAATGGACCGCCCTTGCAGCGCTGCTCATGCCGCTGGGCGATGCTTGGGTGGCGCAACAGGCGGGGGCTGCGGTCTCCATGGTGGCGCGGCATGGGGCCATCGCGGCTTATGTCCTGATCACTGGGATCGCTTTGTTCGCCGCTGCGCGGGCGGTGCGGGCATGAGACTTCCTGTGTCAACCTGGCTGTGGAGAAGCGGCGTTGAGGGCGCGCGCGGCGGGGTGTTTAGCTGGGTCGTAGGGGACGGCGTCGGACCAGGCGCGCCAGAGGACTCGGATCCAGGCGCGGGCGAGGATGCGCACGGCGTGGGCGTGATGGCAGCCGCGCGCGCGGGCGCCTTTGTAGACGTCTGCGGCCCATTGCGAGGCGTGTCTGGAATTGTCGGCGAAGCATGTGACGGCCGCGCGCAGGCGCTTGTTGCAGGCCCAGCGCCAGCCGACGCCGCGGGATGTTCCGCTGGCGTAAGTGACCGGCGCGACGCCGGCCTCGGCGGCGAGCTGGTCTTCGCTCTGGAAGCGGGCGCGCACGTCGCCGAGCTCGGCCGTAATCTCGGCCGCGCAGATTTTTCCCGCGCGCGGGAAGCTCATGACGATGCGTCCTTCGGGCAGTTCTGCGACGTCGTGTTCGATGCGCGAGGAGAGCTTGGCGATCTGCGCCACGAGACTTTCCAGGGTGCGCGCCAGCGCCCGCACGAGCTCGCCCTTGGCTTCGGCTTCCGCCTCGCCGGCGCATCCGATCGCTGCGGCGCGCAGGCGTGCGAGCACGTCCTTGGGCGCGCGGCGCCCGCAATAGTGGTGCTGGGCGAGGAAGGCGGCGATGCGCTTTTCGCCGAGCCTTTGGGCGCTTTGCGGCGTGGGATAGCGGTCGAGGAAGGCAAGCGCGATGGGCGAGGCGATGTCGGCGAACAGCGCCGCCGCGCCCGGCCAGAAGCTGTCGAGCAGTGCGCGCAATTGATTGGCGAGCGCGACTTTCGTCGCCACCAGGTCGTCGCGTCCGCGCACCAGCGCGCGCAGCGCTTTGACGGCGTCGGATTGCGGCTTGAGGGCGCTGAGACGATGGCCGTCGGTCCTCAAGATGTCGGCGAGGATATAGGCGTCGCCCGGATCGCTCTTGGCGGCGGTCGCGCGATAGCGCGGCCGGCAGGCTTTGACGACATTGGGATGGATCGGGACGACGGCGAGCCCCGCCTCTACCAGCGCATCGACAAGAAGACCGCTCGGCCGCTCGATGGCGATCGCCGTTTCCGGGCCGAGCTTTGTGAGACGCGCGATGAGGCGTGCAAGTCCGTCGCGGTCGTGTTCGGCAATGAACCGGTCGGCGATCTTGCCGTCGGCGCCGACGATGCAGACGGCGTGGCTCTGTCCGCCCCAATCAAGGCCGACGAAAAAAGACATGGGCGCAGCTCCTCAAACTGGAGTACGATTCCTCGTGCCGGGCGCCCTTACGGGGTGCTCATCAATCGGCGCTCGCGGGCGCTCTTGGTCGAACGGCCCGCCGCGCATCTTCCTGTAGCCCGTCTGGAGCGCCCGGCCGCCGTCGCCCCGCTGGTCTCATGCGGGCTCTTGAAGAGCGAGCGCGCAAGGCGATCACGGCGGCGGCCAGGAACCAACGCCTTCCCAGCTAAACTGAGTCAGCGTCACCGGGAGGTTGCTTGATGAGCGCGGTCTTTCAGCGGCTTGCGGTCATCGGCTGCGGCCTTATCGGCTCATCGCTGGCGCGCGCCGCCGCCGCTTCGGGCGCAGCGGTTTCGATCTCTTTATATGACGCCGACGCCTCGGTCTTGGCCCGGGCGGGAGCTCTGGGTTTGGGAGAGGCCGCGGCGTCCGCCTCCGCAGCCGTGCGCGACGCCGATCTGATCGTGCTGGCGACGCCCGTCGGCGCCATGGGCTTCGCTGCGGAGGCGATGGCGGCGGGGATAAGCCCCGGCGCGATCGTCTCTGACGTCGGCTCCACCAAGCGTGCGGTGATCGACGCAGTGGGTCCGCACGTGCCTGATCATGCTTTCTTCATTCCTGGCCACCCGATTGCGGGCACTGAACAGTCAGGCCCCGAGGCTGGTTTCGCGAGCCTCTTTCAGGGGCGATGGGCTGCGATCACGCCCTTGCCTGATCCAAGACCTGCCTACGCCGAGGCGGCCGAGCGGCTGGCTGTTTTCTGGAGCCGGCTGGGCGCCAAGGTCGAGACCATGGACCCGGACCGCCATGATCTGGTCCTGGCCATTACGAGCCATGTGCCGCATCTTATCGCTTATTGTATCGTGGCGACGGCGGAGGACTTGGAGCAGGTGACGGAGCAGGAGGTGGTCAAGTACTCCGCTGGAGGTTTCCGGGACTTCACCCGCATCGCCGCCTCCGATCCCACGATGTGGCGCGACGTCTTCCTCGCCAACCGCGACGCGGTCCTGGAGATTCTGGGCCGTTTCTCGGAGGATTTGTCGGCGCTGCAGCGAGCCATTCGTTGGGGCGACGGAGACGCCTTGTTCCAGACATTCAGTCGGGCCCGTCGGGTTCGGCGCGAGGTCATTGAGGCGGGGCAGGACACGCCCAGCCCCAATTTTGGCCGCGACGCTGTCTCCTAGGGTCGGATCGACGCCTGGGGGCGGATCGGCCCCAGGGTCCGCAGTGGTTGAGGGGCGATCTCGCCCAAAGGCGTATCGGCCTGCCAGCGCAAGACCCCGGCCTGCGCGGTCAGCGTGACCGTGCTGGCCTCAAGGCCCTCCGCTAAGATCGCCGCGAGCGGATGGTCGTCTTCGGTGGCCATGGCGTCGAGGAACAAGCGCATGTCCCCTGGCCGCAGGTTCAAGGTCCCTTCCAGCCTGTGGGCCGCGTCAAGGCGGAGCACACCTTCGCCAGTGGCGGTAAAAGGCCCCCAAACGATGTCCAAGGCCTCCAATCGCCCTTCGCCTCCCGCCTGCCGCCACAATTCCAGAGGGTCGCCGGCGGCGGCGAGCGCTTCGGCCTTGCTGAGGACTACCCCAATCTGTAAGCGCGACATCTCTTGTCCGAAGGCCTCGAAGGCCTGAACCGGGCTGCCGAACCGAATTCCTTTGCCCGCGATCGCCACCTGCCAGTCAGCCGCATTGCGCTCATCGGGTCTGACATGAACCCCGAACTCGGCGAAGAACAGACCCTGCCCGGCCGCTGCGTCTGAGGCGGCGATGGCCAAGCCCTCGGCCGAGAAGCTCGCCCGGGCGAGCCGATCTCCTGCAAGCCGCACGCTCGCCGCGACCCGATCTCCTGTCAGAAGTCGCTCCGCCCCATCCTCCAGTCGGTAGGCGACAGGCGCGGGGAAGGAGAGGATCACGTGCTGGGGATTGAGCGGATCGACCGCGGCAAGCGCGACTGGCGTTGCGGCGACATAGGCGCCCCGGGGATCGACGAGCGCGGCTTCCATCAGCCGAACCTCGAGGCGCAAGGGGAAGCCGCCTGTCGTCAGGGTCGCGTAGCCGGGCCGCCCTGTGGCTTCTGTTTGGGCCTGGGACCATGCGGCGAGGGCGTTGCGAACGGTCCCCTGCAGGACGATCCAATAGCCGCACCAGCCAAAGGCGATCAGCGCCGCGATGGCCCAGGGAATAATGAGGCCCCAGCGGCTGGTTTTTGCAACGGGCGTGGTCATAGGGGTGGGCTTTCTGCGGCCAGGGCGTCAGAGGCGTCGTCAATGGCCGTCTCCAGCCGCGCCATGAATTCCGGCCGCGGCAGGCCAGGCGGAATCGGGTCCAGGATCGTGACGGTCACGACGCCCGGACGGCGGATCAAACCGGAGGCGGGCCAGCAGCGGCCGGTGTCCAGGGCGATCGGCGCGACGGGGACGTTCAAATCTTTGTAAAGAGCGGCGACCCCGGGCCTGTAGTCTCCGCGCTCGCCGGGCTTGCGTCTTGTGCCCTCAGGAAAAATCCAAATCTGACGACCCTCTGAGACGGCGGGTCTGGCGGCCTTCAGCAGGGTCCGCAGAGCCGCCGCGTTGGCGTCCCGAGCCACGGGGATCATGCGTAAGTTCTTGGCGTACCAACCAAAAACCGGCGCCGCCAAGAGCTCTTCTTTCAAAACGATGGCGGGATCCTGAAGGAGCAGGAACGGCATCAAGGTGTCGAGCATGGACTGATGCTTGGCCGCGGCGATGAAGGACCCTTGCGGCAGGCGCTCTCTGCCGGTGACGGCGACCCTGATCCCCACGATCCAGCGAGCGCCCCAAAGCGTGGCCTGGGCCCAGGCGCGGCCGGCGCCCAGGCCTGCGCGCCGCGAGACAAGCAGGACGGGGGCGTAGACGAGCCCAATCAGCGTCATGGAGCCGTAAAGCCATAGGACGAAGGCGATGGACCGCAACAGATTCATGGCGCTACATCCTCCGTCCCGGAGGGAACGCTCAGGCCAGCCTCGTCGGGATGGGGCGAAGCCTCCCCTGACGCTGGCGGCTCGCGGTCGAGGGCCGCAATGACCTCCTCCCGCAGTCGCACGATCAGGAACTTGCCGTATTCGACCGCCATCCGGCCCGCGCTTCCTGGTTGGCTGCCCCAAGTTCCGGGATCGGCCCACCGCGTCTCCACCGGGTAGGGCAGCAGCGTCACTCCGGGCATGGCCAGCCGCAATTCGATATAGCTGCGCGGCATATGATAGTCGTCGGTGACCAAAAGCACGCGGCTGAAGCGCCATCGTCTTGCCCAGGCCGCTGTTTCCGACGCGTTGCCCAGGGTGTCTTGCGCATCGCGTCCCAGGTCCACGCAACAAGAAGCGAGTTCCGCGCTGACGGCGAGGGCGTCGTACAATGCTTCGTCGCTGAGATTGCGGTTGACGCCGGAAATCAACAATCTCTCGCCCGCTCCGTCGTTGAGAAGCGCCAATCCCGCCTCAAGGCGGCCGCGTGTGCCCCCGGTCAGAACAACGATCGCGTCGGCGGCGGGCGGGGTTGCGGGGGGCTGCAGGGCATGCACGCGCTGGACGAACTGCAAAAACCCGACCGCCAGGGCGATGCATGCGCCGACGCTCAGGAGCGGCGTCGCCAATCGGATCGTGCGCGCGAGGAAGCGGGCGGCGGTTTTCATGGCGAGAAATCGGCGCGATCAAAAGAGCGGCCGGCGCCAGCGCGGGCCCCGGACCGCGCAGCCCAGTACCCGACGATCGGCGCCGCAAGGAGCGGCGCAATGTCGGCCATCGCGAGCGGAGCGGCGTCCGTGGGCCGGAGCGCGGCCGCTTCCGGCCAGTAGGCCGCCAACGCCGCCCAGCCTGCCGCCGCCGCCGCTGCGGCTCCGACGCCGGCGGCGAACCCCGCGCCTGCGATGGGGCGCGCGAGGGCGGTTTGCGCCTGCGCTCTGGTGGCCCCGAGCGCGGCGAGAAGCCGCGTCGTCGCGCTCTGGGATGCGGCGGCGGCCCGGCCGGCGAAGCCGACCACAGCCGCCGCCACGACCAAAGCCACGATGGTCAAACCGCCAAAGGGACTGCCGCCACGTCCCCTCGCGGCGGCCCGCGCGGCGGTCCCGGGTCCGGCGATCTCGACGCTGAGTCCGGCCTCTGCAAGGTCCGCCTGCAGGCGCGCCCCGATGGTCGGCGGGGCGTTCGCCTCGAGCCGAACGACGATCAGCCGCAGGTCCTGCAAGGCTTCCTCCGGGACGACGGCCTCTTCGGCCCAGCCTGAGAGGAGGGACTGCGCCTCCGCTGTGGTCATGATCCGCGCTTCCCTCACATCGGCCGCCCGCGCCAGGGCCGCCCGCGCCTCCCGAAGAGCGCCATTCCCTTCCGGCGCAACGACCCGGACGATCCGTTCTTGGTCCAAAGCCGCCTCTTGGGCCGCCGCCAGACGTTCAAGGGCCCGGACGCCGAGACCTGTGACGGCGGCGAAGCCCAGGGCAAGAGCCATCAACGCCGCAAGGGCCCAGTGTGGGGGAGGGATCATCCGCCGCATCGGTCTTATAGCCTCTGCTCGCCGCCCTGCGCCGCAAGGGCGAGGCGTCCGCGCTCGAGACGCCAGTGCGTGGCGCCCATGTCCGCGGCGAGATCGGGGTCTTGGGTGGCGATGACCACGGCGGCTCCCAGCTTGCGCATCTCGTGCAGCACGCGCAGCACGCGGCCTCCTGCCTGGGGTGAGAAGCCCGCCGCGGGTTCGTCGGCCAACAAGAGCGTGGGCTTGGCGGCGAGAGCCCGGGCGAGAGCCACCTGTTTGCGCTGCGCCGCGGAGAGGCCAGCCACCGGGGCGTCCGCCTCCGCTCCGACCCCGACAAAACCCAAGAGATCGGCGACGTCCACGTCGACGTCTCTGCGGGCTTTCCCCGCCAAAAGGAGCGGCAGGGCGACATTGTCGGCCGCGCTCCAATGGTCCACGAGCAGCGGCTGGTCCTCCATCACGCCGATCCGCCTCCGCGCTTTCGCCCTACGCGCTGGGCTCAGCTTTGTGGCGTCGACGCCGAACAGGAACAAGCCGCCCTCGCGAGGCGCAAGGGCGAGCCGGAGGACGCGCAAAAGGCTAGTTTTGCCCGCCCCCGCCGGGCCTGAAACCACGGTCACTTCGCCCACTCTGGCCTCGAAACGGATGTCGCTCAGCGCCACGATGTGACCATAACCCACGGTCAATCCGGTGGCTTTGACCGCGAGTCCGGCGCGAATCAGATCTTCGTCGAAATCAGAGCCCCGCGGCATCGCTAAAATCCGTTTTCAACCTTGTGTTAATCGTTTGCGGCGCATCCCTTCGATGGACACCATGGCCCGAATCGCCCCACCCAGCATGGGAGGATTGGTGGTAGAAGTGAAATGGTAACATGATCCTGACCTGCCCCGCTTGCTCGACGCGTTATTACGCGGACGACGGCCTCATTGGACCGAATGGCCGATCGGTGCGCTGCGCCGCGTGCGGCAATACGTGGTTCGCCGAGGCGCAATTGGTGCTGGACGCGAGTGTGGTTCCGGGGCCTCGTCCGTCTCTGACCCGCGATCAGGTGGAGAGAATGCGCCGGGGTCCGGCGGCGTCATCGCCTCCCTCGTCGGCGGCTGCGCGTTTTAGACAGCAGCAAGCCGAGCGCATGCGCCGGGAGCGGGTGCGGGCTTCCCTCGTGACTTGGGGGGCGACTGGAGCCGCTATCGCCGCCACGGCCGCAGGCGTCGTTGCCGTGCGTCAAGACGTGGCGGAGCTTTGGCCCAACAGCGCCAGCGCTTTCACGGCTCTGGGCCTCGATGTGAACGTTTACGGCCTTGAGATCATGGACCTGCAAGTCGCCCGTGACTTCGATGGGGCGACCCCGATTGTGGTTGTATCCGGAGAGGTTCGCAATATCGGGGGAGACGACAAGGAAGCGCCTCCGCTTCGGTTGACCCTTCGGGACGAGCACGGCCAACCTGTTTTTGAAATTGTTCAGGCGCTGCCGGCGGGCGTGATCGCCCCTGGCGGAGGGACGCCGTTCTCGGTGCGGCTTGAGAATCCTCCGCTCAATGCAGTGGATCTGGAAGCGAGTTTCGCCGCTCCAGGCGAAGCCGTGGCGCCTGCGCCGTTGGCGCCGCCCGCCGACGAGCCGCCCGTGGACTTGTCTCCCGAAAACCAGGTCTTGTCTGAGGAAGAGCCGCCGCGCGCGCTTCTCGGCGGCTTTGGCGACCAGTTGATGCCTTCGATCGTCGACGAGCCTGACCGAGGCTGACGCCCTCAGCGCGGCGCTCCCCGCGGTCCTGGCTGTGTCGCTGTGCGGTCGCTTCGGGTCGGCTGCGTGTCAGGACCCTTCAAAACGGTCAAGAAGTCTATGAAGATAGTCCCGCTCCTCTTGGCTGCGGGTCTGGTCCTCGGAGCGTCTGCGCAGCTCGTCGAGAATTTGCCGCGCACGCGTTTGCTCTGCGCCTGCTGGCAGCGCTTCCCCGCCGTCCTCGTCCGCCGCCGCTCCTGTCGCGGACGTCTCCCGTCCGAGCGGGTCGGTCCGTCCGGGCGCGCCGGCGGGCGCCTGCGGCCCCGCGGTCTCGTTGCGGCCTTGACTGGCGGCCTGAGCGATGCCGCGCCGCAGCCGGTCCAAGGCCTCCTGTTGCGCGGCGGACGCGTCCTCTAAATCGCCGTCCTGCAGAGCGTCGAGCGCTAGGCCCATCGCTTCGTCCGCAGCGTTGAGGTCCAGATTGTCTCCGCGTGGGCCTACCCCTGCGCGGGCCTCTGCGAGGTCCTCGCGGATGCGCCTCTGGCGGTCCGCGAGGCGCCGCGCCCCTTCCACGTCGGCCTCCTCCTCCCCGGGGCCGCTTTGTTCGCGTTCGCCCGCGCCGCCGCCTCGGGCGCTTTCGGTGTCTTCCGCCAGCGCTTCCTGGGCGCGCATGGCGTCATTCAGGTCGCGGACGCCCGCGTCGTCGCCACCCTCCGCGCCTTGGCCGTCAGGGTTCGCGCCAGGGCCGTCGGAGAGGCGCACCTCCAAGTTCTGCAAGAGTTGAGACAATTCCTGCAGTCTCTGCTGCGCTTCTGCTGTGCGGCCGGCTTCGGCGAGCCGCTCCACTTCCTGCAGCATCTCGTCGATATCGGCGCCGGACATCTCCGTCTGCTCTTCGATGTCGTCGCGGTTTTCCGGCGGCTGGTTCTGCGCCTCCGCCGCCAAGGCCTGAAGATAGTCCCGCGTGGCGTCCTGAAGCGCATCGGTCAATCGCGCGATGCGCTCCGGCGGATCGCCCCGAGCGAGGGCGTCGCTCAAGGCCCTCTGCGCCTGTTCCAGGGCCCGAGCGGCGTCCGCGCTTGATCCGTATTCCGCCCGCAGGGCGGTGGCCCACAGAATGGCGGCGGCGCTGTCGGTGTCCTCGATGGCGGCGGCGTTGATGAGGGTGTCGCGCGCATAGCGAAAACCGGCGAAGACAGCGATGTCGGCGAAATATCCGTCGCGCGGAGCGAAGGTGAGCGCGTCGAGTTGGCGGACCGCTCGTCGAATGGCTGGCGGCGCCCGTTCGATGGTGGGGTGCTGGTCGTCCGTTTCGATGATGAGGGGCTCGATCCCCAAAAGGCCGTCGGAAGCGGCGGGCAGGGCGATGGGCCCGCCAGGAGCAGGTTGCGCTGCTGCGTAGGGTCGGCGCTCCCACAGAATGGAGCGACGGATTTCAATCGCCGCCAGGGCCAAGGGCTGCAGGAAGATCTTTTCCGGCAGCACCAATTCGATGGGATCGGACAAGCCTTCCTGGCCCATAGCGTCCTGTGCGAGGAGCCGCATCTGAACCCTCAGCCCGGCATAAGGGTGTTCGGCGAGATCGACGATGGTTTCGCCTTCCGCCGCCAGGGGGTCGCCGGCGGGTCCGTCGATGATCGTGACATGCGCTGTGGCGTCCTGGAGACCCGCGGGCGGGTCCACGGGCCGCACGCTGAGACCAACGGCCCTGACGCCGTAGTCGTCGCGGGCCCGCCAGGCGATGATCATGTCCTCGTTGCGCCCCGGCGCTGGCGGCTGGGTGAAGGCCGCCTCCGGCGCTCTGTCGGCGGCCGGTGCGAGCCGCCACCAAGCCACGGTATGAAACCGCACCAACCGCAGAACGCCGGGGCCTGGGATCGCGAGATCGCCTTCAAAGGCGCCGTCTGCGGCGCGGGTCAGCCGCAGACGGACAGCGGGGCCGTGGTCGGGCTCAAAGGCCAAGATGGGGGCCCCCGCGAGCCCCTGCGCCCGGAGCGTCACCGTAACCGCTGGCGGGAGCGCAACCGTCTCGCCCTCGAGGTCGGACAAGGGGACGGGGGAAGCATTGGTATAAGAAGCCGGCGCAGCCCAAGCTTCCACCGAGAGCCGTCCGTCCCCCAGAAGCGGCCCTGGGCTTGGAAAAAGCGTCCGCCCTATCCGTTCGGGCGCGGCCATCCCCGCGACCAGGAGCGCTGCGGCGAAGAGGCTGGCGGCGATCCACCTGAGACCCCTGGGGTCGACCGCGTTCAACGCGTCCATCCGCCAACGAGGCTGCGCTGAGACGGCGTCCTGCACCGCCTGCGCGCGAGCCCCCTGCCACAATGCAAGGCTCGCCGCGTCCAACCGCGCAGGCCTGTCTTCGAGGATATCGAAAGCGCCTGGATCGAGGGCGCAGGCCTTCGCCAGCCCCGCCCGCGCCTCGTCTCGCGTGGGCCGACGGAAACATTGGGCGCCGCGCCAGCCAAGACAGGCAAGGCCAATGAGCGCGCCATAGCCGACGAGCGTTTCCACCAGGGGCGGCGCCAGCTGAGGCAAGCCGAAGAGCCCGATGGCGAACCAGACAAGGCTGGCGCCGACAAAGGGCGCCAGAGCCGCCGCCAACCGATCCCAAGCGAGCGCCCTTTGCGCTTTTCGCACCTGTCTGTCGAGTTCAGCGAGGGCGGCGGGGTGCAGCATTAAGGCGGGGTCGGCTCAGCGTTTGCCCAAGGGGGGAGGCGCTCCCGGCCCATCTGCTCCTCAATAGACAGCCGGTCGCGCACAATGGCGAAACGGTCCCCGCTGACCAGGACCTCGGGGACCAGCGGGCGGGCGTTGTAGGTGGAGGCCATCACCGCGCCATAGGCTCCTGCGGTCATAAAGGCGGCCGCTTCTCCGGGCTCAAGGCGCGGCATGGTTCGGCCTTTGGCGAAGGTGTCGCCAGTTTCGCAGACCGGCCCCACAAGATCGATGGTCTCGACCGCGGCGTCCTTCTCCTGGAGAGGCTTGAGATCATGATAGGCCTCGTACATCGCAGGGCGGACCAAATCGTTCATGGCGGCGTCCAGCACCAGAATGTCTCGCTCTGGCCGCGGCTGACGCCGGATCACCCGGGTCAGCAATACCCCAGCATTGGCCGCGATGAGCCGGCCCGGCTCGAAGGCGAAGGCCGCATCAAACCCTGCAAACACGTCCTTGACGAGGGCGGCGTATGCCGACGGACTCGGCGGATCGGGTTCGTCGAAATAGGGCGCCCCGAGCCCTCCCCCAAGGTCGAGATGGCGCACGGGCCAACCATCGGCGCGCAAGGTTTCCGCCAAAGCGCGCACCCGCTGGAAAGCTGTGCGCAAGGGCGCGAGGTCTTTGATCTGGCTGCCGATATGCACCGCGAGGCCTCTTGGGACCAACCAGGGATTTTGGCAGGCCGCCTGATAGAGCGCCGGCGCGTCGGCGAGGCTGATGCCGAACTTTGTGTCGCCGCCCCCGGTGGCGATTTTGTCGTGCCCTCCCGCGCCGATCGCGGGATTGACCCGCAAGGCCACAGGCGCCTTCCGTCCCCGGGTTTGCGCGCAAGCGATAAGCTCCACGAGCTCGCCTGGGCTCTCCACATTGATCTGGCCCACGCCGACATCGACGGCGAAGCCGAGCTCGGCCCTGGTTTTACCGACGCCAGCGAAGATTATCTTTTCCGGCGGCACGCCTGCGGCCAAGGCGCGCTTGATTTCCCCCGCCGAAACCGTGTCCGCCCCGGCGCCGTCTTGGGCCAGGACGTGGAGAACCGCGATATTGGCGTTCGCCTTCACGGCGAACGCGATCAGCGGGTCGAGCGGGGCCATGGCGTCCCGGAAAACCTGAAAATGCCGCCGCAAAGTTGCGGTGGAATAGACATAAGCCGGGGTGCCCACGGCGTCTGCGATGGCCGCCAGAGAAACCTCTTCGCAAAAGAGAACGCCGTCCCGATACGCGAAGTGGTGCATCAGTTCTGCGGGTCCTGCGACGGCTGGTCTGCGGCCTCGGCGGCCTCCTCCGCTTGCCGCCGCGCGGCCTCTTCGCGTTCATGGCTGGCGCGCGCCTCCCCCCACATCGGCGGCGGGCGCTCCAGTCCCTCGCGATAGCCGCACCCAGCGAGACCCCAAAGCGCTGCGGCGACCAAAAGAGCATGGGTCAGATGCGGGAGCGTCGACTTCATGTCAGGCTTCTTCCTCGTCCAAAGCGCCCAAAGCGGCGCGCCAGCGTTGAACGGCTTCGCGCACCCGCTGAGGAGCGGTTCCGCCAAGACTGTCGCGGGCTTCCACAGCCTTGTCCACTGAGAGCTGCGCCACCGCCTCTGCGTTGATTCTGGGGTCGATGGTTTGAAACTCCGACAAGGCCATGGAGGACAGGGACTCATGGCCCAACGCCTCGGCCTTTTTCACGCAGGCGCCGACAATATGGTGGGCGTCGCGAAAGGCGATCCCCGCGGCCCGCACCAACCAGTCCGCCAGTTCTGTTGCGGTGGAGAAGCCTTTCTCGGCGGCCAACGCCATGGTCTGGCGATTGAACCTGATGGTTTGCATCATCCCGCGCAGGGCCGCAGCACAGAGATCAAACGAGTCGAAGGCGGAGAATGTCAGAGCTTTGTCCTCTTGCAGATCTTTGGCGTAAGCGAGGGGCAGGGCGTTCACGATGCTCGCCAGAGCCTGGAAATCAGCCGCGATCCGGCTGGCTTTTGCGCGGATGAGTTCGGCAGCGTCCGGATTGCGTTTCTGCGGCATGATGGAAGAGCCTGTAGACCAGGCGTCTGAGAGCCGGGCGAAGCCGAACTGGGGGCTTGTCCAAAGCACGATCTCCTCCGCCAGCCGCGACAGGTGTGTGGCGCAGATGGCGAGGACTGAGACCGCCTGCAGTGCGAAGTCCCGCGAAGACACCGCATCGAGAGAATTGCCTGCAGGACCGTCAAAGCCGAGCAACTTGGCTGTCATGCCACGGTCGATTGGAAATCCTGTGCCGGCCAACGCGGCGGCTCCGAGCGGGCATCCCTCTCGCGCCATGGAGGCTGCAGCGGCCAGACGCATCGCGTCCCTGTCCAGCATTTCGACGTAGGCCAGAAGGTGATGGCCCAGGGTGATGGGCATCGCGGTTTGCAGGTGCGTGAAGCCCGGCATCACCCAATCGGCGTGCTCCTCCGCCCGATCAAGCAGCACCTGTTGCAGCGCTGAAAGGGCGTCCCCGGCCGCGTCGCAGGCCCGAGCCGTCCAAAGCTTGAAGTCTGTCGCGACTTGATCATTGCGCGAGCGGGCCGTGTGCAGACGCCGGCCCGGCTCGCCGATCATGTCGGTCAACCGCGCCTCGATATTGAGGTGGATGTCTTCCAGCGCCTCATCGAAGACAAAGCGCCCTGAGGCGATGTCCAGGGCGATGGCCTCCAGCCCTTCATGGATCTTGTCCGCCTCATCCCGCGTGATGATCCCGCAGGCTGCAAGCATGGCGGCGTGGGCTTTCGAGCCTTCGATGTCCTCCCGCCAGAGCCGCTTGTCCACACCGATCGAGGCGTTGATGGCCTGCATCACAGTATCGGGCTTGGCGGCGAAGCGCCCGCCCCACATGTTCTGGCCTTCGGAAGCAGGCGATGGGGGGGCTTTGGACATGAACGCGCACTCTTCGAAACTGACGCCGCGCTCTTGGGCCCTGAGTGCGGCGGGATGGCTGGCCCTGCTGGGCGCGGCCGCTTTCCTCTACGTCGTTTTCGCCGCCACGTCCAAGCCTCCGGCGCAAGGTTATGAGCGCTTCGCAGAGGGTCCTTTGTCGCGGTTGGAGGTGCTCGATGATCCCCCCCCACAACCCCCTCATCCCTTTACTGGGCCGGACGGCCGGAGCACCTCGCTCCCGCAGATGCGGGGCGAGATCCTGATTGTGAATTATTGGGCGACTTTTTGCGCCCCATGTCGGGTGGAGATGCCGACTTTGGCGGCGCTGCAGGAGCGGTTTGGCGATCAAGTGCGCGTCGCCGCCATTAGCATCGATGAAGGGACTGAAGCTGACGAGGCCCGCGCCATGTTGGCGGCGCTGACTGACGGCCGGCTCGCCTTCCACCATGACATCAGCCGTTGGACCCATCTCGACAGCAGGTCAGGTTGGCTGCCGCTAACGATCATCTATGACCGCGATGGAGCCGAACTCGCGCGGTTGGCTGGCGATGCAGACTGGTCAAGTCCCGAGGCCGAGCGTCTCATCCGTGCGGTGGTCGCCGATCACCCGCCGCTCTGAAGCGCCGACAGGGCGAGCTGCGCGCGCGATCCCTGCGCCAGCACGTGTCCCAAAGGCAGGAGGTCGGCGGGTGCGTCTGGGCCGTTCCAGAGCGCTGCGAAAGCCTCGACTTCCCGGAGCGCCTCGGCGTAGGCGGCGGGGCTGATCCGCCGCAGCCGGCGTTCGTCTCGCACGAGCGCGTCTCGCGCTGCGATCGCTGCGGCGAAGCTGTGCTGGTACTCGGTCTCGTCCACGAGCCCGTCCCCCAAATCAACATGCCGATAGAGCCCTTCGCTCGCCTCGATCATGCGGCCGGCGATGACGGCGCCGTTCACGTCCAGGCTGGCGATCTGGGCGTCAACGCCGGCCATGGCGTCGCGCAACGCGTCCGCCATGGCCGGGCGCGAGGGATTGCGGCCGAGGCCGATCCGCGATGCGGCCTCGGCCCGGGTTGGGTCATAGCCCGCCATGTCGTTGGGGAAGGCGTGATACACTTCCAACACCCCTTGTCCGATCAAGACCCCAGCGGGCGCGAGGTCGGAGCCGCGCATCAAGGCGTCGGCGGCGATGAAAAAGCCTTTGAGTTGCTGAAGCCGGACTGCGGCGCGTTCGGCGTCGCCGAGCCCATCCATGACGCCGGCGAGGCCGGCTTCCCCTGATTCACCCGACGGGGCGGGAGCGGTCGGACCCGGGGACGCGTCGCCGCCGGCGCCGGCTTCCCCATCCGCGCCCTGTGGGGCTGTGAGGTTGCGCTCGCCGGGTTCGCCGCCGGCGGGGACGCAGGCGGCCAGGCTTGATGCGAGGCTCATGGCGGTCAGGCTACGCCAGAGGAACTGGCCGTTTCTGATCATGGACGGAGCTCCCTGTCTGGTTTGAACACGATGGCGCAGACTGGACGAGTTGCGAATAATTCGCAATAAGCGTCCGCATGATGCTTATATTGGACGCGGTGCTCAGTCCTGAGGACGCGATGCTGTTGCGGGAGAGGCTCGGGCGGGCCGCCTGGGGCGATGGGCGCGTGACGGCTGGCGCTGCGGCGCGGAGGGTCAAACGCAACGAGCAGGCTCGTGGAGAAGAAGCGGCGGCGCTGCAAGGTTTTGTGCGCCGGGCCTTGGAGCGGCATGCTGTTTTTGTGTCCGCCGCCCGACCGAGGCGGATCTCTCCCATCTTGTTTTCCCGTTATGCGCCCGGGATGGCCTATGGCCCTCACACCGACGATGCGGTGATGGGGACGGGGGAGCAGCGTCTGCGGGCCGACCTCGCCTTCACGCTCTTTCTGGCGCCGTCTGAGAGCTATGAGGGAGGCGCGCTGCGCGTGGAGACGACTTTTGGCGTGCAGGAGATCAAGCTCGAGCCTGGCCAGGCGGTTCTTTACCCGGCCGGCTCAATTCACGAGGTCGCGCCGATCCTGACTGGTGTGCGATGGGCGGCGGTCGGTTGGGTGGAGAGCCTTGTTCCAGGCGCGGCCGAGCGCGAGCTCTTGTTTCAGCTCGATCAGACCCGAGCGCAATTGGCCGAGGCGGGGGCGGAGGAAAGCGCGCTATTGAGGCTTGACCAGGCTGTCTCGAACCTGATGCGGCTATGGGCGAGGCCTTAGACGCGCGCCAGCGCCAGGCGCGCTGAAGCCAAAGCCGCCGCAGCGCCGGCGACTGCGCCGATGGCGCCGCCGGCCAAGACCCGCAGGGCCTCCAGCCAGATTGCCCCGGGCGCGCCCATCACGGCCCAGACCAGAGGCCAGGCCGCCCCCACCGCGCCCCATGCCCGGGCGCCGCCGACGACCCACCGGCGCAGGGGCGCTCCCTCTTTCCGACGCAGGGTCGAGCCGAGATCGGTAGCGGTCAGAACGGTCGCCATGACAGCGGGAGCGCTCAGGCCCGCCGCGGCCCCCCAGCCCGAGCCCAGAAACAGCCGCGCAGCGAGGGTGGCCGCCATGAGCCCGAGGAGATAGACCAAGACCAAGCCCGCGGGTCCCCAGAACCAACCCGGGCGCCGCAGGGCGAGAGCCGGTGAGTCGCGCATGGCGAAAGGGCTTTCAGCGTTCATGCGATGCTTCTTGAGGAGGCGAGGCTTCCATGGGGACTTTATCCGGTTCCCGCGCCGGGGGTTTCACGCACGCCACGCCGGAGAAGACGAGGCCTGCGAGGAGAGCGACTGGCAGCCCCGTCATCAGCGCCAGGGGCCAGAGGCTCGCCGCCGTGCTGGCGTCGAAACCCGCCGCGCCCACTGCGCCAGTGGCGTATCCGATGATCGTGGGCGCGATCCCCGCCCCGGCCGCGCCATAAATCAAAAACAAAAGGACGACATCCCGTCGCGTCCGCAGAGGCCGCGCGGCTTCCCGGAGGATGAGGGCCGTGAGCAGCGCGAGCGCCGCCGTGACCGCGACATTGGCTGCGAGGGCGGACGTCACGACGCCGAGGCCTGCCAGCGCGACCACCGGCCAGCCTGCAGACAGCGCGTAGGCGATAGGGAGCCACAGCCATACCGGCCGACGCAACGCGAGCGGAGGAAAGCGCGGCTGCGGATTGAGCGCTGAAGTCTTGGCGTCAGTCATGGTTTGAGCCATAGCCGCCCTTGGTCGGGGGCGCAAAGGCTCAGCGGGTGGGAACCGGGTGTTCGCCGCGATAGTCGTAGAAGCCCCGATCGGTCTTCCGGCCGAGCCAGCCGGCTTCGACATACTTCACCAGCAGCGGGCAGGGACGATACTTGGTGTCGGCGAGGCCTTCGTTCAGCACTTGCATGATCGAAAGGCAGGTATCGAGGCCGATGAAGTCAGCAAGTTCGAGCGGCCCCATCGGATGATTGGCGCCCAGGCGCATCGCCTTGTCGATCGCCTGCACCGTGCCGACCCCCTCATAAAGCGTGTAGATGGCCTCGTTGATCATGGGGATCAGCACGCGGTTGACGATGAAGGCAGGGAAGTCTTCCGCGTTGGCGACGGTCTTGCCAAGGCTTTGGGTGAAGGCCAGAGCCATGGCGTAGGTTTCCTGGCTCGTGGCCAGGCCACGGATCAACTCGACCAGCTTCATGACGGGAACGGGGTTCATGAAGTGGATGCCGATGAACCGTTCGGGCCGGTCGGTGGCTGCGGCGAGCCGCGTGATCGAAATCGAGGAGGTGTTGGAAGCGAGGAACGCCGTGGGCTTGAGGTGCGGCCTCAGCGCGTCAAAGATCGCTTTCTTGACGTCAGCCTTTTCGACGGCCGATTCGATAATGAGGTCCGCGTCGCCGACCACGGCGAGATCGGAGGTGCGGGCGATCCGGCCCATGGCTTCATCCATGGCGGCTGGCGTGATCAGCCCGCGGTGCCGCTGTCGGGCCAGATTGTGCTCAATCTGCCGCAGGGCGGCCTCGAGCCGGTCCTCGGCGACGTCGTTGAGCCGAACATGATAGCCCGCGAGCGCCGCCACGTGGGCGATTCCATTGCCCATTTGCCCCGCCCCGACCACAGCGATGGTCTTGAGCGGCGCGGCGTTGTCGGCGGAAGCCTGACTTGCGAAGAGGGTTTCAGCCATAGTGGCCCTTTCCCGAGCGGTCTGCGCCCGTCCTTATTGTGCGATGCACACTACCGCATTTCGCGAACGCAACAAAGCGGCATATCGGCATCTGTCCGCCTAGCGGACAGCGGCCGACGCGGCATGTCAAGCGGTGACGAGCGCTGCCCGCTTAAGAACGCGAGGAGTCGTAGCAGGGCCGCAACCCTCAGGTCGCGGCCCTGCGCCAAGGGACCGCCTTGAAAATGCTGTGGCCGCTCTTTCAGACGCCAGCCTTGGTCAAGGCCGCCATCAGCTCCGGAACTGCGGTTTTATAGTCGGCGACAAGCCCGTAGTCCGCGATCTGGAAGATGGGGGCTTCTTCATCCTTGTTGATGGCGACGATGATCTTGGAGTCCTTCATGCCCGCCAGGTGCTGAATAGCGCCTGAGATGCCGACGGCGACATAGAGTTCCGGCGCCACGACTTTTCCGGTCTGGCCGACCTGATAGTCGTTGGGCGCATAGCCTGCGTCCACCGCGGCGCGGGAAGCCCCGACGGCGGCCCCCAGCCGATCGGCCAGGGGCTCGATGACGGCTTTGAATTCGGCTTCCGACCCCAAAGCCCGGCCACCGGACACGACCCGCTTGGCGCCGGTCAACTCGGGTCGGTCAGACTTTGAGAGCTCTTCTGCGACAAAGGCCGCCTTGAACGGGCCGGCGGGCGCCGCGATCGTCTCCACGGGCGCCTCGCCGCCGCCGCCGACGGCCTTGAAGGCGGTTGGTTGGACCGTCAGCACCTTTTTCGCGTCCGTCGCCCTGACGGTGAGGATCGCGTTGCCGGCATAGATGGGCCGCACGAAGAGATCGGGGCCCAAGACGCCGATGACGCCGGAAATCTGCATCACATCCAGCCGGGCCGCGATCCGTGGGGCGGCGTTCTTGCCTGAGGTGGAAGCGGGAAACAACACAGCGTCGTAACCCGTCATCAGCGGCGTCACGAGCGCGTCCAGCGCTTCGGCCAGCTGCTTGGCCAGCGATTGGCCGTCGGCGTGCAACACCTTGCGTACGCCGTCGAGCTTGGCGGCGGCCTGGGCTGCGGGCGCGGCGTTATGCCCGGCGACCAACACGTCCACATCCCCGCCGATCGCTTTGGCGGCGGCGACGACTTTGGCGGTGGCCTCTTTGAGCGAGGCGTTGTCATGCTCGGCGATGACGAGGACGGCCATGGTTAGAGCACTCCTGCTTCGTTTTTAAGCTTGTCCACCAGTTCATCAACAGTCTTGACCTTCGCCCCGCCTTGACGTTTAGGCGGTTCGGTCACCTTCACCACCTGCAGGCGTGGAGCGGCGTCCACGCCATAATCTGCGGGGGTCTTGAGGTCGATCGGCTTTTTCTTCGCCTTCATGATGTTGGGAAGACTGGCGTAGCGCGGTTCGTTCAGGCGCAGATCGGTGGTGACGACGGCAGGGAGCTCAACCGCCACTGTTTGAAGCCCGCCATCGACTTCGCGGACGACCGTGGCCTTGCCGCCATCCAATGTGATCTGGCTGGCGAAGGTCGCTTGCGGCCAGTCCAAAAGGGCGGCGAGCATCTGGCCGGTCTGGTTGCTGTCGTCATCGATGGCTTGCTTGCCCAGGATCACGAGCCCCGGCGCTTCCTCGGCCACGACCGCCTCCAAGATCTTGGCGACGGCGAGGGGCTCCATCTCGGCGTCGGCCTTCACCAGGATGCCGCGGTCTGCGCCCATGGCGAGGGCGGTCCGGATCGTCTCCTGCGCCTGGTCGGGGCCTATGGAAACCGCCACAATTTCTGTCGCCGCGCCTTTTTCTTTCAGCCGAACAGCTTCCTCGACCGCGATCTCGCAGAAGGGGTTCATCGACATTTTGAGGTTCGACAGATCGACGCCCGATTGATCGGGTTTGACCCGGACCTTCAAATTGTAATCGAGCACCCGTTTCACGGGCACGAGAACTTTCATCGCGCATTACCCCCTGGTTGGACCGTTGGACGTGCTTCTAACGGCACGTCCGGCGCAGCGCCAGACATGGCTTCCCTGGAAAGACACGCACAGTAGCTGCGGCGTTTCGTCTCCGTCAATGTAAGGGGGGCGTCTGTTGTAAGGGCTGCAGTGGCGTCGGCGGCGCCGGGGAACGATCGTCATGGCCGGCGGCGACAAGATCTTGGGATAGGCGCGATGCAGAAACGACGGACAGTTCTTGCGGGTGGGGCTGCGGCGGTGGCGACGCTTGTGGGTTTGGGCGTTGGTGGGGGCGCTTCGGGGCAAGCGCCTGGGCTGGTCGGCGAGTGGACCGGCGTTCTGCAGGTCGGGTCGGCGCAGCTGCGGCTGCGGCTTGTGATCGGGGCGGATGGGAGCGCGGCTCTCTATAGCATCGACCAGGGGAATGAAGCGATCCCCGCGAGCGCGGCCGCCCTATCCCCGACCACGGCGTCATTGCGGTTTGCTGGGGTCAACGCCCGCTATGAAGGCGCTTTGGAGAATGGGGCGCTCGTGGGGACCTTTACCCAAGGCGGGGCTATTCCTCTGCGGTTTGAGCGGGGTGAGGCGGGGCTTACAGCGCCAAGGATCGCGCAGGCGCTGACGGCGCAGGGTCTTGGCCAGCTCCTCACGCGGTCCCGAGCGCCTGCGATCGCTGCAGCGGCGCGGGGGGCTGAGGGGCGCTCGCTTGATCTGGCCGTTGGCGTGCGCCAGCGCGGGGCGGAGGCCGCTGTCACGACAGGAGATCTTTGGCATGTGGGCTCGATCACCAAGTCGATGACCGCGACGCTTGTAGCGAAACTGGTCGAAGAGGGGCTGCTGTCCTGGGATGCGCCCTTGTCGCAGATGCTGGAAGGCGTCGCGATGCGGGAAGAATACCGCGCGGTGACGCTGCGGCATCTCTTGAGCCATCGCTCGGGCTTGACGGGCAATATCCCCATACACCGATTACTGGCCTATCCTCGCGAGGAGGCCGATGCGCGGGCGAACCGGGTTGTGTATGCGGCAGAAGCCCTTTCGGTCGCGCCGGAGGGCCCGGCTGGCGTGCATTTTGAGTATTCGAACTCCGGCTATGTGATCGCCGGTGCGATTATCGAGAACGTCGCCGGCCAAGCTTGGGAGGCGGTGATCCAGGAGCGTCTGTTTGCGCCCCTGGGGATCACGAGCGCTGGGTTTGGCGCTCCGGGGACACCGGGCGCGGTGGATCAGCCCTCAGGGCATGCCCGGGGCATGGGGCGCCTTTCGGCTTATCTTGTGGGATCGCCTGTCACCGACAATCCTGCGGTGTTGGGGCCGGCGGGGCGGGCGCATATGAGTCTTGCGGATTTGCTCCTGTTCGCTGGCGCGCACCGGGACCGGAGTGCTTATTTGCGCCCTGAGAGCTGGGCGATGCTGCACACCCCGCCGTTCGGGGGCGATTATGCGATGGGGCTTATTGTGCGGGCCGATGGGGTCTTGTGGCATAATGGGTCAAACACTTTGTGGTACGCCGAGCTGCTGATCGACGCGCCTCGGCGGCTCGTTGCGGCGGCAGCGGCGAACTCCGGCGCGGTGGACGAGGCGGCGCCGGCGGTGGGCGAAGCGCTGATGGGGGCCGCCGCAGCGGTGGGTTAGCGGTTCGCGCCGGGAACCCAGAGCACGTCGGCGCGGCCGTCATCGTTGGCGACACGGGCGGCGCAGAAAAGCCAGTCCGACAGGCGGTTGGCGTAGGCCAGAGCCTCCGGCGCGACTTTTTCGCCTTCCGTGTGCGCCAGGGCGGCGATCAAGCGCTCCGCCCGGCGGGCGATGGTCCGAGCGCCATGAAGATGGGCTGCGAGGGGTGAGCCTGCGGGAAGAATAAAGCTCGTCAGCGGGGCCAGACGCTCGGTCATGGCGTCGAGCTCGGTTTCAAGCCGGGCGACCTGGGTGGGCACGATGCGAAGGGGTTGGAAGGGCAGCGGGGTGTCCCGTTCGGGCGTGGCGAGATCGGCGCCCAAATCAAACAAATCGTGCTGAATGCGGGCGAGGCCCTCATCCATAGCGCCCTCTGCGTAGAGACGGGCGAGACCAATCGCGGCGTTGGTCTCATCAACCGCGCCATATGATTCAACGCGCGGGGACCATTTGGCGACCTCTTCGCCCGTCACCAGACGGGTCAGCCCCATGTCGCCTGCCTTGGTGTAGATTTTGTCGAGCTTAACCATCATGACCCCGCCTGGCGCGCCACCCATGCCGCCGCCAGCAGCACCAGGATGGCTACAAATTGCGCGACCACCCTTAGGCGCATGGCGCGGTTCGACCAGCTGCGGCCAAAGTCGCCGCCCTTGAACAACGCAAAGATTCCGAAGAGCAGGATCGCCAGCACGGCCAGCAGGGCTGCGGGTACAAGAACATTGAAGACGGTCTGCATCCTTAAGAGATAATGCGGGGACTGACCTCTGGCCATCCTGGAACTGCGGCTGTCGCGGCAGGCAAGCGCGCCGCGCCGATGGGGGCGGGTTGAGCCGAATCCCTTAACGTTAGGCGGATGAGCATTGAGCAGACTGCGCCTTATTGGCTTTTGATCGCGGCGGCCTTGGGGGCCGCCTGTTGGTTCGCCCGCGCTGCGTCGAAGGAGCGCGCCGCGCGAGAGGTCGCCGAGCGGCAGGCATTGGCGCAGGCCGCAGAGTTGAAGGCGCTCACGACGGCGGCGTCTGAGCGCGACGCGGCCCGGGCGGAAGCGCGGGATCTCGCCGCCAAGCTTGCGGCCAGCGAAAGCGCTGCTGAAGCCCGGGAAGCCGCGGCGCGAGAGCGGGAGCAGGCTCTGATCGCCTTCAAGCTGGATGTCGAGAAGAGCTTTGGGGCGCTCGCAGGCGAGGCGCTCGCCAAGAGCGAAGCGCGGTTTATCGCGCTCGCCAATGAGACGTTTGAAAAACACCAAACGGCGGCTGCGGGCGGGGTGAAAGAGGTTGTGACGCCGGTGCAGGAGGCGTTCTCCCGGCTTTCGGAAACCGTGGACGCGCTCAACAAGGCGCGGCTGCAGGAGGCCTCGACGTTTTCCGAGCAGATCCGGCAGGTGAGTGAATCCCTGAAGGAGACCCAAGGGCTGACGGGCAAGCTCGTCACCGCGCTGCGGGCGGCCCCCAAGACCCGCGGTCGATGGGGGGAAGAGACGCTCCGCAACGTGCTCGAGCTTTCTGGGCTTTCCGCGCACGTCGATTTCACCGAGCAGGCGAGCGTGGACAGCGAGGGCGGAAAGCTTCGGCCCGATGTCATCATTCGGTTGCCGGGCAACCGGCAGATCGTGGTCGACTCCAAGGTCGCGCTCAGCGCCTATCTCGATGCGATGGACGCGCCCGACGAGACAACCCGGGAAGCGCATTTGAAGAACCATGCCCTGCAGTTGCGCACGCACATGAAGCAGCTGGGCGGCAAGGAGTATTGGAAGCACGTGCCGGACACTGCGGATTTCGTCGCGCTGTTCGTGCCCGGCGAGAACTTCTTCGCCGCGGCGGCGGAGCGCGATCCCGACCTCTTTGAGGACGGTCTGGCTCTTAAGGTCATCATCGTGACGCCGGCGACGCTCGTGGCGCTCGCGAAGGCCGTCGCCTACGGCTGGCGGCAAGAAGCCGCGGCCAAGAACGCGCAAGAGATCGCGACTTTGGGCCGCGAGCTTTATCGGCGGCTCGCCACGATGGCGGACAAGATCGGCAATCTAGGCAACAGCCTCGAGAAGTCGGTGAAGAGCTACAATGAGCTTGTGGGTTCGGTGGAGGCGCGGGTGCTGCCGCAGGCGCGGCGGTTCAAAGAACTCGGCGCTGGGGAAGAGGGCGAGATTGCGGTGATCGAACAGTCCAATCTCATGCCGCGATTGCCGGCGCCGCAGGCGGAGCTTGACCTGGACGCCGCCAAGTCTGGGAAAAAGGCGTCAAAGGGGCTGGGCGGCTGATGCTCTCGCCGCGGGCTGTCGCTCGTGCTAGCCCATGGGCATGCTCCAACCACGCAATCCAAACACCTTCGCCAATTATCCCCTCGATAGGGCTGGTCATCGTCGCAAGGACGCAGGCTGGCTCAGCGAGGCTTTAACCCGGGACGACGCACAAATTTGCGCCTTTCGGAAGGATCAGCCGCTTGTGGCGGAGGGGGCTTCGGGTCTTACGCCCGTATGGCTGGGCCCCGCGGTGTTGGGCCTCGCGGACAAAGCGAGCCCGGTGATTTTCCTCGGCCTGGACGCTTCCGGCGCGCCGCATTTCGCGGTCTCGATGGGGGTGCGGTTCAATCTGGATGACAGCCCGCTCGCGGGCCTTGGCGGGTTTGAGGATCTGCGGGGGAGCGCGCCATCGCTGTCGGACCACGCATGCGCCATTTTGGGGTGCGCGAAGTCGCTGCTTGATTGGCACCGGCGTCATCGCTTTTGCGCCCATTGCGGTGCGCCCACCGATCCTGCCGAGGGTGGATGGAAGCGCGTTTGCGCAGGCTGCGCGACGGAGCACTTCCCGCGCGTCGACCCCGTGGTGATCATGTTGCCGGTCCGGGGCGATCGCGCCCTTGTGGGCCGCCAGGAGCGATTTCCGCCAGGCATGTATTCCGCCCTTGCGGGGTTTGTGGAGCCGGGGGAAAGCCTGGAGGAAGCGGTGGCGCGGGAGGTGTTGGAGGAGGTCGGACTCACGGTCCGGAGCGCCCGCTATCTCCATGCCCAGCCGTGGCCTTATCCCTCCCAGCTCATGATTGGCATGATCGCCGAGGTCCTTTTTGATGAGGATCTGGTGCTTGAGGACGAGATCGCAGAAGCGGTGTGGCTGACCAGAGCGGAGGCAAGCGCGGCCTTGGCTGGCGGCGCGACCCTTTCAGACGGGCGACGCGTCTTTGCGCCGCCTCGTCTTGCCATCGCCCATCACCTTCTCAAGGCGTGGGCGGAAGAGCCATGAGGGGCGCCCAGCCGATCGCCCTGCGATGGGCGCTCCGGTTGTCTCGAGGCGGGCGCGGTTTGTGCTGACGCGGGAGCGCGGCCAAACCCTGAAGCGCAATCCCGGCCGTCCACGCCCCGCTTATGACGGGGAAGACCTGCACGTCTCATCCCCGCCGTCCCTTGTTTGAGAGCCATGCCGTTGCCGCGGACATGTTGGAGCGCGGGCGCTGAAAGGCGCGAAGACCGCCTGCGGTCTGAGGGCCCTGGTCTGCCTGTCTTGTTCGCGATCGTCTCTTGTTCGCGATCGTCAGCCCTGAGGGCTATGCGTCCATCCATCCCGGCGGACAGGTGCGAAAACGACAGCGATAGCCGCTTGAGCGCCCGAAGAGAGCGAAACCTGACCTCAGAGACATTCGGCTGAGGGGTCCGCCTGGCCCCAGAACCCGTCCTTAGGCTGCGCGTCATCGCCCCGATCCGCTTTGGTTTAATCCGGAGGCGTCCTGCAGATTCCCTGTGGGCTCTGCGCGACTTTGTGACTTGGCTTGGCGGCGCGCCAGGCGTTAGCGCAGGAGGGCGCGCTGATAGGCGGGCCGTTCAATGAGCCGCTGATAATAAGACGCGACATGGACTGGAAACTGGTCCCCGAGCTTTTGAAAGGTCCCGAGCTGGAGCGCATAGCCGATGGCGATATCGGCCATCGTGAAACGCCCGGCGCAGAGATACTCCCGCCCATCGGCCAAGCAGGCCTCGGCCCAGCGCAGCCGCCCGAGATAGAACTTGCCGTAGTCCTCAACAGCCTGGGCGAGGCGCCGTTCGGGGGGCTCGACAAAACTGTAACGGAGGCGGATCGCCAATGGGAAAGTGAGGGTGGCGTCCGATTGGTGCAGCCAATTGAGATAATCGCCGTAGGCGTCCTCCCCGGGCTGGACCGCCAGGGATGTGGGACCGTACCGGTCTCCAAGATACTGACAAATGGCCGCGCTCTCAGTCATGCGAACCGCCCCGTCGATCAAGAACGGCACGGTCCCCAAGGGGTTGACGGCGAGATATTCTCTCGCGAGCGCGCGCGGCGGGAAAGGCCATGACACGAGTTCGTAGGGGAGCCCCATTTCCTCAAGCGCCCATACGGCGCGAAACGACCGCGATCCTTGGCAATGATGAAGCGTCAAACTCATGGCGTTCCTTTCCGGAAAGGGTCGGCGGGATAGACGCCCAAGATCCTGAGATGGCTGGAGAAGAATTGCAGCTCTTCCAGGGCGAGGCGGACGCCGCGGTCGGAGGGGTGGCCTTCGACGTCGGCGTAGAATTGTGTCGCGGTGAAGCTGCCGTCGAGCTGATAGCTCTCCAGCTTGGTCATGTTCACCCCGTTTGTGGCGAAGCCGCCCATGGCCTTGTAGAGCGCGGCCGGCACGTTGCGGACGCGGAAGACGAAGCTGGTGATGCAGGGACCTGCTTCGGGCTCGGCGTCGTCGGGGGATTTGGAGAGGACCACAAAGCGGGTGGCGTTGTGGGGCGCATCGGCGACGTCGGGCATCAGGATGTCGAGGCCATGGATCTCGGCGGCGAGTTTTGAGGCCAGCGCGCCTTCAAGCGGATCTTTCAGCTCAGTGATCTCACGGGCGGCCCCTGCGGTGTCGGCGGTTTTGACCGGCAGCAGGCCGAGGCGCCGGGTCAGCCGGCGGCACTGGCCCAGGGCCATCGGGTGGCTGCGGACCCGTTTCATCTCGGTGAGATTTGCGCCCTTCAGCCCCAAAAGCTGGTGGCGGATCGGCTCGAAGCGCTCGCCGATGATGTAGAGATCGGCCTCGGCCAAGAGGTGGTGGACGTCCGCCACGCGGCCGGCGAGGGAGTTCTCGATCGGAATCATCGCCAGGGCCGCAGCGCCCTCCTGCACCGCGGCGAAAGCATCCTCAAAGGTCGGGCATGGCAGGGGCGTCCATGCGGGGTAGGCGGCGCGGGCGGCCTGGTGGCTATAGGCGCCGGGCTCGCCCTGAAAGGCGATCTGCGGGGGCGGTTTCTGGCTCATGCGCTGTTGGTGGCGGAGGACGGTGGGTTATGCAACCCGTTAGTTCGCCGCGGCGCATCGTCGCTTTCGTCTCCCAAGCGGGCGCGCGGCGCTGATATCCGGGGCGCTTTCGATTTTGCGGCGCCACAACGCCTTGCGAAAAGCCTTCGACGCAGGCCATAAGGCCGATCCATAGCTGTATGGGGCGAAAGAGCGCTCCTCGATGCGGAAGAGACAATGAGCGATCTACGGTTGAATGCGATCGCCGGGGCGGTGTTGGCTTCGGCTCTTGGCGTGATGATGGTGAATTGGGGGTCGGAGGTCCTTTTTGCGCCGCACTATCCTGAAACGCCGGGTTTCCAACCAGACATTGTCGTGGAGGCGGAGGCGAGCGGGGGCAGCGGCGCGGAGGACGCTGGACCCCCGGATTGGGGTTCGATTTTGGCTGATCCTGCTCAATTGGCCGCGCTGATCGAACGCGGCGACAGGCTCCAGGCTGCGTGCGCCAGTTGCCATTCTGTTGAGCCGGGCGGCGCCAACGGCATCGGCCCCGCCCTTTACGGGGTGTTCGGCCGCGCAGCGGGGGTTCATCCGGGCTTCAGCTATTCCGACGCCATGAAGGCCTATGGCCAGACTTGGTCCTACGACAATCTTTACGCCTTCTTGGAACGGCCTTCCGGCTATATTTCAGGCACCGCCATGGCCTATGCTGGCCTGCGGCAATCGGAAGATCGGGCTGCTCTGGTGGCGTATTTGCGTTCTCTCAACGATGCGCCGGCTGCGCTCCCGCCGCCGCGGGGGCCCGCTGCGCCTGCAGTGGGGGGTGAGGAAGCCGCCGGTGGACAAGAACTTGAGGCGACCGCGCCAGGGTGATCGCCCGGGGACGTCGCCGCCTCTAGATCCGCTTCATGAGGGCGGCCGCCTCGGCGGCCCTTGGCGCGCCGGCCGCAGCCAGGGTTGCGAGGAATCTTTGTCCTCGGGCGGTCCTGACGATCAGCACGCTGCGGGCGTCGTCTTCATCTTCCATCCGCACGGCCAACCCATGCCGCTCAAGCGCGTCCACCGAACGGGTGACCGCTGGCTTTCCGATCTTAAGGGATTGGGATAGGCCCCGCACGGTGTGCGGTGGGGACCCAAGCGTGATGGTCATCAGGATCGCCAGCTGACGCGTCGTCAGGTCGGGTTCACCGCCGCGCACCGCCTGCATCGTGACGGCGCGCCAGACGTCCAGAGCGTCGGCTTGAGACACGCTGTCGGCGGCCATGGAGAATCGCTCCTGTTCATTAAAAGATGATTCACCATTCTCCGATTTGGCCGGCTCGACAAGGTCCGGCGCGCGTCATTGGCAAAGGCGGTCAGCTTTTAGGGTAGCGCGCCTTCAGCACTTCCCACACCGCACGCAGAGCGTGCGCATCCCCGCCGACCGGCCGGCCCCCGCGTTCTTTGTTGGACCAGGCATAGATGTCGAAATGGGCCCAAGAGGAAGCGGTGACGAAGCGCTTGAGGAAAAGCGCGCCGAAAATCGCCCCTGCAAAAGCGCCGTCCCCGGTGTTTTTGAGATCGGCGATGGGGCTATCCATGTCGGCGTCGTAGCCCATCCACAGGGGCAGCCTCCACAACGGGTCGTGGACCGCCTGGGCCGCCGCAGCAAGGTCCGCGGCCAGCGTCTCGTCGTCTGTGAAAAAAGGCGGGACGTCGGGACCGAGCGCGGTCCGCGCGGCTCCGGTGAGCGTGGCGAAATCAAGCAGCAGCTCTGGCGTATCCTCGCAGGCCCGAACCAGCGCATCCGCCAGGATCAGCCGCCCCTCGGCGTCGGTATTGTCGATCTCCACTGTCAGTCCCTTGCGGCTTTTGACGATGTCCCCTGGCCGAAGGGCGTTGGCCGACAGCGCGTTTTCGACGATCGCGGCCGTCACCTCAAGATGGACGGGCAGACCCGCGTCCATGACAAGCCGCCCCAAAGCGAGAGCGTGTGCGGCGCCGCCCATGTCTTTTTTCATGATGCGCATGCCGGCGCTGGGTTTCACGTCTAGGCCGCCGGTGTCGAAGGTCACTCCTTTGCCGACCAGAGCCACCCGCGGATGGGCAGGGTCTCCCCAACGCAGCCGGACCAGACGCGGCGCCTCCGCCGCGGCGCGCCCCACCGCATGGATCAGGGGATAATTCGCCTTCAGAAGCGCGTCTCCCGCAATGGTTTCGAAAGCGGCCCCATGATGGAGCGCTTGAGCCTGGAAGACGGTTTCCAAAGCGTCCGGCCCCATGTCTTGGGCGGGCGTGTTCACCAGATCCCGGACCAGGCGCACCGCCTCGGCCAGCCGGATTGCTTCGGCTTGGTCTGAGCCCTCCGGCCATACGAGACGCGCCGCAGGGGCCTTTCGCGCTTTGTAGCGGGTGAACCGATAGGTCCCCAGCGCCCAGGCCAGCGCCGCCAGCGTCGGCGAGATGTCCTGTGGCAAGCGCTCCAAGCGGTAGTCGCCGGGCGCAAGGCCTCCTGCGAACCCCGCGAGCGTCATCGGCGTCGCCGTCTGAGCCAAGCAGAACAGCACCCGCTCAACCCCGCCAGCCGCTGCCGGCAAGGAAAGCGCGCGTCCCGCTTGGCCCCGCCAATCGAGATGGGCGGCAAAGGCTTTCTGGGCCGGCGACAGCGTGTCTTGGAACGCGGGCCAGTCTTCGGGGCGGATCACTGCGATGGGCGTGGCGCCCGAGGCGGAGGCGATGAACGGGAGAGGGTCAGACATGGAGTGCGCAATCCTGCGGAGCCTCGCGCATGCCAGCGCGCGGAAGGAAGGCGCTGGGAGAACGAAGGAGTTAAGGCTTTATTGACCGAGTGCGGCGAGCATCGCTGCGAGCATAACATCTTAAAGGTCAGATCGATGCGCAAGGTCATGGCGGGCGCTGCGGTGGCGTTGCTGGCGAGCGGGCTGGGCGGATGCGCGTCCTTGGGCGGAGGCGATGACAGCGTCGCCGCGCCTGAAGATCGCACCGCCGCTGGCGTCGAAGATCGCGCCCTCGCGCGCGCCGCGATCGGCCGTGAGGACATGCTCACCCAGATGGCCTTCTGGGCCGCCGACTATGGAGCCAATCCAGAGGATATCGCCGCCGCGCGTGGCTTCGCGGAGGCTCTACGCCAGGGCGGTCGGCATGACCGCGCCGTCGCGGTGTCGATCGAGGCTTTGCGCCGCCATGGCGGCGACCCGTCCTTGTGGCGTTCGCTCGGGCTGGCCTATCTCGCCTCTGGAAGGCCGCAGGAGGCGCTGCAGCCCCTGGCCCTTTTGGCTCGAGCCGAACCGGACGATGTCGATAGCCGCTCAGCCTTGGGCGTGGCCCTTGATCAGCTGGAGCGGTTCGAGGACGCGCGCATGGCCTACCGGGAGGCGCTTGCGATCCGCCCCGACGATCCCCGCGCTTTGACCAATTTGGGCGTCTCGTTTCTTTTGACGGGCGAGGCGGAGGAAGCTGAAGCCGTTCTGCGCCAGGCGGCGGCGCTGACTGGCGCTCCGGCCGAGGCCCGGCAGAACCTCGCCATCGCTCTTGGTCTCCAGGGCCGTCTGGATGAAGCCGAGGCCATCGCCCGCGTGGACCTGCCCCCTGCCATGGCCACGGAGAATGTGTCTTATCTGCGGGGTCTTTTCGAAGACCCGCGCCGTTGGGACGATCTCGACGCCGCCTTGCGCCGATAAGCGCTCAGGCTCTGCTCAATCGCCCATCATCTCCATAACCTGGATCATGGCCGGCCCAATGATCACCGCGAACAGTACCGGCAGGAAGAACACGATCATCGGAACCGTCAATTGGGCAGGCAGGGCGGCGGCTTTTTTCTCCGCCTCGTTCATCCGCAGGTCGCGGTTCTCTTTGGCCATGATCCGCAGGGCCTGGCCAAGCGGCGTACCGTATTTTTCCGCCTGCACGAGCGCCATGCCCACCGCCTTGATCCCTGGATGATCGGTGCGTTTGGAGAGATTTTCAAAAGCCTGGCGCCGATCAGGAAGATACGAGAGCTCCGCGCAGGTCAGCTGCAGCTCCTCGGCCAACTCCGTGCTGACCGGAGCGATCTCTTGACCCACGCGCTGTAGCGCCAGCTCGATGGACATGCCGCTCTCCACGCAGATCAGCAGCATATCAAGACTGTCCGGAAAAGCGCGCATGATCGCTTCTTTCCGCTTGGAGGCGAGATTGGAGATGTAGAGCGAGGGCGCGTAAAAGCCGATCACCATGAAGAAGACCACGGCCACCATCACATGCGTGCCGTTCATCTCAAAGCGTTCTGCGAAGCCGAGAACCGACAGATAGAAAAAGGCGGCCAAGCCGAGCCCGATCGGCAAAGCGGCGCGATAGAAATAATAGGTCGTTGTAGCCGCAGGCCCTCTGAGCCCCGCCCGTTGAAGTTTGTCAGACAGTCCTTCCACCGCAAGCGCCGCTTCCAGATTGAAGCGCTGAACGACTTTGGTCATGAACTGCGCCGCGTCCGCCCGCGTCAGCGACTTTCGATCAGACACCTCAAGCTGAGCCCGGCTTCTAAGGCGCAATTCTTCGCGCCTTTTGGCCACGTCCTTCAAACGCGCACTGGCCTTTGCGCCGCTGAGCAGCGGTTGGGCTATGGTCAGGATGGTGGCGAAGGCCGCCCCAGCCCCAAGCAGGCTCGCCAAGACGGAAGGGTTGGTGATCCACTCGCCGAAATCCATCGCCCACTCGCCCTAGAATTTGAAATTGACCATTTTGTTCATGATGAGGACGCCAGCGCTCATCATCAGGCCGGCGCCCAAGAGTATTAAGTTCCCGACCGTTGATGTGAAAAGCAGATTCATGTAATCGGGCCGAACCATATAAACAAGGCCCATAACAATGAAAGGCAAAGAGCCGATGATCATTGCCGAGGCGCGAGCCTCGGACGACAGGGCCTTGACTTTTTCTTTCAGCATTTTCCGGGAACGGAGAACGGTTGAAAGGTTGGAAAGCGTCTCCGAAAGGTTTCCCCCTGTCTTTTGTTGAATGAGCAGCACGATGTTGAAGAAATTGACTTCCGGTAGGGGCATGCGATCATACATGCGCCGCAAGTTTGTTTCGAACGGGACGCCCATGGATTGCCCGTCGACAAAGGCCTGAAACTCCGACTTCAACGGCTCTTGGCCCTCCTGCGCGATCATTCTCAAACATTGGGTCAGCGGTAGGCCGGATTTGACCCCGCGGACGATCATGTCGATGCCTTCGGCGAACTGGTTGAGAAATTTCTTTTGCCGCCGTCCGACGAGAAAGCCCAAGAGCCAGCGGGGCAAGCCGAAGGCGCCGATGAAGGCCCCGACAAGACCGCCGATCATGCCCTGCAGCATGAAACCAAGAAGCCCCAACAGGAGCGAAAGGACGCCTGCGCCGATCCAGTACTTGCTCTCGTCGAAGGGCAGTCCGGCTTGGGCGAGTTGGCCTTTGAGGGAGACCCGCCTTTTGCGTACTTTTTTGTTCTCTTCCGCAAGCGCCTTCAGCGCATCTTGAAAGTTTTGCCGGCGTTTCACGTTCGAGGCGTCCAGATCGCCGCGTTTGGCGACCGACTTGGTCTGGATCTCCTTCACGCGCTGCAGGGCGCGTTTGTCGCTTGTCTTCGGCTCGAACAACAAAGCGAGGAGGGCCACTGCGGCGAAGATCAGACAAGCGGCAAGCAAGGCGGTGGGGGTCATCGCGCGCGCTCCGCCTCGTCTAGGGCTGTGGCGAGCTCCCGCTCGAGACCATAATAGCGAGCCCGTTCCCAGAAGCGGGGGCGACCGACGCCGGTTGAGACATGTCTGCCGAGGATGCGGCCGTCTTCATCTTCCCCTTCGATCTCGTAGATTAAGAGATCCTGGGTCACGATGGTGTCACCTTCGAGGCCCATCACCTCTGTAATGTGGGTGATCCGCCGAGAGCCGTCGCGCATCCGGGCTGCCTGGATCACCACGTCGACGGCCGCCACAATGGTCTCGCGGATGGTCTTTTGAGGCAGGGAAAAGCCCCCCATCGAGATCATCGATTCAAGGCGCGACAGGGCCTCTCGGGGGGTGTTCGCGTGCAGCGTGCCCATTGAGCCGTCGTGGCCGGTGTTCATGGCTTGCAAGAGGTCAAACGCCTCCGAGCCCCGCACCTCGCCCACGATGATGCGATCAGGGCGCATCCGCAGGCAGTTCTTCACCAAATCCCGCATGCTGACTTGACCCGAGCCTTCAATGTTTGGCGGACGGGTTTCGAGCCGCACCACATGCGGCTGCTGCAGTTGCAGCTCAGCGGCGTCCTCGCAGGTGATGACCCGCTCGCCAGGGTCGATGAAGGCGGTCAACGTGTTGAGCAGGGTCGTTTTTCCCGAACCTGTGCCTCCTGAGATCAGCGTGTTGCATCGGCAGGCGCCAATAATCTGGAGGATCTTCGCGCCGGGCTCGCTGATGGATTTGTAGGCCACAAGGTTTGCAAGCTTCAACTTGTCCTTTTTGAACTTGCGGATCGTGAGGCTCGGACCGTCGATCGACAGGGGTGGGGCGATGACATTGACCCGCGAGCCGTCCGCGAGACGGGCGTCGCAGATCGGGCTGGATTCATCGACGCGGCGGCCCACCTGGCTGACGATCCGCTGGCAGATATTCATGAGCTGCGCATTGTCGCGAAAGCGGATGCTGGTTTTCTGCACCTTGCCGTTGACTTCGATGAAGGTCGTGCTCGCCCCGTTGACCATGATGTCGGCGATGTCGTCTCGCGCCAGAAGGGGTTCGAGAGGGCCATAACCCAAGACATCGTTGCAGATATCGTCGAGCAACAGCTCCTGCTCGGAGACGGTCATCACAACGCTCTTGATGCTGATGATTTCAGCAACGATATCGCGGATCTCTTCGCGCGCGCTTTCTATGTCCAATTGCGCCAACTGCGACAGATCGATGGTTTCAATCAGCGCGTTGAAGATTATTGATTTGATTTGATAATATTGTTCGGAATGGACATCCGGCGAAGGCTGGGCCAGGGGGGCCTGCGCAGGCTTCGCCCCAGCCCTGGGGGGGGCGGCGCTGTCGGAGGGCTGTGCGGCGCGAAGGGCGTCACCCGATCGGGAAGAGCCTACCAGGGCTGGCGCCGCCGCGGACGGCGAAGCGTCGTTGGTGCGCTTTCCAAACATAGAGGATCACCTTTTGGTCAAGCCAATTTTGTCTAACAACCGCGTTTTCTTCGGCGCCTGCGGCTCGCGCCCGGTCAGACGGGCGGCGAGGGCGGAAATCGCTTGCGCCGTCTTGGACTCTCCGAAGGCTTCCATCAGGATACGTCCGTTGTTCATGGCGGCCCCGAACGCGGCGGGATCGAAGGGGATCTCCGCAACGACCGCGGCGCCCACGTGCTCGGCGAAGTCCTTGAGAGCGATTTCAGGACGTTTCGGCACGCCCACCATGTTCAGCACCACGAAGGGCGGCGCGTCGTGCGGCCGGCTCTTGACGGCGAACTCGACAAGATGCCGGGCGTTGCGCAACGAAGACAGATCCGGCGAAGCCACGATCACGATATCATCGGCGCTGGCCAGCGTCTGGTTCATCCAGCCGTTCCAAAGATGGGGCAAATCAAGAATAATATGGGGCCCTGTCCGGCGGATCTTGTCCAAAACGAGGCTGACGCTTTCGGGGTCGATCTCCAAGGTCCGCTCAAGCTTGGCTGGCGCGCTGAAGAGCTGCAGACGCTCTGTGGGACGGCTGATCACCCGGTCGAGGAACATCGCGTCCACCTTGTCGGCGGCGGCGAGGGCCTCAGTGATCGATTGCGCAGGGTCTTCATTGAAGTCGAGAGCGGCGGTGCCGAAGGGAAGGTCGAGATCCACAAGACTGACATTGGCCCGCTGCTGTTCTGAGATTGCCCAGGCGACATTGTGGGCGAGCGAGGACGCGCCCACCCCGCCGCGGGCGCCGATAAAGGCCGCTGTCCGTCCTGCAAAGGGCTTGTCTGGATCCGCATAGAGCGCGCCGATCGACCGGATCAGGGACACAATCTGCAGCGGCGCCACAAGATACTCGCTGACGCCCATCTGCATCAGACGCCGATAGAGACCAATATCGTTGGTGGCCCCGATCACCATGACCTTGCATTTGGGTTCCACAAGCTCGGCCATGCGTTCCAGGGCATGGAGCAGATCCTGACCACGCAGTTCGGTGTCGAGGATCAAGAGGTCGGGGCTCGGCTGGCCCGCGAGCCGAACCAAAGCGGCTCCAACCCCGCCAAGTTCGATGCTGATCTGCGCCTTGGCCAATCGCCTGTCTCCGGCGGCGGCTTGGATCGTCTTGGCCACTTCGCGGCGATCGCAGGCGGCGTGGATACGGATATAGGGGACGGGCTGGTCGGCATCGCGGACCCCCGCACCCAACATATCGCCTCCGCCAAGGGCTTCCCCGGGCGGCGTCCTCGAGGATGAGGCGGCCGCCGAAGGCGTTGGCTCCGCAGACAGGGAGGGAAAGGGACCAGTCGTCGGCGAGGGCGTTGGATCCGCCGCCTCGTCCGAAACAAGACCGATAAACCCGCCGAGAGCAGCGGACGCAGGTCGCGCCCCTTTGCGAGCCACGGCTTGGGTCTCGTCGGAGCGCAGCGCCGCGGCGAACGGATCGTCGCCAGCGAGGACGTTTCTTGGATTGAGCGGCGGCCGGCCGGTTGAGGCCTCACGCTGAGACATGGGCGTTCCTCTCAATCGATCACATCGCTGATCGCGGCCTGCTCGTCGCTGGACCGCTCGGCCCCCGTGGGCTGACCGTTGCGATAGCGGTCCAGAACCACCGCGCGTCGGGCCGCGTCGCGGGGCGTCATTGTCCTTGGCTGCAAGAGATCGTGGGGATCCTCGATCATCGCAGCCAGATTGGCCTGTGTCGCGCAGCCAAAGCTCGCGTAGGGTTGGTGCATATTGTCGGAGAGATCCTGTTCCCAGATCGGACGGCAGTCGGGCGCGACAGCCTCATAGCGTGTGAAGCTCAGCACGATCGGCGGCCTCGCCATGCCGGAGGCGTCATAGACCGAAGGCGCGATCGCGGCATAGGGTATGCCTGCGGACATCAAAGCGAGCCGCGTTTGTTGCGCCGCGCGGGCTGCGGCGTCGGCGTTGTCTCCGCCCGATGGTGCGCTCATGACCAAGGCGCCGTGGCCTTCCTCCTGATAGGCGGAGGCGAAGGCGAGAATCTCGGAGCGGGTCTCCGGCGTCAAACCCATATCGGAAGGGCCCACCGTGATGTCGTAACGCTCGCCCGTCTGAAGCACCTCGATGCGATGCTGGTCCACTGCGCTCGCCAACGCCACGGGCGGAGGCGGCGTGTTGGGGGTGACGCAGGCGCCGAGACTCATGGACAAGCCAAGGCCGACAAGCAGCGGGTTGGAACAACGAGGGGAGGAAAGCGTCATGGAGCGCCTCATGGGAGAACATGGCCGTGAGGGCCTTGCAAAGCGCGGGGGCGCCCGGACCCATCAGTGGGTGTGCGATACATCGCGTTAAGGCGACCGCCGAGAATGGACTCCCCCTCAGTCGGATTGCGGAAACCGTCCGCCGGGGTCCGCAGCTGGTTGGGATTGGTCGGCTCAACGAGATAAGGGGTCACGATGATGACCAGTTCAGTCTCGCTATTGACGAAATCCCGCGAGCGGAAGAGGGCTCCCAGGATCGGGCTGTTCATGGCGCCGGGAATGCCTTCAATGGCGGCCCGGGAGCGTTCTTGGATGAGGCCTGCGAGCACCAGCGCGCCACCCGACGGCAACTCTACGGTCGTTTCCGCCCGCCGCACTTGCAGGGCTGGGATCGTGATGCCCCGCAAGACGGAGGTGGAGCCGTCCGGATTTTGGATCGGCACATCGCCGGTGGCGATCGCGCCTTCGCTGGTCAGTTCGCTGACCTCCGTCGAGAGTTTGAGCGAGATCCGGCCGCCGGAGAGCACGACTGGGGTGTAGGCCAAGGCCACGCCGTAGGGTTTGAACTCCACTGAGATCTCGCCGTTGTCGGCGGCGATGGGAACAGGAAACTCCCCCCCTGCGAGAAAGCGCCCTGGCTCTCCTGAAATCGCAGTAAGGTTCGGTTCCGCCAGCACGCGCAACAGACCTGCGCGTTCAAACGCGTCGATGGAGGCGTCCACTTGGCTGGAGCGGGTCTGGGCGGGCCCGAAGACCGTCTCGTCGTCGACTGGGTCGAGCGTTCCGCCATTATCGAACGAAAAGCCCCCGACGCCTGCCGCTGCGCTGGGCACGGTGGCTGCCTGTGAGCCTGGAAAGGTGAGGCTGCTGGGTTGGAGGATGGTGTCGGCGACGCCCGCCGTCGCGGACAGACCGCCGAGCGCGCGACCAGCGATAGAAAAGCCGTTTTCCGTGGCGACCCGAACAAAGACGTCTTCCGGCATCAGGGTGTTGAGGATATTCTCCCCGTTGACATTCACCCCGAGCTGGCGGACCAGCGTCCGGCTCATTTCGACGACCCGGACCCGAACCATCACTTGTTCGGAGCCGCCCACTTGCAGAAGATTGACGATTTCTGGCGCGGCGCCGCCGGCCCCGGCGCTGGCGCCGGGCGCTCCGCCTCCGGCTGCGGCCCCGCCGGACTGAATGAAGCGGGTGGCGATCTGCAGCACGCGTTCGGCTTCCGCCGCGCTGCGGACAGAGCCTGTCAGCACCAATGAGCCGTTCACGGCTTCGGCTTGCGCTCGGGACTCAGGCGCGTGCCGCGCCAACAGCTCATTGAGAGGGCCGACATCAGGTTCGACGCGGATTTCCACGCTGGCGATTTGGCCGCCCCGCGCATCGAAGAAGAAGGCGTTTGTTTGCCCCAGACTTCGGCCGATGACGTACACCCGCCGTGCGGTACGGACGACCGCGTCGGCGATGGCGGGATTTGACAGCAGCACGTCCCTGGCGTCGACCGGCAAATCGATAATGGCGGCCTTGTTCAGCGGCAGCACCAAGAAGGCGGTTTGCCCGTCGGCGCTGGAGGAGATGCGGATTGCGCTCGTCTCCACGGGAGCCTGTGCGTAAAGCGGTGCGGGAACAGCGACAGCGAGCGAGGTCGCCGAAGCGAGGGCGCAGCGGAGCAGCCTGTTCATCGTGCTTCCTCGCCGAAGGAATGCACCCGGACGCCGCCCATTTGCTCCACGCCCTGCTCCAGAGAGGCGGCGCGCCAGCGCTGCGCGCTCGGCGCCTCCAAACCCGGCGGCTCTGACTGCACGCCCCTCAAGACGAGGCGCAATCCGCCCGTATCTTGCGCTAACGCCTCCGCCCGCGCCACTGTGCGGCTGTCCTCCTGGCTCAATTCCAGGACCGCTGTTTGAGCGAGATTTTGGGCTTGGCCTTCGCCCTCCCGCGGCGGCGCGACTTGCGTGAGCTCGCCGACCGCGAGCACCCGCACATTTTCCAAAATCACATCGGAAATGATTTCAAAGCCGCTGCCGCCGCCTGCAGCAGGCGTAGGCCTCCTGACGGTCAAGATCACATCGACCCGGTCATTGGGTTGGATATAGCCGCCTGCGGCGGATTCCTCCGAGATCATGACGGCGACGGCGCGATATCCAAGCGCCACTTGCGCTGCAAGCATCCCGCCATCGCCAGGCTTGACGAGAGCCCCGTCTTGGAGGGGTTCGTTTGTCGCCAATGGGCGCAAATTGACCGCGCCGACAAATTCAGTGAGCGCGTCGGGGTGGGCCGTTTCAGTGATGAAGGTCGGCCCAATCGCGTCGTCCGGCAGGCGGCGCCACTGCAAATCCGCGGCGGAGAGAAGAGAGCCCTGCGGGATGTCCCGCACGGCGACCAGCACCTGTTGACCTGTCGCCTCCTGAGCCGCTTCAGGGGCGGGGGGCGCGGGAGCAGACATATTGCCGATGAGCAGCGCGGCGCCGACGGCCGCCGCAAGGGCCACACCGAGGACGATGAGCTGACGAACAGACAGCATGAAAGCAGGGCCCCCGTCGCGAGATGCAACCTCCCTCTGATTTTCACGCCACGCCTAAAACGGAGTTAACGGGCCCGCGATTTGGCTTGCAAAGGGCAAGGAGGGCAATGCGGCGATCCCGCCGACAGCGATCGCCACGGCATAAGGGGCTCCGCGCTGGCGATCGAGCAGGCGGTTGAGGAAAGCAGGTCGTCCGTCCTGCGGCTTCGCCAAACGCCGCAGCGCGAGAAGGCTGAGCGCCAGAACTCCGCCTGCCAATACCATGGCGCTCACAAACACGACCAGCCCGCTCAAGCCGGTCCATACGGCTGCGGCTGCGATCACTTTCGCATCCCCGCCGCCGAGAAGATTGAGAGAAAACAAGCCGATCCCGAGAGCAAGCACGATGAGGCCGACGGCCAAGTGGTAGCCGATGAAAGCGATGCTGTGGCCCGCAGCGAGGGCGAAAAGCGGAAATGCGAAGACCAGAGCTGCAGAGACCCAGTTGGGAATAGTCATTGTGGCGATATCGTTCGCCGCCGCGACCAGGAGCAGGATCGTAAAGAGCGTCAAGGCGGCGATGATGAGCATCGAGAAAACCCTTGTTGGAAAGGATCAGGCGGCTTGGCCGACGGCCCTGTCGAGCCCGACGCTTAAAAAAAGCGAGCCGCCGCGCGAGAAGCGAGGCGGCTCGATTGAGCGAAGTAAGACGAGGAGAAAAGGCGCGCCAGAGCTCATCGTCCCGGCGCGCAAATGTCCCGGTTAGACCTTCGGCGCCTTCACGGCCTTTTCAATGGCGTTGAATTGGTTCTCGATTGTGGTGCCGAGGGCGGTCACCGCGGAAATGATCACAACGCCGATCAGCGCAGCGATCAGGCCGTACTCGATCGCCGTCGCCCCGTCCTTGGATTTGAGAAAACGACGCAACTTCATCATCATGGTGATAACTCCTTCTGGTTGTGTGCACCGAGCCGCCTGGCGTTTGTCGGAGCACCCAACGCCCTGTCCAGACGCGACCTTAGATGACAGATTGGAGTTGAGGGTCAGTAAACAAATAAAGGCAAAAAAGAAGAAAATATAGTTGATGTGAAATAACTATATATGTCCACCCGCGGGAGAGATGGCCGCCGTCTTTGGCGCGAGAGGCCCCCCTTGAAACGTGAGGCGCGGCGAGAGGGCGGGACCCGAGGGGATCGGACGCCGGGGGGGAGGCGGCGAAGGAGAACGACGCAGCGGGCCGCCTCAGGGCGCGCCCCACCTCAAGGGCGAAGGCGCGCCTTATGATTGAGATCAGGCGGTCGAGGCGGCGATCGCCTTTTCAATGGCGTTGAACTGGGTTTCGATGGTCGTTCCAAGGGCGGTCACCGCGGAAATGATCACAACGCCGATCAGGGCGTCGATGAGGCCGTGCGCGATCGCGGTGGCGCCATCTTTGGATTTCAGAAAACGACGCAGGGTGGTCAGCATCATGGGGGCTCTCCTGTTCGCGTAAAATCAAGGACCTAAGCGCCTCGCCTTGATCGCCATGACTGACGATCAGTCCAGACACGATCAAACAAACGTGCAAGGCGAGCTCCCTTGAAAAAAAGAAAAAACAAATCACTAGCGCAAGCTGCGCGAGCGCCCTCGTCAGGCCTTGGGGTCTGGACCGCAGCGCGTGCGGCGGGCGCCTCCGAGCTCTTCAGATTTGGGCAACCTAAAGCCGCTATCTCAGACCTCGTGTGAAATCAGAGAAGCGCCCGCCGGCCGGGCGTGGCGGCCATAGAGGGCGATATGCGGAGCGCGATGACAGTGGGGGCTTTGGCGGCGGGCGGAGCGGCGGCCGTCCTGGCGGGGATGGCTTGGGCCACCGGAGCGGCCCATGCGGATGGCGGAGCGCCGCGGAGCGCCCCCCGAATTCCGGTCGTGGCTGCGGAGAACCGGGATCTCCATTTGACAATCGACACCGCCGCTCCTGTTCGGCTTTCGGCCGATGCAGCGGGCGTGGTGATCGGAAACCCCTCAGTCGCTGGCGTGTCGGTTCAGAACAACCGTCTTTTGTTTGTGACCGGACGCGCCTACGGTTCGACGAGCCTGACGGTGGTCGACGATGCGGGCGCTGTGATTTATCATGGTAGAGTGACGGTTGTGCCGGATGAGACAGGCGCGGTGATGGTCATCCGGGGAGCCGATGTCAGCCGTCTGGCGTGCAACCCCGAATGTCGCCCGAGCCCCGATATTGGCGATAGCAGCATTAGCTTTGAGCGCGCGCTTGGACAAGCCAATGCCCGCTCCGGACAGGCCCGGAGTGCTGAATAGATCGCACCCGTCCTGCGCAGTTAGAGCGGGTTCACCATGTTCATTGGCTGAATGAGCAAACATTTCCTGCTTAGCCTGTTCGCTCGCGGATCGGAGGCGCGCAGAGGCTTTCGAGGGAGCAGGCATGGCGTTCCAAGGAGTTCTGTTGAGGCTTGCTGGCCCGCTGCGACGCGCCGGGCAAGACCGCAGCGGCGCGACGGCGGTGGAATTTGCTTTGATCGGCGCGCCCTTTGTTTTGACCTTGATGGCGCTCGCGGAAGTGGCCGTTATTGGTTTGGTCCAAAGCAATCTCGACCTCGCCATGACCGAGACGGCCCGGCGCATCCGCACTGGCGAAATTCAGCAAGCCGGCCTCACCGCGGCTGATATCCGGAATGAGGTTTGCTCCAGCATGGGCCGTATCTTGCCGGTTGATTGCGGCGGCGACCTCTTTGTCGACGTCCGCCGGTTCGACGCGTTCACGGAGGTGGCGGACGGCGATCCAGCCGACGATGGTCTGATCGAAGAGGCGGAGATGGCTTTTGACCCAGGTGATCCCAGCGACATTGTTCTGGTTCGCGGATTTTACCAGCATCAAGTTTTCACGCCCTTCTTTCAGGACATTTTCGGCAATATCGATGGGGGGCAGAGGGTGATGTACTCAGCCTTTCTATTTCGCAACGAGCCCTGGCCGGACGGGTCATGAACCCAAATCCGCGCATCGTCTTGAGGGATCGTTTCTGCGGTTGCGCAAGGGAGCAGGAACTCCCTAACAGGCGGCGGAACGTCCGTTTCGCGCACCTGCGTCGGCATCGATTTTGCTTTTGAGAAGGCGAGTGTCTCGCTGATGGGGGCGATTGTGATCGAGATTGCCAAGGGGCTGAATGTCTCGGCTTTGTGCATCCGCTTTCGAGAGAGCCGCGACGGAGTTGCGGCGCTCGAGTTCGCGCTGATCGCCCCGATGATGTTCCTTTTGTTGTTCATGTCGTTTGAGCTGACCGACGCCGCCGCCGCCAATAGCCGGGCTGAGATCGCTGCGGGATCTCTGGCTGATATCGTCTCCCGCGATGTGGTCGTGACCGACGAGGAAGTCGAGGACCTGTTTGCTGCGGTGCCTTGGCTGACGCATCCGACCGAAGCGAGCCGCGTCACGGCCCGCATCACCAGCGTCTTCATTGATGAGGATGGTGTGGCCGAAGTCCAGTGGAGCGAAGGGGCGGGCATGACGCCCCTGGCGCCGGGGACGACGATCGCTATTCCCGAGGGCATGCAGATTCCCAACTCGGGTCTGGTGGTCGGCGAAACATTGATTGATTATGAGCCGCCCTTGGGTCTCTTTTCAGCGATGCCCTTTGAAATCGCCAAGGTGGAGTATCGCCGGCCGCGGATTGCGGACCCGGTGATACGCGAATGACGCTTCGCGTCCATCCCCAATCTCTCCGGTCGCCCCCAATGCGCCCTCCAGGCCGCTCAGCTTCCGTCCCCTAGGGGAGCGGGTTTTGAAAACAGGTTGACATTTGCCGTGTGCTCGCGCCTTCAGAGGCGCCCATGGCCCGCTGCGACACCCCCGAACACGCCGTCGAGGAGCTGATTGTCCATTTCGATAGGGCGGTTGGCGCTTTGAAAACCGCGGTCGCACGCTTTACGGAGACGGGCGCGACGCCCACCCGCGATGAGCGCGCGTTATTCCGCTATCCTGAATTGCGCGTGCGCTATGACGGCCGCCCCTCCGCCCGCGGGCGGGCCAGTCGCGCCTTCGGCCAACTGATCTGGCCCGGCGATTATGCGGTTTCGGTTACCCAACCGCGACACTTCCGACCCTATTTGCTGGAGCAGCTCAAGCCGCTTGTCGAGGATTATGGCGCGGCTTTGGAAGTGGGCGTCTCGGAAGCCGAGATCCCTTATCCGTTTGTGATCGATGGGGTTGGGAGTCTTGATCCCAACGCCATAAAAATGCGCGACCTGGCGCGGCATTTTCCCTACCCAAAACTGGCCGATGTGGGCGATGCGATTGTCGATGGCGATACGATCCTGCGCCATGATGGGGCTCGACCTTTGTCGCTTTTTGAAGCGCCTCGCGTGGACATGAGCTTGAAGCGGCTGGAGCATTACACGGGCGCGCCATGGGCGGACCTGCAGTCCTGGATCTTGTTCACGAATTATCAGCGATATGTGGAGGAGTTCGTCCGTTGGGCCGCGGACGAAGTCGCCAGCGGCGCGGGCGCAATCCTGTCCTGCGCCGGTCGGGTCCGGCTGGACGCGTCTGCGCCGAATATCGCCGAGGCTGCGCTGAACGCCCCCTGGCGCAAGTTCCAGATGCCCGCCTATCATCTGATCCGGCCTGGGGGAGGAGGCGTGAGCCTCATTAATATCGGGGTTGGTCCCTCGAACGCCAAGACGATCACCGACCATTTGGCCGTCTTGAGGCCGCATTGCTGGATCATGGTGGGCCATTGCGGCGGGCTTCGCGCCACCCAGCGGATTGGCGATTATGTGTTGGCCCATGCCTATTTGCGGCGCGACAAGATCCTCGACGACCAGGTTCCCCTTGAGATCCCGATCCCGGCCATCGCGGAAGTGCAGGTGGCCCTTCAGCAGGCGGCCGCGGAAGCGGCGGACGGCCGTGAGGAGCTCAAAGCCCGTCTCAGAACGGGGACTGTGGTCTCCTATGCCGACCGCAATTGGGAGTTAAACTACAAAGACGAGCGCAAGCGTTTGTCCCAGTCACGGGCCATCGCGGTGGACATGGAAAGCGCCTGCATCGCAACCCAAGGCTTCCGCATGCGGGTGCCGTATGGGGTGCTGCTGTGCGTGTCGGACAAGCCCCTCCATGGCGAAATCAAGCTGCCGGGTCAGGCGGACAAGTTCTACGAGAGCGCGATCGGGGCGCACCTTCAGATCGGGCTCAAAACCATCACCCTTCTGCAAGAGGACGTGACCGCGCTTCACTCTCGAAAACTGAGGAGCTTTGACGAGCCAGCCTTCCGTTAGGGGGCGATGGCGCGGGCGAGGCGGCGGCCCGCTTGCTGCGCGGGCTTTTCGATCACATGATGCAGGAGCCCAGCGGCCACAAACGGCAAGGTGAGTCCGCCCAAGACCGCCACCGAGAGGCTTACCCAGCCAACGCCGAGGGCGGTCGCGCTCAAAAACGTGGCGGCGTACACGATCGGCTGGTGGGCCAGATACAAGGCGTAGGACCAGTCGCCCAGCGTGATGAGCGCTTTGGGCGGAGCGAGGCGGCCTTGGCGGTCAAGCATCGCTGCGCCCGCCAGCAAAATGGCGGAGGCGGGGCCGCAGGCCAGCATCCGGGTCCATTCGGACCAGCCTGTCTCGGTGACATACAAGGCGCCACCTAGCAGGAGAAGTGCTGCGGCGGCCACAATGCCGAGCAAAGCGGTTCGGGGCAGGTTTCCTCGCCAACGGAGCAGCGCCAAGGCCACGCCTGCCCCCATCAGGAAGTTCAAGGTCAGGGGATTGGCCATAATGTGCCAGACGGGGTTTGCCTCGTGGCTGAAGGCGTCGCCGACGATGAGGACGGCAGTCGCCCAGCCTGCCAATAGGGGGCCGAGCCAGCGCCGGGGCGCGAGCATCAGGAGCCCGAAGCCCAGGTAAAACCAGAGCTCATAAATCAGGGTCCAACCGGGCTGGAGAAACGGCGGGTGCTCTGCGGGCCATAAGAAGAAGCTTTCGAGAAGGCCGGCGCTGTCCTTTGATACGATTTCGGGGATCAGAGCTGTGAGTCCCAGCGCCATCAAGGCGGCCGCCCAATAGGGTGGGTACACCCGTAGAAGCCGGCGCGTCCAGAACGCTGCGGCCGAGCGGACGCCGTGGCCTGACGATTGAGTGGTCCAGACCATGATAAAGCCGGAGAGCACGAAGAACAGGTCCACCCCTACCCATCCGAGTCCAAGGCCGGGCGGGGTGAAGCCTGTGCCGAACCACTGATCGATGCTAACGGCGATGTGATGGGTCAGGACCGCAAAGGCGGCAAGCCCGCGTAAAGCCTGCACGAGGTCCAGCTGCTGGCTCATGGCGGCCACGGGGGCTTTTGCGGCCATGGAGGAATGCAGCGTTGCAGAATGGGTCATATGCTCAGCCTTAATCTATCATTTAGCATTGTCTTGACCGAATTTTCAATGCGACGGGTCTTGCTTAGCAAATACTCAAGTGTTGCATTATAAGACAGGCGGGTTTTCTGCGGATACCAGAAAGGCGCACGCCCCATGTCCGATGTTGCCGTCACTCCGGAAAAACCCGCTCAGTCGATCGCGCAGATCGCAGCGGCGCCGGTCTATCTTCTCGCGATCTTCTTGGGCGCGAGCCTTGTGTTCTCGGTTCAGCCGATGTTCGCCAAAATGGTGCTGCCGGTGGTCGGTGGCTCGGCGGCCGTGTGGAACGTGGCTTTGGTGTTCTTCCAAGGCGCTCTGCTCGCTGGCTACGCCTATGCGCACTATCTTCAAAAGTTGCCGCTCCAGGGGCAACTTGCGGGACACCTGACGGCGCTGGCGCTTGCAGGTCTTTTCTTACCGATGGCGGTGGCCGCAGGCTTTGGCGCCCCGCCGGAGAGTGGCCAAGCGCTGTGGCTGATCGCGCTCTTTTCCGCCTCTGTGGGCGCACCCTTCATGGTCATCTCCGCGACCGCGCCTTTGCTTCAGGCGTGGTTCTCCAAAACCGGCCGAAAGGACGGGGCGGACCCTTATTTCCTTTATGCCGCTTCTAACGCCGGCAGCTTGATCGCGCTTGTGGCGTATCCCTTGGCGATGGAGCCTTTCCTGGGGGCGCAGGCGCAGTCTGAGGTCTGGACTTTCGGCTATGTGGCTCTCGGCGTTCTGATTGCAGCATGCGGGCTGTTGACCTTGAGCTTGCAGCGCAGGACCGCACCGGCGGCGGAAGCCCCTGTTGCAGCGGCTGATACTGCTTCGGCGGTGGCGAAGCCCACCTGGACGCAGCGGGGGATGTGGACGCTTTACGCCTTTGCGCCCTCCATGCTGCTCGTGGCGGCCTCCACCCACATCACCACGGACGTTGCGTCAGCGCCGCTCCTGTGGGTTGCGCCGCTCGCGCTTTATCTGCTTGCCTTCATTATGGCGTTCATGAAGAAGCCGCTGATCGCACCGCGGTTCGCGTTGCTGTTCCACCTTGTTCTCACGGTGTCAGCGCTGATCTTGAGCTGGACCTATGTGCAGTGGACCAGCCTCCTCACGATCACGCTTCTGGCCTTGTTCTTTGGCGTTCTGGTGTGCTGCCAAGAGCTTTACCGCCGGCGGCCGGAGGCCTCGGGGCTGACCGAGTTCTATATGTGGATGTCGGTGGGGGGGGTTCTTGGCGGTGCGTTCGCCGCGCTGGCCGCGCCCGTGCTGTTTAACACAATCGCTGAGTATCCGCTCGCGCTCGCTCTCACATTGGCGCTGCGGCCGTGGGGCGCGCCGACGGCGAAGATCCTGCTGCGCGTCGCCCTTGTGGCGGCGGTCGTGGCGGGCGCGCTCGTGGCTGTGCCGCGGATGATGGATATGCCGATCATGCCGGTCCTGGTATTTGTCGGGATGGGGGCCATGGTCGCGGCGATGGTGTGCGTGCAGCGTCATCCGTTTGCGCTCGCGGCCTGCGCCTTGGCCGTGTTTGGCATCGGCGATGTTTTCACCAATGCTGGTAACCTGCTCTCCGAACGTGGCTTCTATGGGGTGATCAGCGTCTCTAACACGGCCGACGG